>NZ_JANXRJ010000118.1 GCF_025353065.1 Lapillicoccus sp.
CGACATTCATCCCGGACAGCAGGTCGGCCAGCTGGCCCTGACCACTGGCGCGCAGGCCCTCGATGACCGCTGCCTTGCTCGCACCCGCCGGCAGCCGGGACCCGAAGTAGCCCTCGAAGATGAGGTTGGTCGCGTGGCCGAGGATCTTGGGGCCGACCGCGCTGAGGATGACGCTGGCGATGGCGAGGACCACGACGACGAGCACCTTGGACCGCTCCGGCCGCAGCCGCCGGACGAGCCGCTTGGCCGAGGGGCCGAAGTTGCGGGACTTCTCGGACGACATGGCCATGCCCATCGGCCCGCGGTGCTGGGCCGTCCCGGTCGGACCACGACGCTGCTCGGCGGCCTTCTCCTCGGCGCTCTTGACGCCTTCCTGGCTCATACCGCCACCTCGCTCATGGATCGCTGGGAGTCGACGATCTCCCGGTAGGTCTCACACGTCTCGAGCAGCTCGGTATGCCGCCCCTGACCCACCACCGCCCCGTCGTCGAGGACCACGATGAGGTCGGCGTCGATGATCGTCGAGACCCGCTGGGCCACGATGATGACGGTCGCGTCGCGGGTCTCGGGCCGCAGGGCCGCGCGCAGCCGCGCGTCGGTCGACAGGTCGAGCGCCGAGAACGAGTCGTCGAAGAGATAGACCCGGGGACGCCGGACGAGCGCCCGGGCGATGGCGAGCCGCTGCCGCTGGCCGCCGCTGACGTTGGTGCCGCCCTGCGCGATCGGCGACTCGAGACCCTCGGGCATCTCCTCGACGAAGTCCTTGGCCTGCGCTACGCGCAACGCCTCCCAGAGCTGGTCGTCGCTCGCGTCGGAGTTGCCGTAGCGCAGGTTGCTCGCCACCGTGCCCGTGAAGAGGTAGGGCTTCTGCGGGACCAGGCCGATCTCGCGCCACAAGGTGTCGAGGTCCATCTCGCGGACGTCGGTGCCCCCGACCCGGATCGCCCCACCGGTGACGTCGAACAGCCGCGGGATGAGGTTGACCAGCGTCGTCTTCCCCGCGCCCGTGCTGCCGATGACGGCGGTCGTGTGGCCGGGCTCGGCCCGGAACGAGAGTCCCTTGAGGACCGGCGACTCGGCGCCGGGGTAGTGGAAGTCGACGGCGTCGAAGACCACGTCGACCGCTGGGGCGATGGTGCGGACGCCCATCTCGGGCTCCGCGACGGACGACAGCGTGTCGAGGACCTCGCCGATGCGGTCGGCCGAGACCGAGGCCCGCGGGATCATCATCGTCATGAAGGTCGCCATCATCACCGAGATGAGGATCTGGATGAGGTAGGCCATGAACGCCGTGAGCGAGCCGATCTGCATGTCGCCGCTGTTGACCCGGCCGGCCCCGAACCACAGGACCCCGACGGTCGAGGCGTTGAGGATGATCATGACGACCGGGAAGATGATGGCCTGCAGCCGGCCGACGTTGAGCGCGGTCGAGGTGAGGCTGGCGTTGGCGCCACCGAAGCGCTTGGCCTCGTGGTCCTCGCGCACGAACGCCCGCACGACCCGGATGCCGGTGATCTGCTCGCGCATGATCCGGTTGACGCTGTCGATCGAGGTCTGCATGACCTGGAACTGCGGGATCATCCGGCGGATCACCAGACCGACGGCGAGGGCGAGCAGCGGCACCGCGACGGCGACGAGCCACGAGAGGCCGACGTCCTGGCGCAGCGCCATGACGATGCCGCCCACCATCGTGATCGGCGCCGACACCATCATGGCCAGCGCCATGAAGACGACCATCTGGATCTGCGTCACGTCGTTGGTGTTGCGGGAGATCAGGGTCGGGGCGCCGAACTTCGACACCTCCTGCGCCGAGAAGCCGACGACGCGGTGGAAGATCGCGCCGCGCAGGTCGCGACCCATGCCCATCGACGAACGGGCAGCGAGGTATGCCGCGACGATGGTCACGATGATCTGGACGATGCTGATGGCGAGCATCCAGCCACCGGTGCGCATGATGTAACCGGTGTCGCCCTTGGCGACGCCCTGGTCGATGATGTCGGCGTTGAGGGTCGGCAGGTAGAGCGAGGCGATCGTCCCCACGAGCTGGAGGACGATGATGATCGTCAGCGGACCCTTGTAAGGGGCCAGGTAGCGACGGGTGATCCGCAGCAGCATCAGCGGGCCTTCCTCGTGCGGGTCATGGTGGTGACGGTGCCCGCGGCAGCGAGTTCCGTTGTCTTGTGGTGTTTTTCGCCGGTACTGTCAGCGGCCGGTTTCTCGACGCCGGACAGCACGACGTCGACGATCTCCTCCGGGTCGAGCAGCTCGCCGCCGGTGAGCTGGCGGTGGCTGCCCGAGAAGGTGAGCAGCCGCAGGTAGGTGATGACCTGCTCCGGGGTGCACCTCAGCCGGCCGGCGTCGGCGGCGACGAACCGCTCCACCAGGTATGCCGTGCGGGCGGCCTCGTCGGGCCCGCCGCCGGTGTGCCGGGGGTGGTCGTCGGGCGGTCCGTCCCCCTCGACGTGACCCTCACCGGGTGTGCAGTGCGCGTGGACCCCGGCCAAGGAGGGTGGCGGAGCCGTGAGGCCGAGGGCGCCCATGATGCCGAACACGTCGGTGAACCGGTGCTGCAGCAGCGCCGCCAGCGCGACGAGGCGCGGCCGGAGCGGGAGGGTGACGTCGATGTCGTCGAGTCCCCGACGCAACACCGCGGGGCAGAAGGTCGAGGCGATGACGGCATCGAGAAGATCCTCCTTCGTCGCGAAGACCCGGAAGATCGTGCCCTCGGCGATGCCGGCGGCCTCGGCGATGTCCTTGGTGCTCGGCACCGTGCCGCGGCTGCTGATCAGGCGGCGGGCCGAGTCGACGAGGGCAGTGCGGCGCTCGGCGGGCGGCAGGGAACGCGCTCGGGTGGACACCGTTCGACTGTAGATGAGTGAGTGCTCACTCAGCAAGTCGGACGGGAGGGCGGCGGGCAGCACGACACCACAGTGACCCCTCACCCCACGTCAGGGTCAAGCGACTTCCGTCAGCGGGGCGTCCCTAGCCACCCGGGACAGCCGACCGGCACGAGCCCGGTATGTCCCGCACCCGGGGTCGCATACCGGGCACCTGCCGGTTGAGCGTCCCGCTCGACACCCGCGCTGGGGACAGCCGACCGGCACGAGCCCGGTATGTCCCGCGCCCGGGGTCGCATACCGGGCACCTGCCGGTTGAGCGTCCCGCTCGAGGTCACGCAGGAGCGACCAGCAGCCCGTCGGCGACGAGCTCGCGCAGGACCGGGAGGGCGGACGTCACGCCCGCCTGGGGGTCGACCTCCAGGAGCTCGGCGATGGCCACGAGCGCCTGCCGCGCGGTGAGCGTGCCGTCGCACACGCTGACCAGGCCGGAGAGGACGGTGTCGAGCTGGATCGCCCGGCGCAGGCCGCCGCCCTGGCGCAGCAGGATGACGCCGGGGTGCTCCGCGCCGGGCCGGGTGTGCCGCTCCTCGGTGACGTCGGCGGCGCACCGCCAGGCGGTGTCGAGCAGGCCGGCGTCACCGTGCTCGGCCAGCCAGGTGCGGGCGGCCAGCCCGGCCTCGACGGTCGCGCCCATGGCCGGGGCGACGGGGCCGGTGGCCTCGACGAGGTCCACCCAGGGGGCCCGGTCGGTGGCCGGCCGCTGGAGGGTGACCACGCCGAAGCCGATCCGTTCGACGTCGCGGGCGGCGAAGTCCGCCAGCCACGCGGCATACAGCTCCTCGAAGCCCGCGACCCCCGCCTGGGAGCCGCTGTCGCGCGCCCACAGCTCGGCATACTCGGCCGGGTCCTGCTCGTCGCGCTGCACGACCCACGCGTCGAGCCCGGTGCCGCGCAACCACCCCGTCCACCGCTCGCGCCACGTCGTGCCGCGCGGCACCTCCCAGTTGCCGAGGAGCTGGGCCACGCCGCCCGGCTCCAGCACGCTCCCGACCGAGCGCACGAGCGACTCGACGAAGCCGTCGCCGACGAGCCCGCCGTCGCGGTACTCGAAGACCGGCACCCCGTCGGCCCGCGGCGTGATGACGAACGGCGGGTTGCTCACGACGAGGTCGAAACGCTCCGCGGCAACCGGCTCGAGGAGGCTGCCCTGCCGCAGGTCCAGGTCCAGGCCGGCCAGGGCGGCGTTGAACCGCGCGTAGTCGAGGGCCCGGGCCGAGACGTCGGTGGCGACGATGGTCTCGGCGTGGGCGGCGAGGTGGAGGGCCTGGACGCCGCAACCCGTGCCGAGGTCGAGGGCCCGGGCGACCGGGCGCCGGATCGTCCACGCGGCGAGGGTCGTCGAGGCACCACCGATGCCGAGGACGTGGTCCTCCCGCAGCGGTGGCCCGGTCACGAGCTCGGAGAGGTCGGAGGCGACCCACCACTCGTGGGCGTCGTCGGCGTAGGGCCGTAGGTCGCACAGCGGCCGCAGGCTGCCCGCCTCCACCAGTCCGAGCCCCTCGAGGCCCGCGACCCCGAGGGTCGGCAGGGCGGCCTCGAGCCGGTCGCGGTCGACCCCGAGTCCGAGGGCGAGCAGTCGCAACAGGACAGCGACGGGCTCGGACCGGTCGCGGGTCGCGAGGTCGGCCGGGAGCCGCTGCTCGCGGTGGAGGGCGGCCGCGGCCACCGGGCCGAGCGCCGCTTCCACCCCGTCGACCGTGTAGCCGGCCGCGGTCAGGTCGGCGCGCAGGGCGGCGAGGAGGTCGAGGCGCAGGCGCGGGGTGTCGTCAGGGGCATCAACCACGGCCGACAGCGTATGCCGCGCCCGGCAGCGGAGCGGGCTGGGCGACCACCCAGCCCGCCACCGCCAGCCGTTACGGCGTCGAGGGCAGCGCCGGGTGCTGCGATGCGAGGAGCAGCTGCGGCACGAAGGCGAAGCCGTCCACGGTGCCGATCCCCGTCGCCATGTCGTAGCCCGGGAGGGCCGGGTATCCCGTGACACCCGCGAACGAGTTATCGCCCGAGGTGACGTCGACGATGCCGGACGCGCGAACCCGGTTGAGGGTGTAAAGGTCCTGGTTGATGTTGCCGAGCGAGCGGTGGGCCAGCTGGGCGGTCAGCGCGACGATGCCCGAGAACAGCGGAGATGCCTCGCTCGTGCCCCCGACCAGGTGCCAGCCGACGTGGGCCGGGTCGAAGGAGTAGTAGAAGATCGCGGCCCCGTCGACCGCGGCCGACATCGAGACGTCGGGCGTGCCGCGGTGGGCGCCGACGATCGCACTGACGCCGTCCTGGAAGGCGGGCCGGCTGAAGACCTGGCTGACGCCACCGCCGGAGGCGCCGAAACCGTCGTTCCACGTGACGTCCGGCGAGGTCTTGTGGCCGGCCGCGTCGAGGTGCAGCTGGGTGCCGCCGATGCTCGTGACGAGTGGGTCGGAGGACGGCCAGGAGTTCACCGGCACGGTCGAGAGGACGCTGCCGTCCTGGGAGATGGGGTTGGTGGCGCCGGCGTCACCGGAGGACGCCAGCACGGTGACCCCGCGCTCGTTGGCGTTGATGAACGCCGACCGGAGGTCGAGGAGGCTCTGCTGGGTCGGGAAGGTCGTCTCGGTCGCCCCGAAGCTCTGGGTGATGACGTCGGCCAGACCGTGGTCGACGACGTAGTTCTCGGCCGCCACGATCTCGGGGAACCCGGTCACGCCCTCGGTCTCCGCGACCGGCGTCTCGACCAGCAGGATGTTGGCCCTGGGCGCGATCGCGTGGGCGTACTCGACGTCGAGCGTCGTCTCCTGTCCCCAGCCGATCTGCACGGGGTCGTTGGGGTTGAAGGTCGAGTGCCCGGCCGGCTGGATGATCTTCAGCGACGGCGGGTCGGCGATGCCGTAGGTCTGGTCGAAGACGTGCAGGTCGTGCCGGATCGTCGGAGAACCGAAGGCGTCGACGATCGCGATCGTGCGGCCCGCCCCGGTGACGCCCAGGCCGTAGAGCGGCGCGAGGTGGTATGCCGTGCGCATCTGGACCGGGGAGTAGCAGTTGATGTGGAAGGTCGCCTGGCAGAGCGCGGTGGTGGGCGGGGAGGATGAGGTGCCGGCGAGCAGGTGGCCGGTGACCGCCGGGACGGGGTGCGCGCCGGCCGTCCGGGCCGCGATGCGGAGGGGGGCACTGTGCGCCGGCCCGGAGGCCAGCAGCGTCGCGGCCAGGCTCAGGGCGGTGATGGCGAGGGTGGGGACCCGTCGGCGGGACCGGGATGTCGCGAGGCTCAGCATGGGGGAAGCTCCTTGGTGGCGGGACCCGGCGGACGTCAGGTGCGCCTGAACAATGCAGCCGTCGAGCCTACGCGCACAAGACTTCTCAGCGAACTGGCAGTTTCGCGGCATACGCCGAGACCATGACGAAGGGCCGCCCCATGGGGACGGCCCTTCGACTGGCGCGGCTCGGGATCAGACGCGGGTCTCGGCGTGCTCGAGGCCTTCGCCCTCGACGCTGCCAGCGGCGCCCTTGTCCAGCGACACCGGGGCCTCGGGGCCCCGTCCGATTGGCGTGCCGTCCTCGGCGGGAGGCACGGCGGGCGCGAAGCCCTCGGCGGGCTCGTCGTCGTCGTCTCCGCCGACCGCGATGTCCCGCGACTTCGAGATGGCGACCGCAGCGACGACGATGACCAGCGCGATGCCGGCGATGCCGTAGCGCAGGAGATTGTTCGCTCCGTCTCCGACGCTGACGGTGACGATCGCCGGGGCGATGAGGACCGAGACGAGGTTCATCACCTTGAGCAACGGGTTGATCGCCGGCCCGGCGGTGTCCTTGAACGGGTCGCCGACGGTGTCTCCGATGACCGTCGCCGCGTGGGCGTCGGAGCCCTTGCCGCCGTAGTGGCCGTCCTCGACGATCTTCTTCGCGTTGTCCCACGCCCCACCGGAGTTGGCCAGGAACACCGCCATCAGTGCGCCGGACCCGATGGCTCCACCGAGGAAGCCGGCGAGCGCACCGATGCCGAGGCCGAAGCCCACGATCAACGGGGTGAGCGCGGCCAGGAGACCAGGTGTGGCCAGCTCGCGCAGCGAGTCCTTCGTGCAGATGTCGACGACGCGGGCGTAGTCCGGCTTCTCGGTGTAGTCCATGATCCCGGGGTGGTCGCGGAACTGGCGACGGACCTCGAAGACGATCGCTCCGGCCGCCCGGGTGACGGCGTTGATCGCGAGGCCGGAGAACAGGAAGACGACCGCGCAGCCCAGGATCAGCCCCACGAGGACGCTCGGGGTGGAGATCTGCAGGTCGAAGCCGGTCTGCAGGTTGGTCAGGAGCGCGGTGTACTGGGTCTGCGCCTGCGCCTGGGTCAGTGTGCCGGCCTGGATCTGGGCGTTGAGGTCGGTCTGGGCCGCCGTGCTGGCCTTGCTGAGGATCGGGGTGAGCACGGTCCGCCAGGCGTCCGTGAACGAGCCGAACAGCGCGGTGGCCGCGAGCACGGCGGTGGCGATGGCGATGCCCTTGGTGATGGCCTTGGTCGTGTTGCCGACGGCGTCGAGGTCGGTCAGGATCTGGGCGCCCTCGCCGTCCACGTCACCGGACATCTCGGCGATGCCCTGCGCGTTGTCGGAGACCGGGCCGAAGGTGTCCATCGCCACGATGACGCCGACCGTCGTGAGGACGCCGGTGCCGGCGACCGCGACGAAGAACAGCGACAGGGCGACCGAGGAGGCTCCGAGGAGGAACGCGCCGTAGACCGCGGCGGCGATGATGACCGCGGTGTAGACGGCGGACTCGAGGCCGAGGCCGATGCCGGAGAGGACGACCGTGGCCGCGCCGGTGCGCGAGGTGCGGGCGACGTCCATCGTCGGACGCTTGTCGGTGCCGGTGAAGTAGCCGGTCAGCCCGAGGATGACCACCGCGAGGACGATGCCGAGGATGACGGCGATCGAGGCCCGGACGCGCAGCCCGTCGATCGCGGCGCTGGCGACCCCGGTGGTGGGATCGAGCTTGGCCGCGACGGACGACGGGAGGTAGAGGTAGACGGCCACGACGGACAGGACCGCGGAGATGACCGCGGAGATGTAGAAGCCCTGGTTGATCGCCTTCAGGGCGTTCTGGCCCGGCTTCACCCGGGTGATGAACACGCCGATGATCGCGGTCACCGCCCCGATGGCGGGGATGATCAGCGGGAAGACGAGGCCCTTCTCGTCGAGGGCCGCGGAGCCGAGGATGAGCGCGGCGACGAGCATCACGGCATACGACTCGAAGAGGTCGGCGGCCATGCCGGCGCAGTCCCCGACGTTGTCGCCGACGTTGTCGGCGATCGTTGCGGCGTTGCGCGGGTCGTCCTCGGGGATGCCGGCCTCGACCTTGCCGACGAGGTCGGCGCCGACGTCGGCGGCCTTGGTGAAGATGCCGCCGCCGACGCGCATGAACATCGCGAGCAGGGCGGCGCCGAAGCCGAAGCCCTCGAGCACCTTGGGCGCATCGCCCTTGTAGAGGAGCACGACGACGGCGGCACCGAGCAGGCCGAGACCGACGGTGGCCATGCCGACGGTCCCACCGGTGCGGAAGGCGATGCGCATGCCGGTGTCGCGGTCGCCGTCGCGCGCCGCCGAAGCGACCCGGACGTTGGCCTTGACCGCGAGCGACATACCGAGGTAGCCGATGCCGGCGGAGAAGAGGGCACCGACGACGAAGAAGGCCGACCGGCCCCAGCGGACGCCGGTGCTGTCGGACGGGAGCAGGAAGAGGAGGCCGAAGACGATGAGGACGAACGGCACGAGGGTGCTGAACTGACGCTTGAGGTAGGCCTGCGCCCCCTCCTCCACCGCCAGCCCGATCGACTGCATGTTCTCCGTGCCGGGGTCGTGCGCGAGCACCTGCCGCCGGAAGAGGAGCCCGAAGGCGAGGGCGATGACGGCGATGGCCAGGACGACATAGACCAGGGTCAGGTCTGTCCCTGCCAGGGCCAGCGGGGTGACCGCGGCCGGGGCGAGATCAGGCATGGAGCAACTCCTCCTTGAGGTGCGATTCACCTCACGACAGCGGCGTGGCTCGGCCGTTGAGGGTGACGATTCGCGGGAGACGTTACCGGTCAGTTACGTCGGTGCCCAATCAAACCAGACGTGAAGGTGGTCACCGTGCGGGGGTTGCGCACCCCCAGGGCATCGCTCCTCGGTCAGCCGGCGGCGGTCGCGACGGCCTCGTCGACCGTCGGGAAGATCTCGAAGACCTTGTCCAGCCCGGTGATCGTGAAGACCTTGAGCACCCGGTCGTGGTCGGAGACGAGCCGCATCGAGCCGCCGAAGCCGCGGATGAGCTTGAGCCGTCCGACGAGCACGCCGAGGCCGGTGGAGTCCATGAAGGTCACCCCACCGAGGTCGACGACGAGGTCGTGGTTGCCTCGCTCGATCTCGGCGTCGAGGCGGTCGCGCAGCGCCGGGACGGTGTAGACGTCGATCTCGCCGGAGACGTGCACGACCGTCCGGACGCCGCTGCGTGACGTCGTGATCTCGAGGTCCACCGTGTGCCCACCCTGTTTCTGCCGGTCACGCACGCCCTGTCGTGCGGGATTGCCGAACCCTACTCGTTCCGGCCGTGACGGTGGTTAAGGCATACGGTGATCGCGATGTCCACGCCTCCCGAAGGCGATCCCGCGGCCCCTCCGGCAGCCCGTGGTCGGCCCGACCCCCGGACGCTCCTCGCCGGGCTCGCCCGCGGCGACCGGGCCGAGCGGCTGAGGCACGTGCACCGGGTCCCGGCGCGTGACGCGGTGCTCGCCGACTGGCCCTCCTGGGTCACGCCGAGCCTGTATGCCGCGCTCAGCCAGGGTGGCGTCGAGTCGCTGTGGAGCCACCAGCTCGAGGCCGCCGAGGCGGCGCACTCCGGCGAGCACGTCGTCCTCTCGACGGGCACGGCGTCGGGCAAGTCCCTCGGCTACCTCCTGCCCGTGGTCTCCGACCTCGTGGACGGGGCGACCGCGCCGACGGGCCGGGGGGCCACGGCGCTCTACCTCGCGCCCACGAAGGCCCTCGCCCACGACCAGCTGAGCCGGCTCGAAGGCCTCGCGCTACCGGGGCTGCGGGCGGCGGCCTACGACGGTGACACCCCGCCGGAGGAGCGCCGGTGGATCCGCGACCACGCGGCATACGTTTTGACGAACCCCGACCTGCTCCACCACTCCCTCCTACCGGGCCACGAGCGCTGGGCACCGTTCCTGCGCGCCCTGCGCTATGTCGTCGTCGACGAGTGCCACGTCTACCGCGGGGTCTTCGGCACGCACCTGTCGCTCGTGCTGCGACGACTGCGCCGGGTGGCCGCGCGTTACCACTCCTCCCCCGTCTTCGTGCTCGCCTCCGCGACCGTCGCCGACCCTGCGGTGCACGCTTCCCGCCTCGTCGGTATGCCGGTGCGCCCGGTGACGCAGGACGGCTCGCCGCGGGCGGCGATGACCTTCGGGCTGTGGGAGCCGGGCGTCGTGCCGGGCTCGGCCGAGGACGCCCCGCGGCGGCGGAGCGCCGTCGCGGAGTCGGCCGACCTGCTCGCCGACCTCGTGTCCGGAGGCATCCAGACCGTGGCGTTCGCTCGGTCGCGCAGCGGCGTCGAGGTCGTCGCCTCGGCCGCCCGCACGCGCCTCACCGGCGCCGCCGCCGGTCGGCCGGGGTCGATCGCGGCCTATCGCGGCGGCTACCTCCCGGAGGAGCGCCGCGCGCTCGAGCGGTCGCTGCGCAGCGGCGAGCTCGTGGGGCTGGCCGCCACCAACGCCCTGGAGCTCGGCATCGACGTGAGCGGGCTCGACGCGGTGCTGCTCGCAGGGTGGCCCGGTACGCGGGCATCGCTCTGGCAGCAGGCCGGTCGCGCCGGCCGGGCCGGCGCGGAGTCGCTCGCCGTCCTCGTGGCGGCGGACGACCCGCTGGACACCTTCCTGGTGCACCACCCGGAGGCGATCTTCGACGCCCCGGTCGAGGCGGCGGTCGTCGACCCGCAGAACCCCCACGTCCTCCGACCCCACCTGGCCGCCGCGGCGGCCGAGCTGCCGGTGACCGAGGCCGACGCGGCATACTTCGGGCCGGGCATGGTGGCGCTGCTCGACGAGCTCGTGGCGTCGGGGATGCTGCGCCGGCGACCACGGGGGTGGTTCTGGGCCCGGTCCGACCGGCCGTCCGACCACCTGTCGTTGCGCGACAGCGGCGAGACGGTGCGGATCGTCGAGGGCCGCACCGGGCGGGTGTTCGGCACGGTCGACGCCGTGCGGGCGATGACCGCGGTCCACACCGGCGCGGTCTACGTCCACCAGGGCGAGACCTATGTCGTCACCGAGCTCGACCTCGAGGAGGCCTCCGCCGTGGTCGTGCCGGGTGACCCCGGGTGGTCGACGCAGGCCCGGTCGGTGAGCGCGTTCGACATCGTCTCGGTCGAGCGGGAGGTCGATCTCGGACCGCCGCAGACCCCCATCGGTCGGTGGTGCTTCGGCGCCGTCGCCGTGCGCTCGCAGGTGACCTCCTTCCTGCGCCGCCTGCCGACCGGTGAGGTGATCGGGGAGCACCAGCTCGACCTGCCGGTGCGCACCCTCGCGACCAAGGCGGTGTGGTGGACCCTCACGCCCGAGGTGCTCGCCTCCGCCGGCATCGACGAGATGCGGGTGCCGGGAGCTGCGCACGCCGCGGAGCACGCAGCCATCGGGATGCTGCCGCTGGTCGCGACCTCCGACCGGTGGGACGTCGGCGGCGTGTCGACGGCGATGCACCCCGACACGGGGATGCCGACGATCCTCGTCTACGACGGGCACCCGGGCGGCGCCGGCTTCGCCGAACGCGGCTTCGAGGCGGGCCGCACCTGGCTGTCGGGCACCCGCGAGGCGATCGCCTCGTGCCGCTGCGAGCTCGGCTGCCCCGCGTGCGTGCAGTCGCCCAAGTGCGGCAACGGCAACGAGCCCCTCGACAAGGCCGGAGCCGTGGCCCTGCTCGACCTCGTGCTGGCGGCGATGCCGGTTGCGGGAGGTGCTGGGTGCGAGCCCGATGCGGTGCCGCCGAGCAGTGGCCTGATGGGCGGCTCGTCTGCTCTGCCGGTCACTCCTTTCACGACGTGACGGTTCCGCATTCTTTCGCCGGTATGGGCGGCGTGTCCCTCGCGCACTGATGAACCTTGACATACGCTTTGTCGTAGTTTGTGCTGTCCCGGACCCCGACAGCGCATCAGAACTGTCCATTCTGAGCGAGATACGGGAGTCACTATGAGCAGCCAACTCAGCCTGACGATGGAGGAGACCACCACCGATGGTCGATCCGTCCTCGACGAATCGTGTCACCCGTGGCACCTCGTGAAGGACCTGACTCGTGAGGGGTGGGCGGCGTGATCAAGGGCGAACACCTTGCGGAAGTTCTGGTCGAGATCACCGACACCCTCGTCGATGACGTCGATCCCGTCGAGTTCCTCAGGCTCGTCACCACCCGCAGTGTGCTGATGAGCCAGTCCCTGTGGGCGGGGGTGCTGCTGGCCGACGCCGACGGTCAGCTGAAGTTCGTCACCTCCTCCACGGAGTCGGCCGCGCTGCGGGAGCTCTTCGAGATGGAGGGAGCGGAGGGTCCGTGGGTGGACTGCTTCCGGACCGGCGCGCCGGTGGTCAACGCCGACCTCGCCCTGTCCGGGGAGCGGTGGCCCGTCTTCGGCCCCCGCGCCGTGCGCGCCGGGTTCCGTTCTGTCAGCGCCTTCCCCCTCCGGGGCCGCAAGGACGTGGTGGGGGCGATGAACCTCTTCAGCTCCGATCCGGAGCACCTCGAGCCCCGAGACGTGCGCATCATCCAGGCCCTTGCCGACATCGCGACCACCGGGCTGCTCCGGGAACGCGGCCTGCGGGACGGCGTGATCAATGCAGCGCGCTTCCAGCGCTCCCTGACCACCCAGATCACCGGGGAGCAGGCCAAGGGTGCCCTGGCCAGGACGCGAGGCGTCAGCGTCGACGATGTCGACGATGCCGACGACCTCATCCGCGGCTACGCGCGTCGCAAGCACCGGGATCTCGACGAGGTTTCCGCAGCCGTGCTCGCCGACCCCGATCTGGTCGCGGAGGGTGCCCCGACGTTGCTCACGCCAGCGGAGGTCGCGGCGATGTTCCGCGTGGACCCCAAGACGATCACACGATGGGCCAAGACCGGTCAGCTCAATGCGATCCGGACGCTCGGGGGACACCGACGCTACCGTTCCAGCGAGATCCGGAAGATGCTCAAGGAGGGCTGACGCCGCGTCCCCTCCCCTGTCCTCGGCAGCTGCCTCAGACGGGGGGCGTCGGGCGGCCACTCAGGAGCTCGGGGTGGACTGCCGGATCGGAGACGACGGCTAGAGCGACGTCGCTCAGGTGGTGGTGGTTGCGGCGGGCGTAGTCGCGCATCAGCTCGAAGGCCGCGTCGACGGAGATGCCGTGGCTGCGGGCCAGGGCGCCCTTGGCCTGCTCGATGGTGATGCGGCTGTTCAGAGCGCCCTGCAGCTGCTCGGTCACGATCTTCTGGTCCTGGATGACGCGTTCCTGCATCAGGCCGATCGTCGCGACGTCCGCCAGCGCCTGGATGATGCGCACATCATGAGACTCGAGCTGGCCGGTCTCGGTGCCGAACAGGTTCAGCGCGCCGATGACGTCCTTGCGGTGGCGGAGCGGGAAGGCGTGGACCGACCTGAAGCCGGCGCTCACGGCGCGGGGCGCGAAAACGGGCCATCGCTCGATCGCGTCGTCGAGGTCGGTATTGACCACCGCGGTGCCGGTGTGGAAGCAGTCCAGGCAGGGGCCTTCGGCGTTCTGCAGCTGGAACAGCTCGAGCAGCTTGACCGACTCCTGCGACGCCGCCATGAACTGCAGCTGTCCGTGCGCGTCGGCTAGCAGCAGCCCGGCCGAGGACGCGTTGCAGATGGACGCGCTGCGGCTGGTCACCAGCTGCAGGAACTCGATGACGTCGAAGTCGTCCACGAGGGTGTCGGCGATCTCGACGAAGACCTCCGCCAGCTGCTCCACCGCGATCATGGTCCGGTCCCTCCCGCAGGCGAACACGGGCATCGACCCCTGCTGCTAGAGGGTGTCCCGGTTCAGTTGCAGGATACCGGCCAGGACGTCGTGGGCGACGTCGCTGAGCGGACGGCCATCGGAGTAGGCGAAGCCCCGCAGTCGGGCCATCGCCTCGGACAGGGTCACGCCGAGATCGACCATGACCATCCCCTGCGCCTGGTAGACCTCGGCTCGGTAGGCCACCAGGTCGTCCACCCCGCTGACCGTCCCACCGTCGGCGTCCTGCCCGTCGATCAGGAGACCGACCGCGATCTCGGCGAACGTGATCGCCTGACTGAAGGTCAGCGCGGCCAGCGGACCCGGCTCCGCGCGGTAGATGCCCAGGGCGCCCAGGCGGGCTCCGCCCACCTGCAGGGGGAGGGCGAACACCGCGCCGACCCCGTAGGCGTGGGCGGCCGGGCCGTAGGCGGGCCAGCGCTGGATCCCCCGCCCGAGCAGGTCGGGCTCCAGGACCGGTCGGCGGGAGGTGAAGGCATCGATGCAGGGACCCTCGCCGAGGGAGTGCTGCAGCTCCTCGATCGCGCGGCTGTCCGGGCCCCAGGTCGCGGCCGTCCCCCCCTCGATCCGGCCCTCCGTGAACACGCTCACCCCGGCGCCCGAGGCCGGCAGCACCCGAGCCAGCACCGTGCACAACCGCTCCAGCCGGCCGGCCGTCACCCCGAGCGAGCCGTCGACCGCCGGCTCGTCGTCGATCAGCCGGCCGAGCAGGGCCAGCCGGCCGTTTGCGCCTCCGCCCCTCCGGTCACCCATGGCGTCGCCCCCTGCGCAGCGCGACCTGACCGACCTCACCGCGGGCAGGATGCAGAGCCCGCTCGGCACGAGGTGAGACAGCCCATTCCGCCCGAGTCACCATTCCCCCTCTGCTTCCCATCGATACTGCGAGCTGGGGTGCTGCCGGGGGCCAGGGCAGCATCAACGTGGGTCAACGCAGGATCAACAGCGGATCAACTGCTGGTTGATGCTACGCCTCATCGACGACCGGAGTCAGGTGCGACGAGACCTTCAATCCGTGTGCGCGGGGCAACGATCGACACCGGTCACCCGGCACCGTCGACCGACCGGGCGCACGACTCGCCCGCGCCACGCGCCCGCGCGGCGCGGCGCGGGACGACGGAAGGGGGCGCCGCACTAGTCTCAGTTGCGCGCCCGCGCGCAGGCGCGCGGAGGTCCGGCCACGGACGTGCGCGTAAGCCCACGGGAAGAGGTCAGCACATGTTGGCGATCGGCATCATCCTCATCCTCGTCGCGGCCGGCGGCGGCGGCTATCTCGGTTACCTCGCCTCCCAGACGTCCTCCGACGTCGTCATCGGCAGCACCAGCACGGGGATCGCGCTGAGCATGCTGCCCCTCACCCTCTTCGGGTCCGGCGTCGCCTCCGTGATCCTCCTCTGGCTGGGCTGGAAGCTCACCGGTGTCGGGTTCCGCCGCAAGCGCGCCCAGCGGCGCGAGCTCAAGGGGCTGCGGGCGAGCGGTGTCACGGCCGAGACCGGTGGGCAGCCCGGCCCCAAGGCCTAGCGTCCGGTCCGGCCGCTCGTCCCCACGGCTCGGCTGATTGTCCACACCCCTCCCCGGTTTCGTCCCACGATCCACAGGCCCGAAACCGGGTCTGGTCCGGGGCTTCCCTCCGGGTCGACGATGGGCGAGCCACCCGCACGTGGTCGCGTTCCCACCGGAACGTGAATCGGGAGAAGGGGATTCGATCATGCAATCGTTCGTCAGACGATGGCGCCGCACGCGCCGCACCATCGACGCCGGCATGACCACGGCGGAGTATGCCGTGGGCACCCTGGCGGCCTGCGCGTTCGCAGCGGTGCTGCTCGCCATCGTGAGGTCGGGGCCGATCAAGAGCGCCCTCGCGAAGGTCATCACGACGGCGCTCGGGATCGCTGGCTGATCGTGCGCGCCCTGACGTCGGGCCCGCTCGGCTCCGGTCACGTGTCGGTCCCTCGGGCCCGACGCCAGGATCGTCGCGGCGGCGTCCGCCTACTCGGGTCGGCCCGCGCCGACCGGGACGCGGGGATGGTCACGGTTGAGCTGGCCGTCGCCATCCCCGCCCTGCTCATCGTGCTCGCCATGGTGCTGGGTGGGGTGTCGCTCGGCATCGACCAGGTGCGTTGTGTCGACGCCGCACGACTGGCGGCGCGAGCGGTCGCCCGCGGTGATCCGGCGTCGACGGCGATCGCGACCGCGACGAGGGCGGCGCCGGGTGGGGCGCGCGTCGCCTTGTCGAGCGGCGGCGGCCGGGTGACGACGACGGTCGGGGTGCGGCGGGAGGTCCTGGGGGTCGGCTTCGACGTCTCCGCGACCTCGGTCGCCGACCTCGAGGCGGACCCGTGAGACACCGCTCCCGCATCGGCCGCCTCGACCGCGGCTCGGCCACCGTTCTCGTCGTCGCCGCGATCGCAGCCCTCCTCGCGAGCGGGATCGGTGCCATGGCGCTGGTCGGTGCGGTCCGCGCATCGCACCAGGCGCATTCTGCCGCCGACCTCGCCGTGCTCGCGGGCGCGATGGTCCTCGCCAGGGGTGAGTCCGCGGCGTCCGCCTGTGCGCGAGCCACGATCGTGGCGGCGCAGAACCGGGCCGGTCTCATCGCCTGCCACGCGTCCGGTGACGCGGTCCTCGAGGTCGTCGTGACCACGTCGTCAGGGGCGCCGGGTCTCAGCCCGGCCGTGGCCCGGTCCCGCGCCGGACCCGGTGCCTGACCGCGCCCGAGGGTGGAGGTCCGACCTCGATCCCTGGCCTGTTGCCTGTTGTCACCCGGAACGCCGGGCAATACCCTGCTGAACGTCGTCATGTGCAGGAAGTCACTGCTCCGTTCGACATCGTGGCGAGAGGCGGACGACGTGGACCAGGCCGGCATGTGGGTGCTGGGCGGCTACCAGAGCGACTTCTCCCGCAACCTCACCCGCGAGGGCAAGGACTTCGCCGACCTCACCGGCGAGGTCGTCGACGCCACGCTCGCGTCTGCCGGGCTCGATGGTGGGCAGATCGACGTCGTCCACGTCGGCAACGCCTTCGGCGAGCTGTTCACCGGCCAGGGTCACCTCGGCGCCATGCCGGCCAGCGTCCGCCCCGACCTGTGGGGGACGCCGTCGGGTCGCCACGAGGCCGCCTGTGCGAGCGGGGGGGTCGCCGTTCTCGCGGCGATGGCCGACCTGCGCGCGGGCAACTACGACTGCGCGCTCGTCGTCGGCCTCGAGCTGGAGAAGACCGTGCCGGGCGACCGGGCGGCAGGTCACCTCGGAGCCGCCGCGTGGATCGGTCACGAAGGTGACGGCGTGAGGTTCATGTGGCCGTTCATGTTCAGCGAGGTCGCCGAGGAGTACGACCGTCGCTACGGTCTCGACGAGAGCCACCTCCGGGCGATCGCCGCCCTCAACCTCGCCAACGCCCGCCGGAACCCCAACGCCCAGACCCGCGGCTGGGTCGTCCCCGACCTCGCCTCGGGCCTCGGCTCCGACGACGCGGTCAACCCCGTCGTCGAGGGTCGGCTGCGGCGCTTCGACTGCAGTCAGGTGACCGACGGCGGGGCCGGCGTCGTCCTCGTCTCCGACGCCTGGCGTCGGGCGCACCCCGAGGCCACGCCCGTGGCTCGGGTGCTCGGCTGGTGGCACCGCACCGTCGGGCTGGGTCTCGACCAGAAGCTCGGCCGCACCAGCAACACCGGCGACCCCTATGTCATGCCTCATGTGCGTCA
>NZ_JANXRJ010000121.1 GCF_025353065.1 Lapillicoccus sp.
CCCGGAGTGCGGGTGGTAGAAGTAGGTGCCCGGGTCGGGCGCGGTGAAGTCGTAGGTGAACCCGGCGCCGGGGTCGATGGGTTTCTGGGTGATCCCGGGGACGCCGTCCATGTCGTTGCGCAGGGCGATGCCGTGCCAGTGGACGCTGCTCGCCGCGGGGAGGGTGTTCGCGACGGCCACCCTCAGCCGGTCTCCGGCGCTGGCCCGCAGCAACGGGCCGGGCACGCTGTCGCCGTAGGCCCACGTCGGCACGCTCAACCCACCGAGGTCGATCGTCGCGGCTCCGGGGGTGAGCTGGGCCGTGACCACCCGCTGGCCGGTCGGTCGGCGGGTGGCTCCGGCGCTGCGGACGGCCGCAGACCCGGCCCCGACGGCGGTGCTGGACCGGCCGCAACCGGCCAGGCCACCCACGGTCAGCGCGCCGGTCACACCGAGGGATCCGATGAGCAGGGTACGGCGGGTGAAGTTCGTCAAGGCGGTGTCCTTCTGGGGTCAGTCACGGTCGGTCAAGGTCAGTCGCTGGCAGGGGCAGCCGTCGGTCACCGTCGCTGGGTGGAGGAGAGAACGGCGCGGCGTGCGTGGTACTCCTGCTCGTCGATCTCACCTCGGGCGAAGCGCTCGTCCAGGACGTTCTCGGCGCTCCGTTCGGCTGTCATGGCCGAGCCGGAGTCGGTCGGTCGGCCGCTGCGGAAGAGCGCGACCACACCGCCGACGACCAACGCCCAGAAGGCCAGCATGAGGACGGTCATGACGACCCATCCGCCTCCACCCATTGCGCCCCAGTCCATTCCGTTGTTCCACCACATGGCATCCAGCTCCTTCTGTCGGTTTGTTCTCTCAGCGTGCTCGGCCCGTCCCGGGGTATCGGTGGTGATCGTGTGAAGGTTCGCTGAAGATGCCTCCGATACGTCACTCGGCGGGGTGGCGCCGGAGGTCGGTGCTGCGACGATGACGACATGGCACGCATCTCTGGTGAGCAGGCCGCCCGGCTACCCCACGGCACGAGCAGTGTCCGGGCCATGGTCGTGGAGGACGAGGTCGCCCTGGCCGAGGTGCTGGGCAGCTACCTCGAGCGGGAAGGGTTCGAGGTCCACCTGCGCCACGACGGTCAGGCGGCCGTTGCCGCGGCCCGCGACGTGGACCCGGACATCGTGGTCCTCGACCTCGGGCTGCCGGGTCTGGACGGGATCGAGGTGTGTCGCCAGCTGCGGACGTTCTCGGACGCCTACGTCGTGATGTTGACCGCCCGCGACGACGAGGTGGACAAGCTGATCGGCCTGTCGGTCGGCGCCGACGACTACATGACCAAACCGTTCAGTCCTCGCGAGCTGGTCGCGAGGGTCCATGCCCTGCTGCGACGCCCGCGACACACCCGTCCCCTCATGACCACCCCGGACGACGTACCGGTGCTGCGGGACTTCGGCCCTCTGTCGGTGGACCTTCTGGGGCGTGAGGTCTGGCTCGACGGCGAGCCGGTCCCGCTGACCCGGACCGAGTTCGACCTGCTCGCCGCCCTGACGGAGCACCCCAGGATGGCCTTCAGCCGACGCCAGCTCATCGACCAGGTGTGGGGGCCGGGCTGGGTCGGCGACGAGCACCTCGTCGACGTCCACATCGGCCATCTGCGGCGCAAGCTCGACGACGAGGCCACCACCTCGAAGTTCGTCCGCACCGTGCGGGGAATCGGCTATCGGATGGGAACCGGCCAGTGACCCGGTCCCCCGGGCTTGCCACCCGCCTGCTGGCCGCCCAGTCCCTGGTCCTGCTGGCCGGAGCCCTGACGACCTGGCTGGTCGCCTCGGCCGTTGCCCCGGGCATCTTCCGCGACCACCTTCAGCGGGCCGGGGTCGCGCACACCGCCGCGGAGGCCGGACACGTCGAGGACGCCTTCGCCTCCGCGCTGCTCATCGCGCTCGCCGTCGCCCTGCTCGTCTCGGTCATCATCGCCCTGACCGTGACGTGGTACTTCACCCGCCGGGTCCAACGCTCGGTCCTCGCCGTCGCCGTCGCCGCCTCCGAGATCGCCGAGGGACGACACGGCTCCCGGGTCCCCAGCCCCGCACTCGGTGTCGAGTTCGACCAGCTCACCGGTACGGTCAACCAGCTCACGCAACGGCTCGAGGGGGTCGAGACCACCAGACGCCGGATGCTCGCCGACCTGGCCCACGAGATGCGCACCCCGCTGGCCACCATCGACGCCCATCTGGAAGCCATCGAGGACGGGGTGCGCGCGCTCGACGACCCGACCCTGGCCGTCCTCCGCGGCAGCACCCAGCGGCTGGGCCGGCTCGCCCAGGACGTGACCGCCGTGTCACGGGCCGAGGAAGGCCAGCTCGGGCTGTCGCTGCGCCCGACCAACCCGGCGACGCTCGTCGTGGATGCCGCCCAAAGCGCTCAGGCGGCTTTTCACACCAAGGGCGTTCGTCTGGCGACCGCTGTGGTCAAGACCCCTCTCGTCTCCGCAGACCCCGAGCGGATGGCCCAGGTCCTGGGGAACCTGCTCGACAACGCGCTACGCCACACCCCCGCAGGGGGGACAGTCTGTCTGACCACGTCGAGCCCGGACCCCCGATGGGTCGAGATCACCGTCGCCGACACCGGCGAAGGCATCGCCCGAGAGGCCCTCGACCATGTCTTCGACCGGTTCTACCGGGCCGACCCCGCCCGCACCCACGACCGCGGCGGCAGCGGGATCGGCCTGACCATCAGCCGGGCCCTGACCGAAGCCCACGGCGGGGGCATCGCCGCGCGCAGCCCGGGAAAGGGCGCCGGGGCAACCTTCGTCGTCCGACTCCCCGGGCTCACCGTCACTACCGACCAGCCAGGCCCGCCAACAGTCCCAGGGTCCAGACGCCGCAGAGGGCGAGCAGCACCCATCTGAAGGCCGAGCGGATCATTAAGTTGACGACCGTCATCCAGCCGACGGACCCCACTCCGGCCACCGACAGAATGGCGAGACCCCCAAAACCGTTGGCGCTCAGGCCGGTTCGTGCGACGTACACCACCAGTAAGCCCGTCGTCACGGTAAACCCCCCGAGGACCCAGAAGACGCGGCGCAGCCAGCCGCTCAGGCCAGGGACCACCTCGATGAGACCCTCCACGGTCGAGCCCATGTATCGAGCGTCCTCCGGCAGCAGGGATGGCCGTACCGTCACGAAATAGACGCCGACCAGGAGGACGACGATGCCGCAAGACGTGAGGAGCCAGACGGCCACCGAGGTCATCACGCTTCCCCCGGGCGGGGGACCTGACCATCCGCTAACGAGGAGCCGGTAGCCGGGTCCGGGACGGCCGGGGCGGGTTTCGGCAGTCGAAGTCGTTTGAGGGTGAGCGCGTTCACCGCGACGAGGAGGCTGGACCCGGCCATGGTGATCGCGGCGATCTCGGGGCGCAGGACCAGCCCGAAGGCCGGTTCGAAGATGCCGGCGGCGATCGGCAGCGCGACGGAGTTGTCGCCGATGGCCCAGCCGAGGTCCTGCTTCATCATGCGCACGGTGCCCCGCCCGATCCGCAGCGCCACGGCCACGTCGAGGGGGTCGGACCGCATCAGCACGACGTCGGCCGTTTCCACCGCGACGTCGGTGCCGGCGCCGATCGCGATGCCGAGGTCGGCCTGGGCGAGGGCCGGGGTGTCGTTGACCCCGTCACCGACCATCGCCACCCGGTGCCCCGCTGCCATCAGCTCCTTGACCTTGGCGGCCTTGTCACCGGGCAGGACGTCGGCGATGACCGTGGTGACCCCGAGCTGCGCCGCGATCCGGGCGGCGGTGGCGGCGTTGTCGCCGGTCAGCATCACTACCTCGATCCCGAGGCTGCGCAGCTCCGCGACGGCAGCCGCGGAGGTGGGTCGCACCGCATCGGCGATACCGATCACCGCCACTGCGCGCCCGTCGACCGCGGCGAGGACCGAGGTCCGCCCGTCGGCCGCG
>NZ_JANXRJ010000198.1 GCF_025353065.1 Lapillicoccus sp.
CCGGCGGCAAGGAGCCCAACAAGGGCGTCAACCCCGACGAGGTCGTCGCCGTGGGCGCGAGCCTGCAGTCCGGTGTCCTCAAGGGCGAGCGCAAGGACGTCCTGCTCATCGACGTCACCCCCCTCAGCCTCGGCATCGAGACCCAGCACGGCCGCTTCACCAAGCTCATCGAGCGCAACACCGCGATCCCGACCAAGCGCAGCGAGATCTTCACGACGGCCGACGACAACCAGCCGTCCGTCCTCATCCAGGTCTTCCAGGGTGAGCGCGACATCGCGCAGCACAACAAGGGGCTCGGCACCTTCGAGCTGACCGGCATCGCGCCGGCTCCGCGCGGTGTGCCGAAGATCGAGGTCACCTTCGACATCGACGCCAACGGCATCGTGCACGTCTCCGCCAAGGACCAGGGCACCGGCAAGGAGCAGTCGATGACGATCTCCGGCGGGTCCGCGCTGGGCAAGGACGAGATCGAGCGGATGGTCCGCGACGCCGAGCAGCACGCCGACGAGGACAAGAAGCGCGTCGAGGAGATCGAGGCCCGCAACACCGCGGAGCAGCTCGTCTACTCGACCGAGAAGTTCCTCGTCGACAACGCCGAGAAGATCCCCGCCGCCGAGAAGGGCGAGGTCGAGACCGCTCTCGCCGCGCTCAAGGTCGCGGTCGGCACCAAGGAGTCCCCGGGCACCGACGTCGAGGACATCACGGCCAAGACGAGCGCCCTCTCCGAGGTCTCGCAGAAGATGGGCCACGCGATGTATGCCGCGGCCTCCAGCGAGGGTGCGGCCGGCGGAACCGACGGTGGCACAGGCGGATCGGCGGGTCCGCAGGACTCCGCCAGGTCGAGCGCGGCGGACGAGGACATCGTCGACGCCGAGGTCGTGGACGAGGACGAGGACGAGAAGCCTCAGGACAAGAAGTGACCGACCATCCCGGTGAGTTCGACCGGAGCGATCACAGCGGTCAGGCGGGCTCCGACAAGCCCGACGAGGAGATCGTCATCGAGCCCGACGAGGTCGTCGTCGAGCGGGCCGGATCGGCATCGGTCGACCCCGGCGACGACGACTACGACGCGGCCATCGAGGCGGAGTTCTTCAACACCGAGGCCCAGAACGACGGTGTGACAGCGCACGACGGTGTGACACCGGAATCCGCTGGTGGCGCGACTGCGTCGGTGGCGCCGGGCGCGGCCAACGTCGACTACCTCGAGGACCTCCGCCGGCTCCAGGCCGAGTACGTCAACTACAAGCGCCGTGTCGACCGCGACCGTGATGTCGCCAAGGAGCAGGGCGTCGGCCAGGTCGTCGTCTCGTTGCTGCCGGTCCTCGACGACATCCACCTCGCCCGCGAGCACGGTGACCTCGAGGGCACCCCGTTCGCCTCGATCGCCGACAAGCTCGACGGCATCCTCGGCCGGTTCGGCGTGACCCGGCTCGGGGCTGCTGGCGAGGAGTTCGACCCCGCGGTGCACGAGGCCCTCATGCACGTCGAGGCCGACCTGCCCGAGGGCACGACCGCGACCACGGTCGTGCAGGTGCTGCAGCCCGGGTTCAAGGTGGGGGAGCGGGTCGTGCGACCGGCCCGGGTGTCGGTTGCCGACCCCCGGTGACGGGGGCGGCCCGCGCCGGCGAGGCGCGGCATACCGAACGGGCAGTGGTGGCAACGTGATGCGAGCGGAGGGACGTCGAGATGGCGAGCCAGGACTGGTTTGAGAAGGACTTCTACGCCACCCTCGGCGTCCCCTCCGACGCCGACGCCGCGGCGATCAAGAAGGCCTACCGCAAGCTCGCGCGCAAGCACCACCCCGACCAGACGTCGGGCAACGCGGCGTCCGAGCTGAAGTTCAAGGAGGTCGGCGAGGCCTATTCCGTCCTCTCCGATCCCGAGCAGCGCAAGGAGTACGACCAGGTCCGGGCCATGGCCCGGGGCGGTGCCCGCTTCACCTCCGGCGGCAGCGGCGGTGGGGGCGGGTTCGAGGACCTGTTCTCGAGCTTCGGTGGCGGCGGGGGGGCCGGCAGCCGGACCCGTTACACGACCGGCGGGCAGCCGGGAGCCTCACCCGACATCAACGACCTGCTGGGCAGTCTCTTCGGCGGTCAGGGCGGGGCGCCCGGCGGCTTCTCCGGCGGCTTCGACCCCTACGGCGCCACCCGCGGCCCCCGCAAGGGCAGCGACGTGCAGGCGCGGGTGACCCTCCCCTTCCGCGACGCCGTGTCGGGGACCACCTCGGCCTTCACCGTCAACGGCGACCGGGTGACCACCCGCATCCCGCCCGGGGTCCGCGACGGACAGAAGATCCGGTTGCGGGGCAAGGGCGCTCAGGGTGACCCGGGTGCCGGAGCGGGCGACCTGATCATCACCGTGACCGTCGAGAAGCACCCGGTCTTCGGCCGGGACGGCGACAACCTCACCGTCGACCTGCCCGTGACCTTCGCCGAGGCAGCGCTCGGCGCCACCGTCCAGGTCCCGACCCTGGACGGCGCCGCCGTCAAGGTCAAGGTCGCGCCCGGCACCCCCGGTGGGCGCACCCTGCGGGTCAAGGGCCGCGGCGTCACCCGGGACGGCACCACCGGCGACCTGCTGGCCAAGGTGCAGATCCTCGTGCCGCAGCGGCTCACCGACGCGGCCAAGGAAGCCCTCGAGCGGCTGCAGGCCGACGAGGTCGACCTGGACCCGCGGGCCGAGCTCTTCGAGCGCGCCCGCACCTGACGCCGGTATGCCGTGGTGCCCGGGAATCCCGTTGCTGCGGCAGCGCGTTCATCAGGACACCACGGCATCCCGTCGGTAGCAGCCCAGCGCACGAGCGAAGGAGGCGATGACGATGATCACCGGTCCCGGCTCGGCGGGCTTCGGCCCCGAGGACGACACCCCGGTCTTCGTCATCTCCGTCGCCGCGCAGCTCGCGGGGATGCACGCCCAGACCCTGCGGCAGTACGACCGGATCGGCCTGGTCTCCCCGTCGCGCACCCGCGGTGGCGGGCGGCGCTACTCCGGGCGCGACGTCGCCCGGCTGCGCGAGGTGCAGCGGCTCTCCCAGGAGGAGGGTGTCTCGCTCGCCGGCATCCAGCGCATCCTCGACCTCGAGAACCAGGTCACGGCGCTGCGCCTCCGGGTCGCCGAGTTGCGCACCGAGGTCGAGCGAGCCCGCGCCAGAACGGAACCCGGCTCCCGCATCTTCGCCGCAGGGACCGGTGGCGACATCATCAGCGTCCGTCCCGGCCAACGACCGCCGCGACTGATCGGCTCGACCCAGGCGCTCGTGGTCTGGCGGCCCATGCGGTGACGAGCCGACGATGAGGTGGCCTGAGCCCGCCTTCGAGACCTTCGAGGTGACCGAGCGCTCGGCCCGCGGTCGGCGGGATGACGCGGCGGCCGGACGACGGGTCGTGATCCCGCTCTACTGGCAGGACGCGCCTGACGGCGCTGCCACCGGCGTCTCTCCGGACGACACGTGGCCGGACCGAGCTCGTCCGGGGTCGGGGGAGCGGGCGGTGAGAGCAGAGCTGCGCACCCTGACCGTGGTGTGCGCGACCGGTGGCGGCCTGGAGGAGGCTCGCGGCTGGCTGCCGTCACTCGGTGCCTTCGAGGACTTCTGGCGTGGCGTCGAGTCGGCCGCGGGGGGCTGCGCCCCCAGCTCCCGTCCCGCGGTGCCACCCGCCGACCCCTGGACGATCGTGCTGGCGCCCGTGGTCTGGCCGCCGACGGCGCGGGTCCGGCTCATCCTGCGCCCCGGTGACTGGCAGATCCTCGCCGAGTGCCTGCGACAGCGGTATGCCGGGGGGTCGGATGCCCGGGCAGCGTTGTCCGACACCGAGGTCGTGGCCCGACACCTCGCGCGGATCGACGGGGAGCAGGACTGGGGATACCTCTATCTCGAGGTCCGGAGAGGCCACCCGGGAGGGCGGCTCGTGCAGACCGTCTCGATGGAGTGGCGGGCCGCCTGGGGGGCCGCGGCATACCGGATCGGCCAGGCGGACAGGAACCTGGTCAGCGATCTGGAGCAGCACCGGTTCGCGGCCGGGGGCATGGCGTTTCGCGTCCGCGAGCTGCCGGAGTGGGATCGCGTCGCGGCGTTGAAGGCGCTGCGGCTGCCTGCGGCGGGGAGCTTCCGATGGGTGATGAGCCCGCTGTCGCGGGTGACGGCGGTCTTCGACGAGGTCGCTCCGACCCGCGAGCCCGACGGTCCGCAGGACGCCCGCACCTGACCCGGTCGGCCGCCATTCGGGCGATCTAGACTCGCGCGATGACCGAGATCGATGTCCGACCCATCGCCACCGACGACCCGGGGGCCGGCGACGCGGCATACGAGCACATCCGCGTCGAACGGTCCGGCGACACGGTCACCATCACGATGGCCCGCGCCGCTCGGCGCAACTCGCTGTCCGAGGACCACCTCCGGGAGCTGCTGGCTGCCTTCCTCGAGACCGGACGTGGCAACGCCAAGGCGATCGTCCTCGCGGCCGACGGGCCGGTCTTCAGCGCGGGGCACGACTTCGCCGACGTGGCCGCGCGAGACGTCGACGGCGTCCGCGACCTGCTGCGACTGTGCACGGCGGTGATGCAGGCGATCGAGTCGGTGCCCCAGGTGGTCGTCGCCCGGGTGCACGCGCTGGCCACTGCGGCGGGCTGCCAGCTCGTCGCCTCCTGCGACCTCGCCGTGGCGGCGCAGTCGGCCGGATTCGCGCTGCCCGGTGGCAAGGGCGGCTGGTTCTGCCACACCCCGGCGGTGCCCGTCGCCCGGAGCATCGGCCGCAAGCGCCTGATGGAGATGGCGCTGAGCGGTGACGTCGTCGACGCGACGACGGCCGCGGACTGGGGCCTGGTCAACTACGCCGTCCCCGACGACGAGCTCGACTCGGCCGTCGCGGAGCTCGTCGCGCGCACGACCCGCGGCAGTGCCTCGGCCAAGGCGCTCGGCAAGCAGACGCTCTACGCCCAGCTCGACCGTCCCGAGCGCGACGCGTATGCCGTGGCGCTCGAGGTGATGGCCGGCGCCAGTCAGTCGGACGCCGCGAAAGAGGGCATGGCGGCCTTCCTGGGGAAGCGGCCGGCCGTCTGGCCGTCCTGACGTTGTGGGTGATTTATACCATTTAAGATGAAAATAGCTATTTGACCGATGTGTCGGCCGCGCTGCGTGCATAGCGTCCCTCTCAGCGTCATCCGCCAACGGCTCCCCTGGTGGGCCATCCCCACCGCCGGCGGTTGACGACGTCACGATCGGACCTCACCCCTCCATGTTCCCTGTCGACCGCCCCGACCCCACGGGCTCTCCCGGCCCCACGCATACCGCGGAATCCGCCTCTGTCCCAGACCTGCTCGATGTCAGCGTCGCGACCGCGACCAGCACCTCCCCGGCCCCCACCGCTCGGCGTGCCGTGTTGCGCTCGATCGTGGTCGCCGCTGCCGGTGCCGGTGTGACGACTCTCGGAGCGACCGCCGGGTCGCGGCTGCTCGGACCCAGCAGCAGCTCGATCTCGTCCCGCGGGTATGCCGCCGCATCGCCCGCAGCCCTGGTGACTGCCGTCGCGCCTGTCCCCGTGCCGGCCGCGGCACCCCCCGCGCCGATGAAATCCGCCGCGCCCCCCGTGCCGATGAAATCCGCCGCCGTTGCCCCGCTGACGGCGGGATCCGTCGCCGCGCCGGTCGCGCCCGCCGCGCCGGTCGCGCCCGCCGCGCCGGTGG
>NZ_JANXRJ010000219.1 GCF_025353065.1 Lapillicoccus sp.
AACGGGTCCACCCGCGGCAAGATCTCGGTCTCGCGCCATTGCGATGACCCTGTTGTCCTCATCCAGCCTGCTGCGAACCTGGGCGTCTACATCGCCTCGACGGTAGGCGACGCCGACGACGAGTAAGGCTCCGACGCCTAGCCGCCCCGATTGCGATGTCCCAATGACCCTGTCTGCCGAGGGGGGTCACGACCGATCAGCTGGGGCGAGGCTCGGAGTGCCTTGCGTCCCATTTGTCAACAAACCTGCAGAGACTTCTCAGGTTCACAAACGACGAGCCGACAACGACCACCTGCAGTGTGGCTATGGCGACGCGCGTGCCTCCACGACTGTCTGAATTGGATGGCGTCCAGGCCCAGTAGGCGACGACCACGACGAGGAAGGTGATGATGCCCCGTCGCACGCCTGAACGGTGCCGGGCAATCCAGCGTTGCGATGCGCTGGGCGCAACTTCGTTGGCTATGGGGCCAAGACTACGAGCATAGCCAGAGCGGCCGTCCCCTTCCGCCCGCGAAGCGGCTAGCGTCTCACCGCCGCGCGTGCGGCCGTCTCACTCCGCCGTGAGCCGACCGCCATGACCGAGGCAGTTCAGGATGCGTTGTTGAGACGACGGACGACGTATTGGTTCAGGCTGAGGTGTTCTTCGGCGGCCTCGATGGCAAGTTTGCGGTGGAGCTGCTCGCCGACGCGCAGGTTGAACTTGCCGGAGTAGCTGCGGGAGGACAGAGGGTCCGGGACTGGCTCGCCGCTGGCTTGCAGGTCGGCGACGACCTCGGTGATGGCGTCGCGCAGACCGCGCAGGGCATCCTCCTGGGTGGAGGCGAGCCAGGACATCGAGGGCAGCTCGAGGCAGGTAGCGACGTACTCGTCGTCCTCGAGGGACCAGGTGACCCGGTAGGTGTAGCGGGTGATGTCGATGCCGGTGGGGGTCATGCTGTTCCTTCCTTCTTGTCGATCGCGGCGAGGACCTGTCGGACCTGATAAGGCCTGGCCTGTCCGTGGTCGTTCTGGATATTGACCCGCGGGTCGCCGGGCCAGGGCGTCTTGAACACGGCGTGCGACCCGCCTCAGGTCCGTGGTGGCCCGAAGTGGTAATGGCAGACCTTGATCAGGTCGTCGTAGCGGACGTTGCGCGGGTTGGCCCGCATCGCGGCGACGATCTTGGCAACGGAGGGCACTGTTCGATGGTACCGCCAACAGTACTGGCTGGGTATCGGTCAACGTCTCAATCGGCGCGAGCACGCGGTCAAGCCGTGTGTCCTGTCTCCGCTTAGCCGCCGTGTCCTTTCGCCGCAAGTGGCGCCCCTCCGGTGGGAGGGGTCCGTTGACTGGATGTCAAGAAGGGGATCAGGTGTCGGTCGTGAGTGCTTGACAGAGCGAGGTCGACGGGGTCTCGTTGCCAACCACATGCTGCGCGCCCCTGCGTCGGCCGTACGCTCGTCGAGGCTGAGTTTCGTCGCCGTAACCGTGTGACCGGCAATGCCACGCCAGCAACGACGGGCGGTCACCACTGTTTGCCTGTCCGTACCAAACCTTCCTCGGGAAGCGCGCTCGCCGGGTCGGGCTCACGGCCATTGACACAGGCGGTTATGGAACCCTGAGTCGTCGCTCGGCACCGCGGCGGCGCCGCCGCGGCGGTCTTCCGTGATCTCCGAGTTCAGCACGCCGCCCCGGAAGCGGGCAAGGCCGAGGGGTCGTTCGCATCGGCACCGATCGCGAGCGGGTCACATGTCCTGGCCCGTCCGCCACCTCGGCTCAGTCGTCGCGGTAGGGGACGCGGGGCTCGGCGCTGATGTGGTCCGAGATCGGCAACCTCGGCATGCCTCGAGTGGGCGAGCGGCCGTTCTTACCGTGTTGAGCCCGAGGACGTCCGCATGGCAACGGCGAGCCTGCTCTCGCGGCCTCGGGCGCGGCATACGCTCGGGCTGAGGCGCCCACCAACGGGAGCCACCACGAGAGGGTGACGATGCTGTCGGGCGGCGAGATCGCGCACGCGGCGCACCTGCTGCCCATCACCGAGGTCGCCCGCGAGAGCCTCGGCCTCGACGAGCAGGTGCTCGTCCCCTACGGGCACGACAAGGCCAAGGTCGACCTCGCGTATGCCGTGTCGCTCACTCCGCGGCCCGGCTCGCGGCTCGTGCTCGTCACCGCGCTCTCCCCGACCCCGGCCGGTGAGGGCAAGACGACGACGGTGATCGGGCTCACCGACGCGCTGCGGCTGCTCGGCACCCGGGCGGCGGCGGCGCTGCGCGAGCCGTCCATGGGGCCGGTGTTCGGGATGAAGGGCGGTGCGGCCGGCGGCGGCTATGCCCAGGTCGTGCCGATGATCGATCTCAATCTTCATTTCACCGGCGACTTCGCCGCCATCGAGGCCGCGAACAACCTGCTGGCCGCGCTCATCGACAACCACGTCCACCACGGCAACCCCCTCGACATCGACGTCCGCTCGGTCACGTGGAAACGGGCCGTCGACCTCAACGACCGGGCCCTGCGACAGGTCGTCGTCGGGCTGGGCGGCCCGACCAACGGCTACCCCCGCGAGGACGGATTCGACATCGTCGTCGCCTCCGAGCTCATGGCGATCTTCTGCCTCGCCGACTCGCTGGCCGACCTCAAGGACCGGATCGGCAACATCGTCGTGGCCCACACCCGGTCCAAGGAGCCGGTCCGTGCCCGTGACCTCATCGCGGAAGGTGCCATGACCGTGTTGTTGCGACAGGCTCTCGCGCCCAACCTGGTCCAGACCCTGGAGCACTCCCCCGTGTTCATCCACGGCGGGCCGTTCGCCAACATCGCGCACGGGTGCAACTCCGTCATCGCGACCCGCACCGCCCTCGCCCTGGCCGACGTCGTCGTGACTGAGGCGGGCTTCGGCGCCGACCTCGGGGCCGAGAAGTTCCTCGACCTCATGTGCCGCTCCAGTGGGCTGCGCCCGGACGTCGCCGTCGTCGTCGTCTCCGTGCGCGCCCTGAAGTACCACGGCGGCGTCGCGGTCGCCGACCTGCAGACCCCCGATCTCGAGGCCCTCGATCGCGGGACGGCCAACCTCGAGCGGCATCTCACGACGCTGCGCGACGTGTTCGGGCTGCCCGTCGTCGTCGCGGTCAACCGCTTCCCCAGCGACACACCGGCCGAGCTCGAGCGCGTCGAGCAGCTCGCCGCCGACCTCGGGTTCACGGCATACGTGACGACCCATGTCGCGGACGGCGGCGGTGGTGCGACAGGGCTCGCCCAGGGGGTCCTCGACGTGCTCGGCGGGCTCGGCGGGCTCGGCGGGCTCGACGGTGGGCAGCCGTCGACCTTCCGGTTCGCCTACGAGGACAGCGGCTCGGTCGAGGACAAGGTCACGGTGCTCGCGACCCGCGTCTACGATGCCGCCGGGGTCACCTTCAGTGCCCGGGCCCGCCGGCAGCTCGCGCAGGTCAGGGCGGACGGCTTCGGCCACCTGCCCGTGTGCGTCGCCAAGACGCAGTACTCGTTCTCCACGGACCCGACCGCCCTCGGCGCGCCCACCGGGCACGTCATCGACGTGCGGGAGGTGCGGCTCTGCGCGGGCGCCGGCTTCATCGTGCTCATCACCGGTGACGTCATGACCATGCCTGGCCTGCCCCGGCACCCGGCCTCGGAGCGGATCGACATCGACGACGCAGGGGTGGTCACGGGGCTGTCCTGACCGGCGTCGAGGTAACGGTGCTGTCGCGAGCGCCGATGGGGTCTTCGTCACGGTCTCAGTGGCGCAGGTCCGACGGTTGGGAGGCCGTGGGGGCGCGCTGTTACGGCCCCAGGCAGTGGTATGCCGGTAAATGCGCAGGTCGTGTTGCGTTCATGGTGAGCCGGCTGACCTGGCCGCCTCGTCAATCTCCTCGCGTCGCTGCCTCCAGAAGGCTGGGTCGTGCTGCGGCGTGGCCATCTCCTGAGCATCGGTTCCCACCGCAGCGTCGAGCTGTTCACGCATGATGTCGGCGTGTCCAGCGTGCCGGCTCGTCTCGGCAAGCAGGTGGACGAGGATGGTGAACAGGGGAACCTCGGCGTCCTGCCACCACGCCACGCGGCCGGTGTCATCGAGGGCGAGGGCGGCGACCGTCGCGTCGCTGTGGTCCCACACGCGTCGGTAGCGGTCCACGACGTCGCTGCGTGACTCGTGCTCGGTCGCCCACATGTCGGCGAGCCGGTCCGCCTCGATGTCCCACCGAGGCAGGGGTTCCGGAAAGGGACGGCCGAAGACCTCGCCGAGATACCTGGCCTCCCAGGTCGCCAGGTGCTTGACCAGGCCCAGCAGGTTGGTCCCGGTGACGGTCAGTGGGCGACGGACGTCGTACTCGCCGAGTCCGTCCAGCTTGGAGAGCACCGCCTCGCGCTCGTGCTTGAGGTAGTTATGGAGGTTGGCCTTCGCCGCGTCGTCGTTCATGGGCCACCACCCTGCCAGCCGTGCCACCGGGTGGCAGGAGGTCGCGCGTCAACCGGCCGTCCATTGCGGTGAATCGTCAGGCGCTCTCCTGATCCAGTCGGTCGAGGATCCACGAGCGCACGAGCGTCGAGGCTGGCAGGTGCCTGGCGTCGGCCACGCTCTGCACGACTGCGCGGCACCCACGCGCGACGTCGGGTCAGGCGCCAACGCGAGCATGTCCGCATCGTCGAGGCGGCATGGTGGCCAACCACCCGACCCAATGCCACCCAAGAAATCTGCCGACTCCACCCATCCGCCTCACGTGGCTGCCGAACTCAGGTCGCGGTGAGTACGTTCGCACCAAGCAGGACGATGAGGACGACGCCGAGTGCGACCCGGTAGTAGACGAACGACTTCAAGGAGTTCGTAGCGACGAACCGAAGCAGCCACGCGATCGAGGCGTAGGCCACGACGAACGCCACGACGACGCCAACCGCCATCTGCCCCTTGCCGAGGCTGGACAGGTTCGTCGACGCAGCCTCGTAGAGCCCTGCCGCGGTGAGGGCGGGGATGGCCATGAAGAACGACAACCGGGTCGCCGTCACGCGGTCGAGCCCCCGGAAGAGGCCCGCGGAGATCGTGGCGCCGGACCGGGAGACCCCCGGCACGAGCGAGAAGCACTGGACGAGGCCGATGACGAGGCCGTCCTTGACGGTGATCGTGCCCTCGCCCCGCTCGCCCGAGGTCGCGAGGAGCCTGGTATGCCGCGTCTCCGCGACCCACATGACCGCGCTCCACACGATGAGGGCGGCCGCGACGACCCACAGGCTGCGCAGCGCACCCGAGACGAGGTTCTTGCCGAGGAACCCGACGATCGCCACGGGGATCGAGCCGATGATCACCGCCCAGGCCAGGGAGTAGTCGTGCTCCGTGCGCGCCTCCGCGTTGGTCAGGCCGCGGAACCACGCGACGAGCAGCCGGACGATGTCCTTGAAGAAGTAGAGGATCGTCGCGGCGATCGCCCCCAGCTGGATGATCGCGGTGTATGCCGTGACCGCCGGGTCGCTGACCTGCAGCCCGAGGAGCTTCTCCGTGATGGTCAGGTGGCCGGTGGAGGACACCGGCAGGTATTCGGTCAGGCCCTCGACGACGCCGAGGATCACGGATGAGAGATAGGTCAGGTCCGACACGAGCGGGAGTCACCTCAGGGCTGAAGGGGCGGGCGTGCACGGTCGGCGCCGAAGGGCGCGGGTGGCTCAGATCAGCTCGGACATCGTCCGGACGACCTCGAGGCGGTCGTCCATGCCGGGCGCGGTGCTGCTGACGCTGAGCGTCGTGACGTCGGCGTCGGCATACCGGCTGAGGCGGTCCTTGATGCGGTCGCGTGAGCCGAGCAGCGCTGTGGCGTCGAGGAACTCGAAGGGCACCGCGGCTGCGGCCTCGCGCGGCTGACGGTCGAGGTAGAGGTCCTGGACCTTCTGTGCCGCCTCCTCGAAACCCATCCGCACGGCGAGCTGGTTGTAGAAGTTCTTCTCCCGCGAGCCCATGCCGCCGATGTAGAGGGCCGCGTAGGCGCGGACCTGGTCGGCGCAGGCCTGCGGGTCGTCGCCGATGACGACGGGCACGGTCGGGACGATGTCATAGCCGGCCAACGGGTTGTCGGGCGTGCCCTTGCCGGCCTTCCGGGCGCCGGTCGCGACGGACTCCATGAGGTCGCCCGAGTGCTCCGGGCTGAAGAAGATCGCGAGCCAGCCGTCGGCGATCTCGCCCGCGAGCTCGAGGTTCTTCGGACCCACCGCGGCGAGGTAGATCGGCAGCTGCTCGCGCGCCGGGTGGACGGTGAGCTTGAGCGCCTTGCCAGGGCCGTCCGGCAGCGGCAGGGTGAAGTGCTTCCCGTCGTAGGCGACCTTCTCGCGGCGGAGCGCCATCTTCACGATGTCGACGTACTCCCGGGTGCGCCCCAGCGGCGCACTGAACCGCACGCCGTGCCAGCCCTCGCTCACCTGGGGCCCGGACACCCCGAGGCCGAGACGGAAGCGGCCACCCGAGAGGGTGTCGAGGGTCGCGGCCGTCATCGCCGTCATCGCCGGGGTGCGGGCCGGGATCTGCATCACCGCCGCGCCGATGTCCATCTTCTCGGTCAGCGCGCCGACCCAGGCGAGGACGGTGGGGGCGTCGGAGCCGTAGGCCTCGGCGACCCACGCCACGGCATACCCGAGGCGGTCGGCCTCCTTCGCGAGCACGATGTTGTCGGCGTCGTTGCCGGCACCCCAGTAGCCGAGATTGAGTCCGAGTTGCATGGGTCGCAGGCTATCCCGGTATGCCGCGACGGCTGTCCGCCTCGGCGCCAGTAGCGTATGGAGACATGCGCCACAGACGTCTCGGCCGTTCCGGCCTGCGGGTCTCCCGCCTGGCTCTCGGCACGATGACCTGGGGCCGCGGCGTCCAGGAGGAGGACTGCCGCGACCAGCTGCGCGCGTTCGTCGAGGCGGGCGGCACGCTGGTCGACACGGCATACGGGTATGCCGGTGGAGCCGCCGAGACCATGCTCGGCACCCTCGTCGGCGACGTCGTCCCGCGCGACGACCTCGTCCTCTGCACGAAGTCCGGCGTCGAGCGGCGCGGCGAGACCCGCGTGGTCGACACCTCGCGCGGCGGCCTGCTGCGCCAGCTCGACACCTCGTTGGGGCGGCTGCGCACCGACCACGTCGACCTCTGGCTCGTGCACGCGTGGTCCGGCGAAGCGCCGCTCGAGGAGACGATGTCGGCGCTCGAGACCGCGGTCGCGAGCGGGCGCACGCGCTACGTCGGGGTCTCCAACTACAACGGCTGGCAGACGGCCCGAGCGGTGTCACTGCTGGAGCAGGCGCGGATCCCGTTGGTGGCCAACGAGACCCAGTACTCCCTCATCCACCGGGACCCGGAGTTCGAGCTCGTCGGTGCAGCCGCCGCGCTCGGCTTCGGGCTGCTGCCGTGGTCACCATTGGGTCGTGGCGTGCTGACCGGCAAGTACCGCAACGGGATCCCCAGCGACTCGCGCGCGACGTCGCGCGACTTCCCCGGCTTCGCCGAGCGCTTCCTCGACGCGCACAGCGTCGCCGTCACCGAGGCCGTCGCAACGGCGGCCCGCGGGCTGCAGGTCTCCCCCACCGAGGTCGCCCTCTCCTGGGTGCGCGACCGGCCCGGGGTCACCGCCCCGATCGTCGGCGCCCGGACGGTGGCCCAGCTGCGGACGGCGCTGGCCAGCGAGGAGCTCGAGCTGCCGCGTGAGATCACCCAGGCGCTGGACGAGGTCTCGCTCTGAGCTGCTGGTCACTGGCGCGAGCGTGCGCCAGACTCGCCCCATGGCCTACGACGCGGAGCTGGCCGAGCGGGTCCGGGACGTCCTCGTGGGCACGCCCGGCCTGAGCGAGAAGAAGATGTTCGGCGGGCTCGCCTTCCTCGTCGGCGGCCGGATGGCGGTCACCGCGAGCGGCCGCGGCGGGCTGCTGCTGCGTGTCGACCCTGCTGCGAACGACCTCATCGACGGTATCCACGTGCATCCGTTCGTGATGCGCGGCCGCGAGATGCACGGCTGGCTCGGCGTCGACCCCGAGGCGGTCGCGACCGAGGACGACCTGGAGCGGTGGGTCGCCCTCGGCATCACGTATGCCGCGTCCCTGCCGCCGAAGTAGCACTGCTCTCCGACGGTTCCCGGCGGGTCGGGGAGGGTTCAGTCAGGCAGCACCAGGTCGAGCCGGAGCCACCGGGCGAGGTCGGTGATCTCGCGATGCACCGCCGTGGCCGTCGTCCGGCTGAACGGCACGTCCTCGTGGAGTGCATCGACGCAGAACACGCCAGCCTTACGGTCGGCCTTGGCGTCGAGCTTGCCGATCAGTCTGTCTCCGTAAAGGATCGGCAGCGCGTAGTAGCCCCACCGGCGCTTGGCGGCGGGCTTGTACATCTCCAGCTGGTAGTCGAACTCGAACAGCTCCCCCATCCGCCGGCGGTCGTGCAGGAGCCGGTCGAATGGGGACAGCAGGGCGGCGCGGCCGGAGAACGGCATACCGAGAAGGGACGGTTCGACGACCCACTCCCCCGGCAGTCCTTCGACGACGGCGCGCTCGCCCCCGGTGGCGACGATGACGGACTCGCCCCCCGGAAGGTCACGCCCGGTGGCCCGGACGATGCCGAGGGACAGGAGTCGGCGCGCGTCGCGAATGAGCCCGGCCTCGCGCGAGGGCACGACGGGGACGTCGGGATAGACCCGCTCAGCGAGGTCGAAGACTCGGTGACGGCCGTCCCGACCCGCGACCGCGACCTCGCCACGCAGGACCATCAAATGCAACAGCTGGGTGAGGTTCTTGTCGTTCGTCCATCCGCTCGAGACCCACGCCCTCGCGAACGTGCTGGGGAGCTGCGTGGCCGGGAGCGGGCCGTTCGAACGGAGCCGATCGAGGACGTCGAGGCGTGCGACGTCGTTGCCCATCACCCACTCGAGCTGATCCTCCTGCCACTCGGCCACCTCGCCCTGCCCCGGCCAGTGCGCCATGTCGTCCCGATGGAGGGCGACGTCCTCGATGGGCCGGATCATCCCGCGCAGCTCCACCAGGTCCTGTGTCTCCAAGGCGTCCCGGAGCGCATCCGGCGGAGTGGTCGACCCCAACCGGCTCCACACCACGAGCTCGGCACTCGGCGCGACCGCGCTGATGGGGTCGATCTGCAGGACCGTCAGGTGACGGACGGTGGCGAGCAGGTCGGTCGGCCGGTCGGCGCTCAGGAGCTGAGCCCGGACGGCGATGCGGCGGGCGTCCCGGCGCGAGAGCTGGTGGACCGTCGGCACAGGGGTGAGCCTAGGACGCCGGGCGGCTCGTCAGGGTGAAGACGGTAACGCGCAACGACGACCGTTGGTACGCCGGTCGACTCGAGCCGAGCGTGCTGCGACTCACCGCAGGGACCAACGGTCGTCGTTACGCCTGGGTAGCCCGGCGAATGTGCCGGTCGAGACCCTTCAGCGACGCTCAGGTCGCGAGGTGCCAGGCCATCACGCCGAAGAGCACACCGAGGGCGTTGGTCGCCCAGTGCATCCCGACGCTCGCGAAGAGGCTGCCGCTGCGCCTCCGCAGCTCCCCGGCGACGACGCCGCCGAGGGCGGTGAACGCGACGGTCCCGGCGACCACGGCGATCTTGGCGAACGGGCCGAGCCCGGCGACCGCGCTACCCACCGCCGGGTTGCCGGTCGCCGTGGCCATCGCGGGCAGGATGTGCCAGAAACCGAAGGCGACCGACGACAGGACCAGCACCTGCCCGGTCCGCGCGTGCTGCGACAGGAAGGCCCAGAGCACCGAGCGGAACGCCACCTCCTCGAGGAGGATCGTGCCGACCGGGATGACGACGAACGCCGTGAGCAACGCACTCGCCGGCGGCAGGTGGTAGCGGGCGTCGAGGAAGGCCGAGCGGGTGGTCGGCAGCAGCACCCCGGCGAGATAGATCGCGGCGACGACGCCGATCACCCCGAGGCCCCAGCGCAGACCGCGGGCGTGGGTATGCCGCGCCAGTCCGAGCTGCTGCCACGTCAGGCCCTGCCACCAGGCGAAGGCCAGCAACACGGCGGCGCCGGCGGGGCCGAGCCAGAGCGAGTTCCAGCCGAGCACGTGGTCGGCGACGTTCACGCCCGCAAGGACCAGCACCACGATGACGGTGGCCGCGAGCGCGCGGCGCTGCCGCTGCGGTCGTTCCGTGGTCTCGGGACACGCGATCGAGGTGGGCATCTCGAGAGTGTGGCAGCCCAGCCTGTGATGGGCTCACAGGTCGGGAGCGCCGGTCGGCGTCCCCTCCGGATGGCGGCGAGCATGCCTTCGTCCGGGGCGTCGGGGTGCGTCACGACGGGTCCGGCGGCGAGACCACGACCTGGCCCTGATGCCTCGCAAGGATGTCCCGGACCGCGTCCACCTCGGTGGGGGCGAAGTGGTCATGGGCGTCCGCCACGTCGGTCCGCTTGCCGAACAGGGCGTCGGCCTCGTCGAAGAGGAGGATCGCGCCCGTCTGGCTCGCCTCGTCGAGGACGGCGCCGAGGTTGCGCGCGGTCTCCGCGACGCTCCCGGTGAGCAGGGCGCCGAGGTGGACCCGCTGGACGGCGCTCCCACGCGACCTGGCGATCCCGTCGGCGAGGTCGGCGGCGGGCGGCTTGATCCGCTCCCACCCGTCGGTGGCGAGGGTCAGCGACTCGCGGACGACGCCGGTCGCGAGGTCGGGCGACACGGCATACCCACTGACCCAGCACCGGTAGAGGCGGTAGACCACCATCAGCGAGTCCGAAGAGGCGAGCAGCTCGAGCTCGACGTCCTTGCGCAGCAGCGGTCCGCTCGCCCAGAGGTCGAACGTCAGGTCCGCGGTGACCTCCCGCTCGAGCACGACTCCCCTGACGTCGGACCGTCCGGGGATCTTGCGGACCGCGTCGGACCCGCCCTCCCGCAGCGTCACCACCTCGACGCTGTCGCTGAGCGGCGTGACCGACGTGATGCCGGAGACGACCTCTCCGTCCCACCGGACCTGGACCCCGAAACTCGTCATGCCGCATCGTGCTCGCTCGGTGACGTCGCGGCAAGGTCCTTCGCCGGCAGGTCCTCAGCCGGCAGGTCCTCAGCCGGCGAGGTCGACGAGGGCCACCCGCAGGTGGGCCACGATGAGGTCCAGGGTCTCCCGGGCCTGCTCCGCGTCGCTGGCGAGCATGAAGTAGTGGTCGCGATCGGGGACGACGTGGTGGGTGACGTCGACGCCGGCCTCGAGCAGGCGAGCGGCGAAGGCGTCGCCCTCTCGGCGCAGGGCGTCGACCTCGGCCGTGAGCACGAGGGTCGGGGGGTAGTCGGTGAGGTCGGGCGCGAGCAGCGGGGAGGCATAGGGCTCAGGCCGCCGGGAGGCATCCCGGTAGTAGGTCTCGCGGACCAGATCCAGCAGTCCTGCGTCGATCATCGGGCGGGCGATCGTCGCCGTCTTCGCCGTCGTCGGCTCGGCCACGTCGAGGGACGGCACGCCGAGGACGACGAGCGCGGGCGCGAAGGTCCCGGCATCACGGGCCTGCAGCGCCGCGGAGGCGGCGAGGTTGCCGCCGGCGCTGAAGCCGCTGATGGCGATCCTCCGCGCGTCCACCCCCATCCCCGCGCCGTGCTCGACGAACCACGCCACCACGTCGTGAGCCTGGTGCTGGGCGACCGGGTAGTGCTTCTGCGGAGCGACGTCGTAGTCGACGGAGACGACCACCGCGCCGACCTGGTCGGCGAGGAAGCGCGTGTAGAAGTCGTCCATCTGGGGGTAGCGCACGATGAAGGCGCCACCGTGGAAGTGCACGACGACCGGGGACGGCGTGGCGCTCGGCCGCGGGTGCTGGACCCGGCAGCGCACCGCGCCCTCACGGGTCGGGATCCGCATCCGGGTGGGAGCCGGCAGGTCGGCGCTCGCAAGGTCCAGCCCCTCGCCGTAGCGGACCGTGAACGGACCCGCCTTCTGCATCATCCACGCCGTGAGCGCCTGCCGTCGTCCCATAGGAGGAGTTCGTTACGACGCGCCACCGCCGATTGGAGGCAGGTGGAGGCAGGGTCGGGGGTGCTGTCAGCGAGGGTTGGCGTGCGGGGTCAGGGCGCCGTGAGGCAGCGCGCTCACCTCGTCGTCGTCGTCGTCGTCCTCGTCGTCGTCGTCGTCGTCGTCGTCGTCGTCGTCGTCGAACTCGTCCTCGAGGTCGTCGTCCTCGTCGTCCTCGTCTTCGTCTTCGTCCTCGTCCTCGTCCTCGTCCGTGGCGGATTCGACGGTGGGGGCGCCGTCGTCCCCGTAGTCGAGGTCGTCGTCCTCGAGCCCGGAGTAGACGCCGGTGTCGGCCACCTCGCCGTCGGGCTGGTCGTCCTCGTCGTCGTCGTCGTCGAACGGACCGTCGTAGATGGCCAGCGGGGTGGCCACCTCGGTGGCCTGGAAGAGCGCCTCGTCGTAGTCGTCGAACGCGGTCGCCAGCTCCTGCGCCGCGGCCATCACGGACGGGTCATCGGGGTCACGGCGAGAGGACGCGACCTCCAGGTGACGCTCCAGCGCGGCGACGAGTGTGGCCAGCGTGGCACGCGGATCGGCAGTCATGCGACGACGTTAGCGGGTCGTGGGTGAGAATAGACAGCGATGATCGACTACGAGTATCGAGTCCTGACCTTCCCCCGCGGTGTTTCCCGTTCCGACATCCGGCGTGCACTGATCGATCACGCCGAATACGGCCAGTGGGAGCTCACCCGGAGCGTCGTCTACCTCGGCGGGCTGCGCCGCGCCTGGCTACGCCGCAAGATCATCCGGGTCAGACGCACGGCCTGACCAGCGCCTACCGTCCCTGCGGCGGTTGCCCGTACTGCGGCGGAGGACCCTGCGGCGGAGGACCCTGCGGCGGCGGGCCGTACGCAGGCGGCTGGCCATACTGCGGTGGCGGACCCTGTGGTGGCGGACCCTGCGGTGCCTGGCCGTACTGCGGCGGCTGGGCAGGCGGAACCTGGTACGCCTGCTGCGGCTCTCCCTGCTGTGGCTGTCCCTGGTAAGGCTGTGACCACGGCTGGCGGCCGTAGTACGCACCCGGCTGCCCGGTCGTGGACGCGCCCAGGCTGTCGGCGCGGTCCTTCTTGTTGAGCATGAAGACTGCCGCCAAGGCCGCGACGAAGAGGATGGCGAGCACCACACCCATGACGACGAACGTGAGCAGGTTCATGTCCGGGATTCTCTCACGCCCGGGGAAGCGGCAGCCTCAGGCGTGGTCGAGGAAGGACCGCAGCACCCGGGCGCCGAACTTCAATGACGAGACCGGGACCCGTTCGTCGATGCCGTGGAACATCGGCGCGAAGTCCAGGTCGGCAGGCAACCGCAGCGGCGCGAAGCCGTAGCCGGTGATCCCGAGCAGCTTCAGCGCCTTGTTGTCGGTCCCTCCGGAGAGGCAGTAGGGCAGGACGGTGGCCTCGGGGTCCTCGTCGAGCAAAGAGCGCTTCATTGCCTCGACGAGGTCGCCCGAGAACGGTGCGTCGAGGGCGATGTCGCGGTGCATCACCTCGACCTCGACGAACTCTCCGGCCAGCTCCCGCACCGTCGCCATCAGGTCGTCCTCGTGGCCGGGCAGGAAACGGCAGTCGAGCGACGCCGACGCCGACTGGGGGATCACGTTGTGCTTGTATCCCGCGTCCAGCATCGTGAAGTTGGCCGTGTCCCGCAGCGTCCCGCGCACGAAGCCGGCGGCTCCGCCGATCGTGCCCAGCAGCCGCTCGAGGTCGGGCTCCCCGGCATACGGGATGCCGGTCAGGGCGCTGAGCCCGTCCAGCAGCTCCTGGACCGAGGCGATGTATTCCGCCGGCCACGCGTGCGCGCTGATCCGCGCGATGGCCTCTGCCAGCCGGACGACGGCGTTGGCGTCGTTGGGGACGGAACCGTGGCCGGCCCGACCGTGGGCGTGCAGCCGCAGCCAGGCGATCCCCTTCTCCGCCGTCTGCAGGAGATAGGCACGGGTCGGCTCACCGGTCGTCGCCGAGGGCACTGTGACGCTGTAGCCCCCGACCTCGCTGATCGCCTCGGAGACCCCCTCGAACCACTCGGGGTGCTTGTCGACGATCCAGTGGCTGCCCATCAGGCCTCCCGCCTCCTCGTCGGCGAAGAGCGCGAAGGTCGTCGTGCGCGCAGGCTTGGCGCCGGTCCTGGCGAGGTCGCGCACCGCCGCGATGATCATCGCGTCCATGTCCTTCATGTCGACCGCGCCCCGTCCCCAGATGCAGCCGTCGCGCTCCTCCGCGGAGAACGGGTCGACCTGCCAGTCGGCGGCGTTCGCCGGGACGACGTCGAGATGCCCGTGGACGGCCAGACCCGGCCGGGAGGGGTCGGCCCCCTCGATGCGGACCATGACGTTGGCCCGACCCGACTCGCTCTCGAGGAGCACGGGGTCGAGGCCGACCTCGGTGAGCTCACCCATGACGTATTCGGCGGCTTTGCGCTCCCCCGGACCCGACCCGTCACCGAAGTTCGTCGAGTCGATCCTGATGAGGTCGGCGCAGATCCGGGCGACCTCGTCCTCGGGCGCCATCGTGGTCTCGTTGTTCGCGTCAGCCATGCGCTCCACCCTAGGTCTTTGCTCTGACGTCCTCTCGGTGCCCGTATGCCGCCGGGCTGCCTAGTCTGTCGGGATGGCCGCAACACGCCCGAGGAGGGCCAGGGTCGACGACGTGCACGACCTCGCCGTCACGATGCCCCACGTCACCGTCGTCGACGGTACGAAGGAGAACCCCGTCTACCAGGTCGGCGGCAAGTCCTTCGTCTTCTTCCGCAACCCCCGCCCGGACGCGACCGATCCTCATACGGGAGAGCAGTATTCCGACGTCATCGTCATCTGGGTGGCCTCGAAGGCCGACAAGCAGTCGCTGCTCCAGGACGACGACTCGCCCTTCTTCACGACGCCGCACTTCGACCGGCACCCGTCCGTCCTCGTGCGGGCGTCGCGCATCGGCGAGCTCAGCCGTGAGGAGCTCGCCGAGGTGGTCCAGGACGCGTGGCTGGCCCGCGCGTCCGCGAGGCGCCGGGCGACCTGGCTCGCCGAGCATCCCTGACCCTCCGCCTCGGCCCGGCACAACCGGTGAGGTCAGCGGACGAAGCTGCCGAGCTTGGCGTGCCGGTTGACGTCCTTGTAGAGCAGGTAGCGGAAGCGGCCCGGGCCACCGGCGTAGCAGGCCTGCGGGCAGAACGCGCGCAGCCACATGAAGTCGCCGGCCTCGACCTCGACCCAGTCCTCGTTGAGAAGGTAGACCGCCTTGCCCTCGAGGACGTAGAGGCCGTGCTCCATCACGTGGGTCTCGGGGAACGGGATGGCACCGCCGGGCTCGAGGGTGACGATGTTGACGTGCATGTCGTGCCGCAGGTCGGTCGGGGAGACGAATCGCGTTGTCACCCATGCGCCCTCGGTGTCCGGCATCGGTGTCGGCTCGACGTCCTGCTCGTTGGTGACGAAGGCCTCCGGCACGTCGAGGCCCTCGACCGCGTCGTAGGCCTTGCGGATCCAGTGGAAGCGGGCGGCGTCGCTCCCACCGTTGCGGACCGTCCAGGCCGTGCCGGGGGGGATGAAGGCGTAGCCGCCGGGGGCGAGGTCGTATGCCGCCCCCTCGATCGTCAGGCCGAGGGTCCCCTCGACGACGAACAGCACGCCCTCGGCGGCCGGGTCGAGCTCGGGTCGGTCGCTGCCGCCGCCGGGCGACACCTCGACGATGTACTGGGAGAAGGTCTCGGCGAACCCCGAGAGCGGCCGGGCGATGACCCAGAGCCGGGTGTCGTCCCAGAAGGGGAGGTAGCTCGTGACGATGTCGGTCATCGTGCGACGCGGCAGCACGGCATACGCCGTGGTGAAGCGTGACCGGTCGGTGGTCAGCTCGGTCTGACCGGGCAGGCCGCCGTGGGGCGCGTAGTAGCGGGCGGGGCCGGGGGTGGGTCGCGAGACCATCACTCACCTCTGCTCAGGAGGCGCCCGCGAGGGGCCTCGTCGATGTCGATCCGGATGCCGCCCAGCCAGGTCGAGCGGACCGCGCCGGCGAGGGCGCGGCCACCATAGGCGGAGACGGGGTTCTTGTGCTGCAGCTTCGCCACGTCGACGACGAACGCGTCGTCGGGAGCGAAGACGCAGAAGTCGGCGTCAAAGCCCAGGGCGATCTGGCCCTTCCGCGCGAGCGCGGCCTGCCGGGCGGGCCGCTCGGCCATCCACCGCACGACGTCGGTGAGCGCGTGCCCGCGCTTCCGGGCCTCGGACCAGACCGCCGGGAGCCCGAGCTGCAACGACGCGATGCCACCCCAGGCGAGGCCGAAGTCGCCGATGTCGAAACGCTTGAGCTCGGGTGTGCACGGCGAGTGGTCGGAGACGACCATGTCGATGCTTCCGTCGGCCAGCCCGGCCCAGAGCTGCTCGCGGTTGGCGGCCTCGCGGATCGGGGGACAGCACTTGAACTGGGTTGCGCCGTCTGGGATCTCCTCGGCCGTGAAGGAGAGGTAGTGGGGACAGGTCTCGACGGTGAGACGGATGCCGTCCCGCTTCGCGCTGCGGACCATGGGCAGGGCGTCGGAGCTGCTGAGGTGGAGGATGTGGACGCGCGCGCCGGTCCAGCGGGCGAGCTCGATGACCTGCGCGACGGCGAGGTTCTCGGCCCCGCGCGGACGTGAGCGGAGGAAGCCCTCGTAGTCCTCGCCGTGCGGGTGGACGGCGCGGTCGATCGAGTGGCTGTCCTCGGCGTGGACGATCATCAGCGCGCCGAAGGACGCCGTCTCCTGCAGCGCCTGCTCGAGCTCGTCCGGCTCGAGGTGGGGGAACTCGTCGACACCGGAGTGGAGCAGGAAGCACTTGAACCCGAAGACCCCGGCGTCGTGCAGCCCCCGCAGGTCGGACAGGTTGCCGGGCACCGCTCCGCCCCAGAAGCCGACGTCGACGAAGGCCTGGTCGGCGGCGACCGACCGCTTCAGCTCGAGGGCCGAGACGGTCGTCGTGGGCGGGATGCTGTTGAGCGGCATGTCGATGATCGTCGTGACGCCACCCTTCGCCGCCGCCCTCGTCGCCGACGCGAAGCCCTCCCAATCCGTGCGGCCCGGCTCGTTGACGTGCACGTGGGTGTCGACGAGACCGGGCAGGAGGACCTCGTCGTCGCCGAGCTCGACGACCTCGGTGCCCGTGACCCCAGCGCCCTGAAGGCCCGAGCCGTAGGGCTCGATGGCAACGATCCGACCGTCCCGCACGGTCACGCACCGGGAGACCTCGCCGGCTGCCGTGACGACGCGTCTGGCACGGAAGACGAGGTCGTTGGTCATGGGTTCACCATCCTGTGGTCCGTGGCAATGGCCGTGGCCGGGGCAGCGGACGTGGCAACGACAGTGGCCGTGGCGACGGGTCGGCGTCCGGGGTGTCCCGGCGGTGAGGCGGTGGGCACCAGGTGCTCGCGCGCGATCCGGCGGCCGATGGCCGTGAGCAGCGGACCCGGTCGGGTGAGCTGTTCGTCACGGTCGTCGGTCAGCTCAGTGAGGGTGTAGACCGCGCGAATACCCGCCTGCCGCAGGCGTTCCGGGGTCAGGAGCGACCGACCGGCCACGGCGACGACCGGGATGCCGAGAGCTGCGGCGGCTGCGGCAACTCCGGCCGGCGCCTTGCCGTGGAGGGTCTGCTCGTCGAGGGAGCCCTCGCCCGTCACGACGAGATCACTGCCGGCGAGGGCCTCGTGGAAACCGGTCAGCCCGAAGACGAGGTCGACGCCGGCCTCGAGCCGGGCGCCGAGGATCGCGAGGGCCGCGAAGCCCACGCCGCCGGCCGCCCCGGCACCCGGGTCGTCGCGGCGGTCGGCGCCGGTCGTCGCCGCGACGAGGTCGGCCCAGTGGGCGAGGCCGGCATCGAGCTGCACGACCTGGTCGGCGTCGGCTCCCTTCTGCGGCCCGTAGACCGCGGCCGCGCCGCGCGGTCCGCAGAGCGGGTTGTCGACGTCGCAGGCGACCACGATCTGCATACGGGGATCGGCGAGGGCCGGGTGCAGACCGGAGAGGTCGAGGGTCACGGCGTCGATGAGCGCGCCTCCCCCGTCCCCGGTCTGGTGTCCGGCCACGTCGAGGATCCGGGCACCCAGCGCGACGACCAGTCCGGCTCCTCCGTCGGTGCTCGCACTCCCGCCGATGCCGACGACGATCGTCCGACAGCCGGCGTCGAGTGCGGCGCGGATGACGTCGCCGGTCCCGCGGCTGGTGGCGACCGTGGGCGCGAGCATCCCGTCGGGCAGCAGGGCCAGCGCCGAGACCGCCGCGAGCTCGACCACCGCCTCGTCCCCGCGTCGGACGTATGCCGTGTCGACCGGCACCCCGGTCGGCCCGCTCGCCGTGACGGGAACCGTTGCGAAACCTGCGGCCCCGGCGGCGACCAGCGTCCCGTCGCCACCGTCGGCGACCGGCACGGTGGTGACGTCGAGGTCGAGGCCGGCGGCGCGGCATACCTCCGACAGACCGGTCTCGACGAACCCGGCGACCTCGGCGGCGGTCAGCGTCCCCTTGAACTTGTCGGGCGCGAGCAGGACGCATAGCACGAAGCGGCTCCTCAGGACGTCGTAGGTGGTCGGTCCGACGAATCATCTCTCAGTCGGGATTCGCAAACAGGGCTGTGGGGGCATCGGCCCCACAGAGCGCCAGCTCCTCGAACTCCGTGACGGCGTCGATCTCGGTCCCCATCGACACGTTGGTGACGCGCTCGAGGATGACCTCGACGACGACCGGCACCCGGAACTCGACGATCATCTTCTTGGCCTGCTCGAGCGCGGGCAGGATCTCCTCGGGGTCGAAGACGCGAATCGCTCTGCAGCCCAGTCCTTCTGCGACCTTGACGTGGTCGACGCCGTAGCCGCCGACCTCGGGTGAGTTGATGTTGTCGAAGGACAGCTGCACGTGGAAGTCCATGTCGAAGGCGCGCTGCGACTGACGGATGAGGCCGAGGTAGGCGTTGTTGACCAGGACATGTATGTAGGGGATGTGGAACTGCGCCCCCACGGCCAGCTCCTCGATCATGAACTGGAAGTCGTAGTCGCCGGAGATCGCGACCACCGTCGCCTCGGGGTCGGCCACAGCCACCCCGAGCGTCGCCGGCACGGTCCAGCCGAGGGGGCCGGCCTGGCCGGCGTTGATCCAGTGCCGGGGCCTGTGCACGTGCAGAAGCTGGGCCGCCTGGATCTGGGAGAGGCCGATGGTGCTGACGTATCGGGTGTCGGGCCCGAAGGCACGGTTCATCTCCTGGTAGACACGCTGCGGCTTGATCGGCGTCACGTCGAAGCTGGTCCTGCGCAACATCGTCCGCTTCCGCTCGCGGCAGGACTCGGCCCACTGCTCACGGTCGGCGAGCTGTCCGGCATACCGGCGTTCGCGGGCGATCTCGACGAAGAGCTGCAGGGCCGCCTTCGCGTCGGAGGTGATGCCAAAGTCCGGGGCGAACACCCGGCCGATCTGGGTCGGCTCGATGTCGACGTGGACGAAGGTGCGGCCACGGGTGTAGGTCGCCACGCCCCCGGTGTGCCGGTTGGCCCAGCGGTTGCCGATGCCGAGGACGAAGTCGGACTCGAGCATCGTGCTGTTGCCGTAACGGTGCGAGGTCTGCAGCCCGACCATCCCGGCGTTGAGGGCGTGGTCGTCGGGGATCGCACCCCAGGCCATCAGGGTCGGCACGACCGGCACCCCGGTGAGCTCGGCCAGCTCGACCAGCAGGTCGCAGGCGTCGGCACTGACCACGCCGCCACCGGCGACGATGAGCGGACGCTCGGAGGCCTGGAGCAGGTCCAGCGCCTTGGCGACCTGGGCCCGGGTGGCGCTCGGCTTCCAGGCCGGCAGGGGCTCGTAGGTCTCGACGTCGAACTCGATCTCGGCCAGCTGCACGTCGATCGGCAGGTCGATGAGCACCGGCCCGGGGCGCCCGGATCGCATGAGGTGGAACGCTTTCTGGAAGGTGCCCGGCACCTGTGCCGCCTCGAGCACGGTCACGGCCATCTTGGTCAACGGCCGCGCGATCGAGGCGATGTCGACCGCCTGGAAGTCCTCCTTGTGCAGCTTGGCCACCGGTGCCTGACCGGTGATGCAGAGGATCGGGATGGAGTCCGCGCTCGCGGAGTAGAGGCCGGTGATCATGTCCGTGCCGGCCGGGCCGCTCGTCCCGATGCAGACACCGATGTTGCCGGCCGTGGCGCGCGTGTAGCCCTCCGCCATGTGGGACGCGCCCTCGACGTGTCGCGCGAGGATGTGGGTGAGCCCGCCGTCCAGCTGCATCGCCCGGTAGAACGGGTTGATCGCGGCGCCGGGAAGCCCGAACAGGTGGGTCACACCCTCCTTCCGGAGGATCTGCACCGCGGCCTGGGCGGCTGTCATGCGTGTCATGTCGTGAGCTCCTGCGTCGTTGCCGGAAGGGGATGATCGAAGGGTCCGAGGAAGAACGAACTGCGGTGTCGCGTATGCCGGATCAGACGTCAGACCGTGAGGTGTCGGCGGGAGTGCGACCGGACAGGCGCTCCACCCCGCGCAGCAGCGCCGAGTGGTCGAGACCACCGTCGCCCTGGGCGCGGAGGGAGGCCATCAGCTGTGCGACGACCGCGCCGAGGGGGATGACGACGCGGCCTCGCGCGCCGCGGAGACGACGATGCCGAGGTCCTTGTGGTGGAGGTCGATCCGGAAGCCCGGCGCGAACGACCGGGTCAGCAGGTTGTGCTTCTTCTGCTCGAGCACCGCCGAGCCGGCGAGCCCGCCGCCGAGCACCTCGAGGGCGGCTGCGGTGTCGACGCCGTGGGCCTCCAGGAAGACGACGGCCTCAGCGAGAACCTCGATGTTGGCGGCGACGACGAGCTGGTTGGCGGCCTTCACGGTCTGACCGCACCCACTCGGTCCGACGTGCACGACCGTCTTGCCGACCGCCTCGAAAACCGTTGCGGCGGCGAGGAAGTCGGCTGCGGATCCGCCGACCATGATCGACAGCGTGGCACTCTTCGCGCCGGTCTCGCCACCGGAGACCGGAGCGTCGAGCAGCCGGAGGCCCGCCTCCCTCGCTCGGGCGGCGAGCTCGATGGTGACGTCGGGGCGGATGCTCGAGAAGTCGATGACGAGGGCGCCCCGCCGGGCGTGGGCGAAGACGCCGTCCTCCCCCTCGAGGACGGCCTGCACGTCGGGCGAGTCCGGCACCATGAGCGCGACGACGTCGGCCCGCTGGACCGCCTCCGCGATCGAGTCCGCGGCTCGCCCGCCGGCGGCCTCGAGGGGGCCGGTCTTCCCTGGATGACGGTTGAATCCGACGACGTCGAACCCCGCCTCGGCGAGGTGCACGGACATGGGGCTGCCCATGATGCCGAGCCCGATGAAGGCGATGGTGGTCGTCACGGTTCTCCTCTGGGGTCAGGGGGTCAGGGGACACCGCAACTCCCACTTGTTGCGGTGAAAGCTGCGTTCCTGCCTTCAGGACAGCGGAATTCGCGGATCTCGCCGCAACACGTCGAGGTGTTTGGCGGGTCAGGGGGTGGGGGCGCCGCGACGGTCGACCGGGAGCCAGGCGAGGCTCTCGATCGTCGTGGTCGTGGGCTTGTACTCGAGGCCGACCCAGCCGGCATACCCGAGGTCCTGCAGCGCGCGGAGATGACGGTCGAGGTCGATGGCGCCGCTGCCGGGCGCGCCGCGGCCGGGCGCGTCGGCGATCTGGACGTGGCCGGTGACCGCGGCAGACGCGGCGATCGCGGCGTCGAGGTCGTCGCCGTTGCTGGCCAGGTGATAGAGGTCGAGCAGGAAGTCGATGTCGGTATGCCCGTCGGCTCGGACCCGCTCGACGACCGCGACACTGTCGGCGGCCGTGCGCAGGGGGTAGGGCTTGGGACCGCTGACCGACTCGACGAGGACGGTGGCACCGATACGGCGGGCAGCGTCGGCGGCCATACCGAGGTTCTCGGCTGCCAGGTCGTCCTGCTCCGCGGAGCTCACCTCGTCGACCCGGTTGCCGTAGAGGGCGTTGAAGACGGATGCTCCGAGCTGCTCACCGATCCCGATGGTCACGGCGACGTTGTCGCGGAACTCCTGCGACCGCGAGGGGACGGAGAGGACGCCGCAGTCGGGGCCAGTGAGGTCGCCGCCGAAGAAGTTGAGACCGATCAGCCGGACCCCGGCGTCGCGGACGGCCGAGACGAAGGCGTCGACCGAGGGATCGGCCGGGACCGACTGGTCCGGCCACGGCCACCAGAGCTCGATCGCGTCGAAGCCGGCCGCCTTCGCCGCGCCCGGGCGCTCGAGCAGCGGCAGCTCGGTGAACAGCATCGAGCAGTTGGCGGCGAAGCGCAGCGAGTGGGTCGGGGCCACCGCGGGCGTCGAGGTCATGGTCCATCCTCACTTTCGCTATACGGAATTAGATTTCCGTATGTCGACAGACTAGGGAGGAGGCTCCGGTCACGTCAAGACCCTTTCAACATCTTGTTGAATATATCCGGGGAACCCCGGGACGAGCCCGCTCAGTTCGGGCTCAGCCCACCCGCCGAGGGTGGGCCAATGCCCGGACACCCGCGGCATCGACGTCGATGCGGTCCATCACCTCGTCCTCCGTCACGGCGCCGCAGTCCAGTCCTCGGGCCACGAACCAGGCCAGGGCCCGGGCGGTCGCGGGCTCGTCGAGGAATCCCGAGTCGTCGCGGCGCAGGTAGGCACGAAGTCGGGTTGCTGACGCGGGAAACCCGTTGCGGTAGAACGCAAAGGTTGCAGCATACCGGGTGGGGAGCTGCAGGGGGTGGAGGTCCCAGCCCTGGTAGAACCCCCGGTCGAGCGAGCGTCGGACGAGCCGTGCGTGCAGCCGCCACGCGGCCCGGACCGCCTCGGGGGCGCCGACGGGGACGACGTTGGTCGAGCCGTCGGACAGCCGGACCCCCCTGCCGGCTGCGGCCACCTGCATGACGGCCTTGGCGTGATCGGCCGCCGGGTGCTCCATGCTCTGCCGGCCGGCGGAGATGCCGAGCGACGCCGAGTAGTCGTAGGTGCCGTAGTGCAGCCCGGTGCAGCGACCGTCGGCGGCTCCGATCAGCTGAGCCACCCCGGCCGAGCCGTCGGCCAGCAGGATCGACTGCGGGGTCTCGACCTGGATCTCGAAGCGCATCGCGCCCACCCCGAGCCCGTGGGTCCGCTCGAGGTGGTCGCAGGTCGTCACCATGGCGGCGACCTGCTCGACCGCTGTCACCTTGGGAAGGGTGACGACGAACCCGATTGGTAGCGAACCACCCTGGGCGATCCCCCCGACGAAGCGGTCGAGCGTCCGCAGCCCGCGTCGACGGGTCGGTGACTCGAACGACTTGAACCGGATGCCGAGGAACGGAGGCGCTGTCCCGCTCGCCACGGCAGCCGCCAGCGCGGCGACCGCGACGTCGACCGCCTCGTCCTCGGCCCGGTCACCACGGTCGCCGAAGCCGTCCTCGAAGTCGATGCGCAGGTCCTCGATCGGCTCCGCGGCAAGCTTGGCGCGGACCAGCGGAAGCACCTCTTCGGCGAGGGCCGGGTCGAGGTCGGCCACCTCGGCCAGGGCAGGCCCGTCGATGCCGTGCTCGTCCAGCGCAGCCAGGGCCCGGGCGCCCCACTGCCGCGGCAGATCGCTCGTCCAGTGGTCGGCCGGGACGTAGACGGTGTGGACCGGCTGTCGGCTGCCGTCATCGCCCGGATAGCGGGTCAGCAGGTCGGCGTCCGAGGCGGCGAGATCGGCGTCGAGGCGGGCCATCAGCTCCCCCAGCCCGCCGGCCGGTTGGCCTGTGCTGCCGACCGGCTCGGCGTGGTCCCGGTCCGGGGCGGCCGGGGAGATGGACTCGTTCAACGACCGGTCTCCTGGCGGCCGGCGGCGTCGCCGGTCGGACCACCCGTGGACGTGATCCGGCCCTCGACGGCGGCCCGGACCGCAGCGGCCACCGCCGGGGCGACCGAGCTGTCGAAGACGCTCGGGACGATGAAGCTCGGGTTGAGCGCGTCGGGGTGCATCGGCGATGGCCCGTGCTGCGGCGATCATCATCTCGTCGGTGATCTCGTGGACGTTGGCGTCGAGCAGCCCGCGGAAGAAGCCGGGGAAGGCCAGGACGTTGTTGATCTGGTTGGGATAGTCGGAGCGTCCGGTCGCGACGATGCTCGCGTGCTTGCCCGCCTCGACCGGGTCGACCTCGGGGTCAGGGTTCGCCAGGGCGAACACGACCGCCCGGTCGGCCATCGTCGCGATGTCGTTGCCGGACAACAGGTTCGGTGCCGAGACACCGACGAAGACGTCGGCCCCGGCGACGGCGTCGACGAGCGACCCGCGTCGCCCCTGGCGGTTGGTGTGCTCCGCGATCCAGCGCCGCGAGTCCTCCATGCCTGCCCGATCGGGGTCGACGATCCCCCGGCGGTCGCAGGCGATGATGTCGCCGGCGCCCTGGTCGAGGAGCAGCCGGATGATCGCGTGGCCCGCCGCGCCGACCCCGGAGACGACGATGGTCACGTCCTCGAGAGCCTTGCCGACGACGCGCAGCGCGTTGGTGAGGGCGGCGAGCACCACGATCGCCGTGCCGTGCTGGTCGTCGTGGAAGACGGGGATGTCGAGCACGGCGCGCAGCCGGGCCTCGATCTCGAAGCAGCGCGGCGCCGAGATGTCCTCGAGGTTGATGCCCCCGTAGACCGGCGCGATGGCCTTGACGATCATCACGATCTCGTCGACGTCCTGCGTGTCCAGGCAGACCGGCCACGCATCGACCCCGGCGAAGGTCTTGAACAGCGCGGCCTTGCCCTCCATGACCGGAAGCGCGGCGGCCGGGCCGATGTTGCCGAGCCCGAGCACGGCCGACCCGTCGGTGACGACGGCGACGGTGTTGCGCTTGATGGTCAGCCGTCGGGCGTCCTCGGGGTGCTCGGCGATGGCGAGGCAGACTCGGGCGACGCCGGGGGTGTAGGCCCGAGAGAGGTCGTCGCGGTGCTTGAGCGCGACCGTCGGCACCACCTCGAGCTTGCCGCCGAGGTGGATGAGGAAGGTCCGGTCGCTGACCTTGCCCACGGACACCCCCGGCAGCTCGGCCAGGGCGTCGGTGATGCGGGTGGCGTGGTCGGCGTCGGAAGCGTTGCACGTGACGTCGATGACGACCCGGTCGCCCTGGCTCTCGACGACGTCGAGCGCGGTGAGGACACCACCCTTCGCGCTGATCGCCGTGGCCAGCCCGGCGGTGGAATCCACCCCGGTCGGGGTCTCCACCCGGATGGTGATCGAGTGGCCCGGACCGGGTGTCGCCATGCCTTACCTCCTGGTGTCACGATGCGCGGCGGAGGCGTCATTGCTTCTGCCAGACGGATAATACTTTTCACAATTCGAAAGTCAAGCCGGACTGATCGCGTCCGCTCGCCCCATCCTCCATCTACACTCCGGCATACGGAAGTGGAAAGGGGACACGTGTCCACCTCAGCAGAGCAGTCCTCGCCCGACGCCGCCCCGAGCCCGGCCCGTCCCGGCGGCGTCCAGTCTCTCGGCCGCGCCTTCGAGATCCTCGAGAAGATGGCCGATGCCGGCGGCACCGTCGGGCTCTCCCAGCTCGCGACCGACGTCGGCCTCCCGCTGCCGACCATCCACCGGCTCGTGCGCACCCTCGTCGACCTCGGTTACGTGCGGCAGGAGCGGTCGCGGCGATACACCCTGGGGCCCAAGCTGATCCGCCTCGGTGAGACGAGCTCGCGGATGCTGCGCACCTGGGCCCAGCCCTACCTCACGCAGCTCGTCGACTCGGTCGGTGAGTCCGCCAACCTGGCCATGCTCGACCACGACGAGATCGTCTACGTCGGCCAGGTCCAGTCGCAGCACTCGATGCGGATGTTCACCGAGGTCGGTCGGCGCGTTCACCCGCACTGCACCGCAGTGGGCAAAGCGATCCTGGCGCTCGAGTCGGAGACGCGGGTGCGGGGACTGCTGTCGCGCACCGGCATGGAGGCGCACACCGTGCACACGATCACCGACCCCGACGTCTTCCTCGCCGAGCTCGCGCGGGTGCGCGCGCAGGGGTATGCCGTGGACGACGGCGAGCAGGAGATCGGCGTGCGCTGCGTCGCGGTCGTGGTGCCGGACGCCCCGGCGCCGGTCGCGTTGTCGGTCTCGGGGCCGAGCGGTCGGATGACGACGGAGCTCGTGACCGGGGCCGCCCCCCTGCTGAGGGACGCCGCCGTGCGGTTCTCGCGCGACCTCCGGACCGGGACGGCGGCCCGGGCCTGAGCCCGGACGCAAGCGGTTGGGCTCTCGGCCTCAGGTCCTCGGCTCGAGCAGGACGAGCGGGATCTCGCGCTCCGTGCGCTTCTGGTAGCCCGCGTAGTTCGGATGCCGTTCGGTGATCTCCGGCCACAGGATCGCGCGCTCCCTGGCGGTCGCGACCCGCGCCGTCATCGGCTCCTTCGGCCCGCCCTGGAGCGAGACCTCGACGTCCGGCTCCGCCCGCAGGTTGACGAACCACGCCGGGTGCGTGTCGTCGCCGCCGCGGGAGGCCACCACGACGAGGTGCCCGTCGTGGGTCAACGGCGAGGTCAGCATCACCGACCGCGGCTGCCCGCTCCGACGCCCGACGGTGGTGAGCTCGAGCACCGGCATCCCCATGGCCTCGTAGCCGACCCGACCGCCGGTGACCTGCAGCACCAGCCGGTGGACGCCGTTCATCGCCTTGAGCATCAGGTCGTGGGGCATGGGCCTGAGTCTACGAACTCCAACGTCCGCGCCGAGGGGACACCGGTGTCGCGTTCGCGCGGACGCAAGAGCCTGAGCCGGTATGCCGCGTGCTCACCCCAGCAGCTCGGCATACCACCCGGCGACGCGCGCCGGGTCGTGGGCGAGCGCGACCGTGTGGATTGCGAGCTCGGCCGTGCTCACACCCGGGACGTCGCTGTCGCGCCACCCCGGATTCATCTGGACGTGCTCGCGCTCGATGAGCCGGATGCCGCGCTCGATCAGGACGTCGCGCCCGACCCGGGCGTAGACCTCGAAGGTGTTGGTGTGCGGCGGGTCGGGGTGGACGTCGAACCCGTACCGGACGAGCCCCGCGGCGAGCTCCCGGGCCCACGCGACACACTCCCCCAACCGGGGCAGCTCGTCGCGCAGCCCGACGAGGCCGGACACGGCATACGGCGTCAGGTGGAAGAGGGTCCCGCCCATCCGCGTGCGCCACAGGCGGATCTCGTCGACGACGTCGGTGTCGGCGACGACGACCGCGCCGGCCAGGCCGCCGAGGCCCTTGTAGAACGAGACGTAGACCGAGTCGGCGAGGGCGGCGATCTCGGGCAGCGGCCGGTCCCAGAAGGGTTGGGACTCCCAGAGCCGTGCTCCGTCGACGTGGAGCGGCACCCCGAGGTCACGCGCCGCGGCACTGAGATCGGTGAGCTCCTCCCACGACGGCAGGAGGCAGCCGGCGTCACGCAGGGGGAGCTCGACCTGGACGGCACCGAGGCCCTCGGGCAGCGCCCGCAGGTCGGCCGCCGTCGCGACCCGTCGACCCTGGGTCAGCCACTCGAAGCGGAACCCCTGCAGCAGCCGCGGCCCGTCACCCTCGTGGCTCAGCTGGTGGGCCAGGTCGGGGATGGCCACCCGCATCGACCCCATCCGTTCGCACCAGACACGCAGGGTCGCCTGCTGCGCCATGATCCCGCTGGGGAAGAGGACCGCGGCGGGCTTGCCGAGCAGCTCGGCGACCTGCCCCTCGAGCATCGCCACCGGTCCGCCCTCGCCGTAGACGTCCCACTCGTCGACCCCCAGCTCGTCGCAGGCGGTGGCGAGCCGGGCGAGCCTCTCACCAGGGGTGACTCGATCGCGCCAGAGAGAGGACCTGCTCGCCCGCGCCGCTGCAGCGAAGCGCTCGTCGACGTCGGGCACGGCATCGCACGCGTCATCACCGCTCATGCGGGCGAGTCCTCGAGAAACATGGCACCACTCTGCCGCATGTCGCTCGGACCCGTCGTCGGTCACGCGTGCAGGTCGATGCCCTTCATCGTCTTGTCCACCGCGTTGCGGGGGCCCCGGAGGGCGATCCCCACGAGGTCCAGGTCGTCGCGCCGCACCGCCCGGACCGCGGCCCGGTTGTCCCGGTCGTTGCCCGTGCCGAACAGGTCTCGCGTGTAGATGGCCATCGCGAAGCCCCTCCGGAGCCCCGCGGTGTGGATCGCGGTCAGCTGGGCACTCGACCCGGAGAACACGAGGACGGGTTGCCGGATCATCGCGAGGTATGCCGTGTCGTCACCGTCGAGGTAGGGCTCACCGATGAGGTCGGGGTCGGACCCGGCGATACCGCTCACGACGAACGCCGTGACGTTGAGGGCCTGCCAGACGGCGAGGTCCTCGAGGAGGATGACAGCGATCTCGGTGTCGAAACGGACCGGGGCGTCGGGCGAAGTGGTCGGTGGGGTGGGGTTCGGGTCGGTCGGTGTGGTGAGGTGGGGGACGTCGGCGAGGTCGGGCACACGCCCATCCTGGCGACCACACCCACCCCCGGTCTTGTACGTTCCTGTCGTCCGAGACCCGCGTCACGAAGACGGAGGCACTGTGCGCCGAGGCACCGACGTGGTGCGGGCCTGGCGACCGGACGTCCCCGACGTGGTCGAGGTACTGCACGCGCGGTTCGCTGCTCACACCTACCCCGCCCACACCCACGAGCACTGGACGCTGCTCCTCGTCGATGCGGGCACGGTCCTCTACGACCTCGAACGGACGCACCGCGACGCCGACCGGGCGGTGGTGACGATCCTGCCACCGCAGGTGGCCCACGACGGTCGGGCGGAGACGCGGCTCGCCGCCGTGCGCGAGCGCGTCATCGACCACCTCGTGCCGAGCGCACCGACCCGTCCGAGCGGGC
>NZ_JANXRJ010000107.1 GCF_025353065.1 Lapillicoccus sp.
CGTTTTCGCGGACGTTGTCAGCCGACCCATCCGCGAGATCGGAGGAGGCGGCGAAGCGCATCCATCAACGGTAGGGGCTCCACCCGGATCGTCAGCACAGAGACCTGGACGGCAGCGTCGCCCTCAGCTTGAGCCTCGACGGTGCGGATCTCGTCGCTCATCGCGGCGACGAGGATCCCGTGCCCGGCTCCGTTGACCTCGAGGCGGACGCGATAGGCCTGCCAGTAGACGTCGAGGTAGATCCGACCCTGCGACGACTGCCGCCGCTCCTGACGCGAGGGTTCGGGGAGCCCGTGCGCGCGGCAGAGGACCGCGAAGTCGAGCTCGTTCATGGACTGGGCACCCCCGCCGATGTCAGCGATGACCTGTCGGAGCATCACCCGGAACTTGTGTCGCTTGACCCGCTCGAACTCCACGGCGAGGACGTCGGCGCAGACGAGCCGCTGCTGCACCGACATCGCCAGCAGCGTTGCCGCCTGTCGGACGGTCTTCGCCCAGAGCGCGGACTGAATCGCCGCAACAGTCGGATTCGCACGGGGTATGCCGCTGCCGACCAGGTCGTCCGGGGTCCACCGTCTGCTCTCGTGGAGCGCTACTCCCTCAGCGCCGTTCTTGGAGAACGACTTCCGCACCCAGACATGGATGAACTCCTCGTCCCACCCGGTCAGACCGGCCAGCAGCAGAGCGGAGGCTCCGCCGATGGCGGCTCCCTTCCCGACCTCCACCAGAGCGAGACGGTGCCGCGTCTCGTCGTCTGCCGACGCGACCACCACGCCTCGCCAGGGGATCGCGGCCCACCGTCGGGCGCGGGCCTGCGCGACACGTTGGCCCGGGGTCACTCCGAGGTCTCGGAGGTCGGCGAGTCGCAGGACGTTGCCCTGCGTAGAAGCCTGTTCCTCGACGGTGGCGATGAGGGACGACTTGGGGCTCTTCATGCAGGATGAGCCTGCCGCCCCGACGGCATCACCCACCAGAGACACCGTTCGTCCTGTGGATCGTGGGACCAACGACGCAGGGGGTGTGGACAACGCGTCTCCCCGCTGACAACGTCCGCGCGAACGGCATACCGGTGTCGTGTTTGCGCGGACATTAGTCGTGCACCCGCCGCAACGTCCGCGCGGACGGGATACCGGTGTCGCGTTCACGCGGACGTTAGCGGTGGCCCCGTGGGCGCTCAGGGGCCGAAGATGCCGGGGAGGGTCGCCTTGTGGGTTCGGCGCAGGGTGGCGTGGTCGATGCCGAAGGAGGCGTCGGGGCCGGCGACAACGACGAGGCCGTCGACGTCGGTGTCGGTGAGACCCAGCTCGGTCACGGAGACCGAGTCCGGCACCGCAGCAAGGAACTCGTCCTCCGAACCCGGGGTCACGGCGACGAGCACGCGACCGGTCGACTCCGAGAACAGCGCGGTGAACGGGTCGACACCCTTCAGCACGAGCCGCTCGAGGCCGACCCGCGCGCCGATCCCGTTGCGCAGCACCGCTTCTGCGAGCACCTGCGCCAGACCACCTTCCGAGAGGTCGTGCGCCGCGTCGAACCAGCCCTCGCGCGCCCCTTGCTGGAGCACGGCCGACAGCCGCATCTCGTGCTCGAGGTCGACCACGGGCGGGACGCCACCGAGGTGGCCGTGCGCGACGTGCGCCCACTCCGAGCCATCGAGCTCGTCGCGGGTGTCACCGAGGAGGTAGAGCCGCGAACCGTCGACGGAGAACCCGGACGGCGTCCGCACCGAGACGTCCTCCATCACCCCGAGCACCCCGATCACGGGCGTCGGGTGGATGGCGACGTCGCCGGTCTGGTTGTAGAACGAGACGTTGCCGCCGGTCACCGGTATGCCGAGGGTCTTGCACCCCTCCGCGATCCCGCGGATCGACTCCCGGAACTGCCACATCACGCCCGGGTCCTCGGGTGAGCCGAAGTTGAGGCAGTCGGTCACCGCGAGCGGGGCGGCGCCGGCGGTCGAGACGTTGCGGTAGGCCTCGGCCAGCGCGGCCTGCGCCCCGGTGTAGGGGTCGAGCTTGGCGAACCGGCCGTTGCAGTCGGTCGAGATCGCGACACCGCGACCCGTCTCCTCGTCGACCCGGACCACGCCCGCGTCGTCCGGCATCGCGAGGGCGGTGTTGCCCATGACGTAGCGGTCGTACTGATCGGTGACCCACGAGGTGTCACACAGGTTGGGGCTCGCGAGCATGGTCAGCAGGGTGGCGCGCAGCTCCTCGCCGGTGACGGGCCGCTCGAGGTCGGCGGTCGTGTCGGCCACCAGCCCGTCGAGGTATGCCGGTCGGCCCAGCGGGCGGTCGTAGACCGGCCCGTCGTGCGCCACCGATCGCGGCGGCACGTCGACGATGGTCTCGCCGTGCCAGGTGATGACGAGGTGCTCACCGTCCGTGACCTCGCCGATGACGGTCGCCTCGACGTCCCAGCGGGTCGTGATCGCCAGGAACGCCTCGAGCTTGGCGGGCTCGACGATCGCCATCATCCGTTCCTGCGACTCCGACATGAGGATCTCCTCGGGTCGCAGCGAGGCGTCGCGCAGCGGCACGAGGTCGAGCTCGACGGCCATCCCCCCGTCACCGTTGGACGCGAGCTCGCTCGTCGCACAGGAGAGTCCGGCCCCACCGAGGTCCTGGATGCCGGCGACGACGTGCGCGGCATACAGGTCGAGGCAGCACTCGATCAGCACCTTCTCGGCAAAGGGGTCGCCGACCTGCACCGCGGGCCGTTTCGTCGGCCCACCTCCTGTCGCGGAGAAGGTCTCGGAGGCGAGCACCGAGACTCCGCCGATGCCGTCGCCGCCGGTCTTCGCACCGAAGAGCACGACCTTGTTGCCGACCCCGCGCGCCGACGCGAGGTGGATGTCCTCGATCCGCATCGCCCCGACGCAGAGAGCGTTGACGAGCGGGTTGCCCTGGTAGCAGTCGTCGAAGACGACCTCGCCGCCGATGTTGGGCAGGCCGAGGCAGTTCCCGTAACCGCCGACTCCCGCAACGATTCCCGGGAGCACACGCAGGGTGTCGGGGTGGCGAAGGTTGCCGAAGCGCAGCGCGTCCATCACCGCGATCGGGCGGGCGCCCATCGACATGATGTCGCGCACGATGCCGCCGACGCCGGTGGCAGCGCCCTGGTGGGGCTCGACGTAGGAGGGGTGGTTGTGGCTCTCGATCTTGAAGGTGACGGCCCAGCCGTCGCCGATGTCGACGACGCCGGCGTTCTCGCCGATGCCGACCAGGAGCTTCTCGCGCATCGCGTCGGTGGTGTTCTCGCCCCAGAGCGAGAAGTGCACCTTCGAGGACTTGTAGGAGCAGTGCTCCGACCACATCACGGAATACATCGCCAGCTCCGCCGACGTCGGTCGGCGCCCGAGGATCTCCTTGATGTTCGCGTACTCGTCGACCTTGAGCCCCAAGGCGCCCCAGGGCTGTTCGGTGTCGGGCGTCGTGCCGGCCTGCGTCACGGTGTCGACACCCGCGAGGTCCTGACGAGTCGCCTCGGTCTGCGCGCTCACGCGGACACCACCTGCTCGAGGCTCGCGAGGGCCGAAGCGAAGAAGTCCAACCCGTCCGTCGAGGGGCCGTAACCCGGCTCGATGGCGTGCTCGGGGTGCGGCATGAGGCCGACGACGTTGCCGCGGTCGTTGGTGATGCCGGCGATCTTGCGGTGGGAGCCGTTGGGGTTGGCGCCGACGTAGCGTACGACGACCCGGCCTTCGCCCTCGAGCCGGTCGAGCGTCGCCTCGTCGGCGACAAAGCCGCCCTCGCCGTTCTTGAGGGGGATGGTGATCTCCTGGCCCGCGGCATACGCGGATGTCCATGTGGTGGAAGCGTTCTCGACGCGCAGGACCTGGTCCACGCAGTTGAACTTGCGGTGGTCGTTGCGGATCAACGCGCCGGGCAGGAGGTGCGACTCGCACAGGACCTGGAAGCCGTTGCAGATGCCGAGGACCGGCAGTCCACCCTGGGCCGCCGGGACGAGGACGTCCATGACGGGGGCGAAGCGGGCGATGGCGCCGCAGCGCAGGTAGTCGCCGTAGGAGAACCCGCCGGGCAGGACGACGGCGTCGACCCCGTGGAGGTCGCGGTCGCCGTGCCAGAGGGTGACCACGTCGGCGCCGGCGGCGCGCACGGCCCGCGCGGCGTCACGGTCGTCGAGCGAGCCGGGGAAGGTGACGACCCCGATCTTCACGCGTCGCCCTCGGTCGGCGCGGTGGCGTCGAGCGCGTGGACCGCGACGACGTCCTCGATGACCGGGTTGCTCAGCAGCGTCTCGGCTGCCTGGCGCGCATGGGCGAGGTGCTCGTCCGTCACCTCCCCCTCGACGGTGAGGACGAACCGCTTGCCCTGGCGGACGTCGGTGAACCCCTCGATCCCGAGGCGCGGCAGGGCGCCGGCGACGGCCTGCCCCTGCGGGTCGAGGATCTCGGGCTTGAGCATGACGTCGACGACGATGCTTCCCATCGGCAGGGGGCTCCTCGGGGAGTGGGTGCGGCGGTCGCCCCACGATATCGGTCTGGCCCGTATGCCGGGGACCGCGCGTTCATCGCGGCAGACGTCAACGCCCGGCCGCGACCGCTTCCGCCGCCGCGAGCATCCGCTCGGCCCACCCGACGGCCTTGGCCGCGTCTCCGGCCCCGATCGACTCGGCGGAGTACTGCGACTTCGTCTTCATCCTCAGGAGCCGGTTCAACGTCGAGGACAGGCCTGCACCGACGGGTCCTGAACGATCGAGCTCAGCGACCGCCATCTGATGGGCTTCGCCGGCCGCCGACCGGCCGGTCACCACAAGACAGATCGCGTCCTTGCAGTGGATCCCGCAGACGACGGCGTCGGCCGTGGCCGCGTTGTAGAGACCGCTCTCATAGCTGACCGCGGCGGCGGCCAAGAACTCCTTCGCTTTCGACAGGTGCCTGCCAGCGTCGGCGAGCGCCGCCATCAGTCCACGTCCGTCCGTAGCAGTGCGCGTGGCTCACGGCCGAACACCCTCACGGCCTGATCGCGGAGATCGCGGACCAACCGGTCGCCCCGTGCCAAGGCGGCTTCAAGCTCCGACTCGTCAAGGTCAAGGATCTCGCACGGATTGCCGGACCACCTCGTGACCTTGTCTGACAGATCGTCCACACGCGCCTGCCAGTCGTTGCCGCCAGCCGCGGTCTCCGTGTCACTGGCCGACGACGGACGCACGAGCAGGATGTCGATGTCGCTGTCCGGGCCGGCCTCCCCCCGGGCGGCCGAGCCAAAGATCCAGACCGCACGAGGTTGAGGAGCCCAGCCGTCGACATCAGTACGGATCCGGTCGAGCAGCACAGACCACATGTTCGAGAGCGCGACGATGCCTTCCGCCGCCACGTGATCCCGGTTGAGGCGGTAGAAGAAAGAAGGCGGCCGCGACTCGCGGAGCACGATGCCGGCGGTCGTCAGATCGCCGAGCACCTGCCCGACCCGTCGATATCCGTATGCCGGTCGCGTCAGCTCCGCGAGCCCCCGGCCGCTCAGGGGGACAGCGGTCTGCGCGAGGACCGACAGGACGGCTCCGTGGGCGCTGGGAATCACCGACTGCAGGGGATGACGCAGGTCCACGAAAACTCCTTTCGACACCTTAGATCCTCGCAGGCATGGGCACCAATATGCCCAATTGGGCACGATAGTACCCATTGATAGATTGATGCCGAGTCGGGTCAGCGACCAGCGGCTCTGAATGGTGTCCAGCGCGCTAGCCGTGCCTGCGGCGAGGCGCCCCGATTAGGCGCCCCTAGACGACCGACGGGGCGTCGGTACCCAACTCAGAGAATTCGAGTACGACCCGTTGAGGTGAGCCGATCTGGTCAACGCGAATCCTCAGTCGACGTCCGCCCGCGCCAACCTGGGCCAGCGCGTGCTGCTCGTAGCCGGCGTCTCCGATGATCACAGCACCGCAAGCAGTGACGAAACTCGCCGTCGTAGATGCACTCCAGATCGGAACCCGTACGCCCGAGCCACACCTCGGCCACCGCGTCGCCGTCGACGGCGTGCCGGATGAGAACGCGTCGTCTGTGACGCGTTCTCACCTCGACCCGGCTCGGGCCGCGGTCAGCCGAACGTCCGGCCGGTGATCCGCTCGAAGGCCTCGACGTAGCGGGCTCGG
>NZ_JANXRJ010000254.1 GCF_025353065.1 Lapillicoccus sp.
CGACGATCGTGACCTCCAGCCCGGACATTCAGCAGGCCCTCTCGGCGGACTCTCCCCTGACCGCCTGCGTCGACGCACACCCGCCCCGGCCCAAGCCCGTCGACACAGTCATCGCGCTGGACTTCGCTGACAGACGAGTCGTGACGGCGCTGTCCTTTTGACGGTGGTGCGTTCCGGGCTGTTCCTGCCCCGGCGACGCGCAGCCGAGGGTCAGTGCTGATCTGGCGTTCCGCAACCTGCTCGCACGGGCCACGGCCACCAACGTCAGGGCTCTGGACGCCGCTATCGAGCACGGGTATCTGACAGGGTGCTGCTGACGACGGCGTCGGAGGTGACGGGGTTGAGCTCGGCGTTGCGGGAGTCGCTGTCGCGGTGGCGGAAGCCGACCGCGGTGCACGACCGGAGCAAGGTCGTCACCGATCTGGCCCTGACGCTCGCGTTGGGGGGTGACTGCCTATCCGATGCTGCGGTCCTGCGGTCGGAGCCGGGGAGCTATGGCCGGGTCGAGTCGGAGGCTACGGTCTCGCGCACCATCACCGCATTGTCCGGGGATGCGGACCGCGTGCAGGCCGCGGTCGCCGCCGCTCGGAAGGTCGCCCGGGCTCGGGCGTGGGCGCTGGCCGGGCAGGATGCACCGAATCATGCTGTCACAGCTGACCATCAGCTGGTCGTTGACCTCGACGCGACCCTGTCACCTCGCACAGTGACAAGGAGCAGGCGGCACCGAACTTCAAAGGCGGGTATGGCCTTCACCCGTTGTGCGCGTTCGTCGACCACGGCGCCGCGGGACCGGTAAGACCCTCGCGATCCAGCTCCGGCCCGGAAACGCCGACTCGAACACCGCGGCCTGGGCTAGGGCGTGTCTCCTAATGTGTTGAGCCACAGCACGACCGCGCGTAGGACGACGTCTGTGGACGATCACGTAATTCCCCAGGGGTGACGATCACGTAATTCCCCAGGTGGGGTCCGTGTTCTGTTTGTACTCCGGAGTGTGGGTCGTTGTCGAGTCCTTGTGGAGTTCGGTGTCGTTGGCTGAGGTGGGGTGACGGGTGAAGCGTTGCTGTGCGCCTTGACGTGAGATGCCGAGCTGGTCTCCGATTACCGTCCAGGACGCTCCGGTTTGGCGGGCTCTGGTGACGGCGGCGGCCAGGGTGGCTTCGGCCGTGTCGAGCTGTTGGTGGGCGTCGGCGACCCAGCCCAGGACGTCGAATACCGCCCCGGCGGGTAGCCGGACCGGGGTTTGGCCCTTGCCCAGGGTCGAGCGGGCGGTGTTGCAGGACGGGCACAGGGCCACGGTTCCGTAGCGGAGGGTCGCGGTCAGGGTGCAACTGGGCCGGCGGGCTGGGTCGGCGGCGTAGTAGCAGGCCACCGTGTCACGGGTGTCACGGGTGTCACGGGTGTCAACAGGTCGTTGACGGTGTGGGCTGGTCATGGTGTTGCCCGATCCACTGGTCGGGGTCGTTTGCGGGGCCGGTAGGTGGGTCCGTCCATCAGGATCTGGTGGCTGGTGTTGATGAGCCTGTCCAAGAGCGACTCGGCGACGACGGGGTTCGGGAACAAGGCGTACCAGTCGGTGGGGGCCCGGTTGGAGGTCAGGATCAGCGGCCGGGCTGTGATGGCTCGTTCGGAGACCAGCTCGTACAGGTCGTCGGCCTGGGGTGCGGTCAGCTCCCGCATCGCGAAGTCGTCGAGGATCAGCACGGCGGGGCGGGTGTACTCCCGCAGCCGTCGTTCCCAGGTGCGGTCGGCGTGGCCGCCGGCGAGGTCGGCCAGGACGGCCATGAGCGCGCTGGTCTTGACGAACCGGACCTGCCCGCCGCGGCGGATCACGTTGTGTCCCAACGCTTAAGCGATGTGTGTTTTGCCGACCCCGGTTGGCCCGTACAGGATGATCGACTCTCCCACGTCCAGCCAGCGCAGTGCGGCCAGGTCGCGCAGGGCGGCGGCGGGCACCTTGGGGTTGGCGGTGAAGTCGAAGGTCTCGATCGTGGCCTGTTCCTCGAACCGGGCCAGGCGCAGCCGGCGGGTCAGGGCGCCGGACTCGCGGCGGGCGATCTCGTCTTCACAGAGAACCTGCAGGAAGTCGAGATGGCCGAGCTGCCCGCCGCGGGCCTGGGCGACGCGGGCGTCCAGGGTCTGCAGCATCCCGGTCAGTTTCAGGGCACGCAGCGTGTCGTGCAGGGCGGGGTTGAGGACGTTCACGAGGTTCTCCGATCAGGTGGGTACGGGTATGGGCGGGCGGAGCAGCAGTGGCTAGGGGCGCGGCGCGCCGCGACTGGAGGTGGGCTGGCTGAGCCTGGAGACCCCGGGGATCCGGCGGACACCAAGGGTGTGGGCGAGGTTTCATGACGTGGCCTGCTGGGCGGGTTCGCTGGTCTCAGCGGCCGGAGTGGGTAACGGCACGAGACCCGTGAGGGGGGGCGTCGCTGGGTTCGAACAGCGCGTGCGGGCCGTGGAGGAAGGCCGGGACCTGGGCTACTCGACCGACGGGTTGCCCGCTCTCGTCGGCGGTTTCCGTGCCGGCGATCAGGATGCCCTTGATGGTGCGGTAGGACGGGTCGCCCACGGTGATCGCTTTGACGCATGCGGCCTCGAGCCGGGCCGGGCTGTGCTTGTCCCGCAGGCCGAGGACGCCCTGGGCGGCGCGCAGCCGGAACAGGGCGTTGACCTCCAACAAGGTCGCGATGACCTCGCCGCAGGACGGGCCGACCTGTTCGGCGACCTGCCGGCACCAGGTCGGGGTGCGCATATGGAACGCGATCCGCTCCGGCGGGTAGTGCGCCACCGTGGTGGACCGGCCCCGCTGCCGTCGCACATGGGTGGCCACGACCTTCCCCTCGGCAATGACCTGGACCATGTTTGCGGTCGAGCGGGCGTGGACCTGCTGGCCGATCAGGCGCCACGGCACCGAGTACAGGACCGGGCCGACCTTGAGGTGGATGTCGGGGCCGACCTTGCCGGTCGACCACGTCGCCAACACGAACGGCGTCCTCGGCAGTGGCGTCAACGCGGGGGCCTCCACGGCGGCGAACACCGCGGCCGGTGCGGCGCCGTTCAAGGGGCGGCAGGCCCGGGCGCCGGCCACCTCCGTGCACCAGCGGACCGCGTCGGCCTGCATCCCCTCCACGCTGGTGAAGGTCCGCCCCCGCCAGTACGAGTCCCGCACATGTTCATCAGCACGGCATCGGCCGCTCCACCCGGGGTTTGTCCTTGGGCTTGAACGCCCGGGCCGGGTCGACCAGGACGCCGTAGTGGGCGGCGAGCTCGGCGTAGGAACGGTTGATCTGCGGGTCGTACAGGTCCGGCTTGTCGACCCCGGTCTTGAGGTTGTCCGGGACCAGCCGGGCCGGGGACCCGCCGAAGAACGCGAACGCCTCGACGTGACACCGGGTCACCCTACGAATGCCTCCTGGTCCATCCGCAGCACCGGACGCACGAACATGTACCTCGAGCAGGCCAACACCATCCGCGTTCGCCTGCAGGTGTGCTCGGCTGTGCCGACGGCCGGTGCCCGGGTCGGTCCACACCCCGAGACGCCCGTAGTCGATCTGCGCCTCGCTACCGGGCGGCACCGGTCCCGGGCGCAACACCCTCACCTGGGCGCGGCGGGCCTCCTCGGGCAGGTTCCCGGCCACCCACCGCCGCACCGAGGCCACCGACGTCACCAGCCCCTGCTCGTCGACCAGTCGCTGATGGATCGTGGAGACCGTGACCCCGGCCGCCAGCTGGACGGTGATGTAGTCCCGGTGGGCCTCGATCGCCGGCCACGTCACCTGCCGCAGGCCCGTGTCGACCACCCCCGGGAACCAGCCCGCGGCCCGAGCCCGCCAGTCCGCCTCCGACATCACCGGCGGCCCGCCCGGCGTCATCCCGGCCGCCGCCACCGGCGCCAGATACTTCCGGACCGTCTTGCGGTCCACACCCAGACTCTCGGCAATCTGAACCTGGGACCGGCCCGCGTCCCAATGCACGTACATCTCGATCAGATCGATCATCGCAAACGTCCTCCTCGCCATCGGCTCCCTCACTCACCCTTGTTGGTGAGCGGCAGCCTGCTTCTTGTGGAGGACCACACCCGGGAGGCCACGCACGTCGTCCCCATGGGGAATTCCGTGATCGCCAAGGTGGGGAATTACGTGATCGTCAACCCCTCAAACCTGGGG
>NZ_JANXRJ010000291.1 GCF_025353065.1 Lapillicoccus sp.
CCGTAGGGCTCGCGCTCGGTGAGGAAGAGTCGCCCCTCCTCGTCGCGATTGCCGGCGGTGAACGAGTGCCGAGAGCCGGCAACGGGAGCCATCACGACACCTGCCTACGCAAACTCTCACTGGTGACGCGCGTGTCGAGGATCTCCTCGAAGCTGACCGTCGCGATCCGGGACTACCGCGCCCGCCGAGGGATGCTGCCGAGCGAGCCGCCGTCCGACCCGACCGGCCTGTCCTACTGGGCGGCCCGGGCGCTCGACCTCGCGCCGGCCGACGCGCAGCTGCTCCTCGCCAGCGTCGACACGGCCACCCGTCTCGGCGTGGCGCTACGGATGGTGCAGCGGGAGACCGCCCTCGAGGCCAGCCTCGGGGTGATGGGCACCTTGCCCGGGGGGCCACCGAGCCTCAACTGAGCATGGGCGAGACTGGCGTGGTGCCGCACACCGCTCCCCGACTCGACCCTCGCCACCTCCCTCCTGACGCCGTCACGTTCCTCACCGAGCGGCACCTCGCGACGATGACGACCTTGCGCCCCGACGGTTCGCCGCACGTCGTCGCCATCGCCTTCACCTTCGACCCGGCGACGGGCATCGCGCGGGTCATCACCAACGGCACCAGCCGCAAGGTGCGCAACCTCGAGGGCGGCGGGCCGGTCGTGCTCTGCCAGGTCGAGGGACGCCGGTGGCTGAGCCTGGAGGGTCGGGCGGTCGTCGAGCGCGACCCGGAGGTCGTCGCCGACGCCGTGACCCGGTATGCCGCGCGCTACCGGCAGCCGTCGGTCAACCCCGCCCGGGTCGCCGTGCTCGTCGACGTCACCCGGGTCCTGGGAAACCTCTGATGATCGAGCTGCTCACGCCCACCCAGGTCGAGGAGATGCGGCCCGCCGGCCGGTTCGTCGCCTCGGTGCTGACCAGGCTCGCCGAGGTGGCGGACGTCGGCGTCGACCTGCTCGAGCTCGACGCTCTGGCGCACGCGATGATCCGGGAGCGGGGCGCGACCTCGTGCTACATCGACTACCACCCCTCCTTCGGCGCCATGCCGTTCGGCAAGGTGCTCTGCACCTCGGTCAACGACGCGGTCCTTCACGGCCTGCCCCACCGCTACCGGCTGCGGGACGGCGACCTCGTCAGCCTGGACTTCGCCTGCTCGGTGGACGGGTGGGTGTGCGACTCGGCCGTGAGCGTGGTCGTCGGGACGCCGCGGCCGGACGACCTGGCGCTGATCGCGACCGCGCAGGAGGCGCTCGACGCGGCGATCGCGGTCGCCCGGCCGGGGAACAAGGTCGGCGACCTCTCCGCGGCGATCGGGGCGGTGGCCCGCGGTCACGGCCTCTCGGTCAACCTGCAGTTCGGCGGCCACGGGGTCGGGCGCACGATGCACGGCGACCCGCACGTGGCCAACGACGGTCGTCCCGGTCGGGGCTACAAGCTGCAGCCGGGTCTCGTCATCGCGATCGAGCCGTGGTTCCTCGGGTCGACCGACGAGATCGTGTTCGACCCCGACGGGTGGACGATCCGCAGCGCGGACGGCTCCCGGGGGGCGCACGTGGAGCACACGATCGCGATCACCGAGGGCGACCCGATCGTGATGACGGCGAGGGGCTGAGCGAGTCGGGGGGCCGTTGACCAGCCAAAGAATCACCCCTCATGGGCCCCCAGAGGTAATTCTTTGGCTGGTCGCGTCCACCGCGACCAGTCGCAGCACCGGCGACTCGTCACGGTGAGTGCCGGTCGACCAGGGTGCCGATCGCTGGTGTCCGCAAAGAACCCGTCAGCTGCCCGGTTTTGAACGGCGCCCTGGCCGGCTGAACCCGCTCCCGGCGTCAGGCGAAGGGGTTGTCCCACGCGACACCGCGGAAGCGACCGAAGTCGGTGTCGGCGCTGACCACGGGCACGCCGTACTGAATCGCGAGTGCGGCTAGCTGCGCGTCGGGGACGAGGTTGCCGGTGACGCCGTGTGTCTTGATGAGGTCGCGGAGGATCACCCAGGTCGTGGTCGTGACGTCGGGGAGCCAGCTCGTCGGCGCTGCGAGCCAGTCCTCCACGAATCCGGCGGCCGCGTCTCCGGTGAGCGGGGCGCTCATGATCCGGGGATGGGTCGAGATGCGCAGGAAGGCCGAGAGGCTCTGCCACGGAAGGCCGATCCGCACGTTGCCGTTGAGGTGACGCTCGAGGAACGCCTTCGCCGTCAGGTGGTGCGCGGCGCTCTCGTCGACGGCGCAGAGGAGCACATTGGCGTCGAGGATTATTCGTCGTCGACGATCACTCGTCGTCCAGGATCTCGAGCACGTCGCCGATGTTGGTGACGTCGACGCGGGCGCCGACGGAGGCGGTGCGCTGCCGGAACGGCGTGGGGACCTCGGGCTGGTTCAGGCCGCGCCGGGCCAGGAGGACAAGGGCCTCACTGGTGCCCAGACCCTGCTCCCGCCGGAGACGCGCCAGCTCGGCTTCGATGTCGGGGGTGAGATTGACTGTGGTGCGCACCACTACACCGTACGGCATCACTGATGCGCAACACACGACATCAATGATGTCGATGAGCTGCCCGGGTAGTCACGCCCGGGCTCAGTCCGGGAGCAGCAGCCCGCGGATGTCGTCGGCCGTCATCGTGCCGCTCTGGAGCGCGCCGCCGTCGATGACCTGCCCGAAGAGCTCGCGCTTCCGGTTCTGCAGCGCCACGACCTTCTCCTCGATCGTGTCGGCCGACACCAGGCGATAGACCATGACGTGCTTGTCCTGGCCGATCCGGTGGGTGCGGTCGATGGCCTGGGCCTCGGCGGCGGGGTTCCACCAGGGGTCGAGCAGGAAGACGTAGTCGGCCTCGGTGAGGTTGAGGCCGAAGCCGCCCGCCTTGAGACTGATCAGGAAGAGCGGGGCGGCTCCGTCGCGGAAGGTCGAGATCGCCGCGGCCCGGTCACGGGTGGAGCCGTCGAGGTAGGCGTGGTCGATGCCCGCCGCGCCCAGCCGGGTGCGCAGCCGGGCGAGGAAGGAGGTGAACTGGCTGAAGACCAGCACCCGGTGCCCCTCGGCGATGATCGGCTCCACCATCTCCAGGAGCGTGTCGAGCTTGGCCGAGCCGACCTGCTCGTGCTCGGGGTCGATCAGAGCCGGGTCGAGGCTCAGCTGCCGCAGCCGGGTGAGGGAGCGGAAGATCGCGATCCGGTTGTGGTCGGCATCGGCGAGCAGCCCGAGCAGCTTCTGGCGCTCGCGCTGCAGGTGGGTGTCGTAGATCCGGCGGTGCTTCGGAGAAAGCGTGACCTCGATGATCTGCTCCTGCTTCGGCGGCAGCTCGGTCGCCACCGTCTCCTTCCGGCGGCGCAGGACCACCGGGCGGATCCGGCGGCGCAGGATCTCGAGCCGCTCCGGCGCGGCGCCGCTCTCGATCGGCCGTCGGTAGAGCTCGCTGAAGCGCGTCGGGCTGGGGAACAGCCCGGGCGCGACGATCGACAGGAGCGACCACAGCTCCATGAGGTTGTTCTCCATCGGTGTCCCGGTGATCGCGAGCTTGACCCGGGCCGGCAGCCGTCGCGCGCACTGGTGCACGAGCGACTGGTGGTTCTTGGCGAACTGCGCCTCGTCGAGGACGAGCGCCGTCCACGACATCTCCCGGAAGCCGGGAGCATCGAGTCTGAACACGGCATACGAGGTGAGGACGAGGTCGGCTCCCGCCACTGCGGCGGCGACCGACGTGCCCCGCTTGCGGCTGGTCGCGCCGAGGGTGACCACCCGCAGGTCGGGGCAGAAGCGCGCCACCTCGCCCTCCCAGGTCGTCAGGACACTCGTCGGTGCGACCACGAGCACCGGTGTGGCAGAGGGGTCCTCAGCGCGGACGTCGAGGATCATCGCCAGGGTCTGGAGGGTCTTGCCGAGCCCCATGTCGTCGGCGAGGATGCCGCCCAGCCCGGCCCGGCGCAGGCGGGTCAACCACTCGAAGCCCTCCACCTGGTAGGGCCGGAGGGTGGCCCGCAGGCCCGCGGGCACGACGGGGGTCGGGAGGCCGTCGCGTCCGCCGAGGGCGGCGACCGACGTCGACCACCGCTCGCTCTGCTCGGCGACGACGCCCAGCTCGACGAGCTCGGCCCAGAGGTCGGCCTGGTAGGGCGTGAGCCGGATGGGGGCATCCGGGTCGTCCTGAATCGCCCGGGCCTCCTCGAGCAGCCGCCGCAGTTCCTCCAGCTCGGGCGTGTCGGTGCGGAACCAGGTGCCGCTGTCGAGGATGACGTGCCCCTCGCCGTGGGTCAGCGCCGTGAGCAGCGTCGCGAGCGGCACCTTCTGGTCGCCCACGGTGACGTCCACGCCGAGGTCGAACCAGTCGGTGCCGCCCGCTCCGACGCCGGCTGCAGGGCGGCCTGGGTCGGTCACCGTGAGACGCACGACCGGTGCCTCTTCGGCCTGGGCGTAGTCGAGCCGCTCCCCCTCGACGACCACCGTGATGTCAGGGTCGTCCTCGAGGGCGGGGAGGACGTCGTCGAGGAAGTGCAGCATCGAGAGCCCGGTCAGGCGCACGACCGGGACGAGTCGGGGGCGGCCGCCCGTCACGATGCGGGAGCCCGGCAGCCGCGTCATCACCTCGGGCCCGACGAGCAGCTCGCGCTCCACGGCCGGGTCGCGCGGCACGCCGGCCGAGCCGACGGCGTCGGGCGGCACGATCGCCGTCTGCTCGCCGAGGTGGTATCGCAGGTGCCACGACAGGACGAGTCGGTGGCCGGGAAGGTGGGTCACGGTCAGCCCCAGCGTCGGCGCCACCGGCTCGGGGAAGTCGATGCTGCCGTCCGACGAGACGAGGGTGACCTGACGGCGCAGCCCGGGGGCGTGGGTCGCGAGGAACCGGTCGACGTCGTGGGCGGGGATGCGGACGTTGCCGAGGGCGAGGAAGCGCGCCTGGTTGCGGTCGAGCGGCGGGTCGAGGCGGGCGAGGAGCAGATCGGCCCCGTCGACGGCGAACGCGCCGAAGGGTGGGTCCCCGATGAGCACCGGGGGAGGGGCGCCGTCGGCGACGACCTCCTCGATCTCGGGCGGATGGGCCAGCAGCGGTGTCAGTCGGGCGTCCCCCGTCGCCGGGTCCCGTTGCACGTCGAGGACGAACCCGATGCTCCCCTCGATGAGGTGCACCTCGCCGTGGTCGGCGACGTCGGCGACCAGGGGTATGCCGCGTTGCACCAGCTCGGACAGCGTCGCCCACCAACCCGGCCCGAGGTCGTCGACGTGGATCTTGTCGGAGGCACCGATGTAGTACTTCCGGTTCCTCCGTTGGTAGGTCTGGGCGAGGTCGGTGAGCAGCCGCCGCTCGTCGGGGTCGAGCTGGGCGCGGTTGGTCCGGTCGTGCTCGATGTTGGTCCACGTGACGACGTTGCGCACCCAGGCCTGCTTGCCGCGCGCGAGCGGCCGCAGCTGTAAGCGCTGGCGGCTCCCCGGCCCGGCCACCGGCTCGATGAGCAGTGCGACACGGGTATGCCGCGGCGCCTCCTCCTCCTGCGGCGCCAGGCCCGCGACCACCTGCTCCCAGTCGGGTTCGGGCAACGCCTCCCAGCCGGCGCCCCTCAGCCGGCCTGTGGGTGCGCTCGTGACGGCCGCGCGCCCGGTGTCGGTGGTTGCCGCGGCTTCGGACGCGGCGGCCAGCCCCGGCACGCTCCCACCGAGCCGGGCCCGGGCCGCGGCGACGAGGGCCACCGTGTGCTTGCAGTGCTGCGTCATCGGGCAGGTGCAGGTGCTGTGCCAGTAGGTCAGGTCGGTCGTGTCGTCGGGCTCGAGCCACACGGTGGTGCGGTAGTCCTGCCCACGGCTGCCGTGGACCACGCCCGTGAGCTTGGCCCCGTCGGCGCTCGGCGTCACGACGACGACGTGACCGCGCTTGGCGTAGATCAGCCCCCGGGCCAGGGTCGCCGGCCCGGCGATCGACTCGAGGTCGTCGTCGTCGAGGTCGATGAGGGCGTCGGCGACGACCGGATGACTGAAGTCCACGACACCTCCTGTTGCTACGCGTGCGGTCGTCTCATCGGGACCGACGACACCCCAATGCTAGGCACTGTGGCCGACACCCGTCCGCCGTCATCCACAGGGTCGGTCGCGGGACAACCCCATGGACTAACGGTGCACCACTTGACTCCGAGTCGACCAGGTTGACTCCCCGTGCACGGGGAGTGGAGCGGCTCGACGCTGAGTCGAGTGGGGTCAGGTCGGCCGGTTGCCGACGCCGCGCTTGCCGAGGCCGCGCCACCCGAGGACGGCACCGACGATGACGACGATCGGCCCGATGATCGCCCACAAGGTCTTGCCGCTCATGGCGCTGCCGCCGACGTAGTTCAGTCCCTGCAGTGTCCACAGCGCGCCGATGAGGACCAGCAGGACCCCGATCGCGATCAACATGGGTCGTCTCATGAATCCATCATGCGCCATGACCCCTGTGCACGCCCCGGGCGTCAGCGCCGGCCGAGCAGCCGTGTCCAGAACCCGCCGCGACCGGGTGAGGGCGCCGCGGTCTCGAGCTCGTCCTCGGGTGAGGCGAAGGGGTCGTTCAGCACCATGAGGTCGACCATCGCCACGGCCACGGACCCGTCGGCGGCCAGCCCGAGCCAGGTGGGGTAGACCCCGTCGCCCCAGCCGCTCGAGAACACCGCGACCGGGAGGGCGCCGGGCCTGGGCGCCACGACGCCGGCGTCGAGGTCCGACTCGAAGACCGTCACCGACAGGGGGTCCTCGAGCATCCCCTCATCGTCGTCCAGCACCTCGGCGACGTCGGGCATGGCCAACGGGCTGGCGAGACAACCGGTACCGGCGTCCACGCCGAACCCGGTGTACTCCCCGGCCTTCGTCGGCAGCACCTCCTCGCCGACCCGGCCCATCGACCAGCTCGACACCGGCCCTGGCCCCGTCGCGAGGACCACCGCCATGACACGCCAGTGGTCGTCGGTGATCCGCGTCCGCGCGAGGTATGCCGGGTGCTTGCCCCTGGGCAGCAGCGTCCGGAAGGGCGCGGCACCGGCGCCCCCGACGTAGGGGTCGCACGCGACGAGGCGGCCGTCGGGCAGCGGCACGGTCCCGATCTCGTCCACCGCCACCTCGTGGCGTTCGTGGCTCGTGGAGGTCCGATCCGCCACCGTCCCGGCGAGCAGGCCGGCATACAGCCAAGTGGGGTGCTGCTGCTGCCACTCTCGCGCGGACCTCGCGACCGGTCCCGGAGCGACCGTGCACGTGGGGAGGGAAGTGTCCGTCATGTCCCGCACGGTAGCCATCGCCTGCGTCCTCAGGGGTCGGAGGATGCTGACGATCTGATTGCAGTTGGGTGTGGGCCGGACATCGGCACGGGCCGACACGCGCGTCACCCTCCCGGGCGGTAGCGCGGGCCGCTCCGTCCGTGGTCCACTCTGTGCACCAGCATGCCGCGCCCGAGACCCCGGCCCATGCGACCGTCGCGCAGGACCACGCGGGAAGAAGGTGTAACGGTGGCTTCACAGCCAACGGCAATGACGATGGAGGACGGCGGCGAGGACCGCCGACCCCGCGCCCGGACGCGGGCCCGGGACCACGTCAGCACGTATGCCGTGCTGCTCCAGCAGATGCGCGACCACGGCCTCATGCGCCGGCGGCTGGGCTTCTACTGGGTCTACGCCGCCATCCTGTTCGGTTCGCTGGGGCTGCTCGGAGTGGCGTTCGCGCTGCTCGGCGACTCGTGGCTGCAGCTGCTGGTGGCGACCGGTCTGGCGGTCATCTTCGCGCAGTTCGGCTTCCTCGGGCACGACGCGGCGCACCGGCAGATCTTCGCCTCCTCGCGCTGGAACGTCTGGAGCGCCCGCATCATCTCGACGCTCTTCATCGGCCTCAGCCACGGCTGGTGGGTGCACAAGCACAACAAGCACCACAACAGCCCCAACCAGCTGGACACCGACCCCGACATCGCCCCGGGCGTGCTCGCCTTCACGCCTGAGCTGGCGACCGCCCGCGCAGCCATCCCCGGTTTCGCCGGCTGGTTCACCCGGCACCAGGGCTGGTTCTTCTTCCCCCTGCTGATGCTCGAGGGCCTCGCCCTCCACGTCGCCGGCATCCGCACCCTGATCGAGCGCCGTGACCTCCCCCACCGCCTCCTCGAGGCGGTCCTGCTGACGGTCCGCCTGGTCGGCTACGTCGCAGTCCTCTTCGTCTTCCTGCCGCCGTCCAAGGCGGTCGCCTTCCTCGGCCTCCAGCTGGCGGTCTTCGGCGTGCTCCTCGGCGGCTCGTTCGCGCCGAACCACAAGGGGATGCCGATCGTGCCGCGCGGGATGCGGCTCGACTTCGTGCAGCGCCAGGTGGTGATGTCCCGCAACATCCGGGGGAGCTGGTTCGTCGACTCGGCGATGGGCGGGCTGAACTACCAGATCGAGCACCACCTGTTCCCGAGCATGGCGCGGCCGAACCTGAAGCGCGCCAAGCCGCTCGTCGAGGCCTTCTGCCGGGAGCACGGCATCACCTACACCGAGGTCAGCCTGCCCGCGTCCTACGGCATCGTCGTGCGCTACCTCAACACCGTCGGCCTGTCCGAGCGCGATCCCTTCGCCTGCCCGCTGATGGCCGACCTGCGCTGAGTTTCCGGCGGCGCTGAGTTTCCGGCGGCGCTGAGTTTCCGGCGGCGCTGAGGTCCGGCGGCGCTGAGGTCCGGCGGCGCTGAGGTCTGGCGGTGCTGAGGTCTGGCGGTGCTGAGGTCCGGCTCGGCTGTCGTCGCCGGACGGCTCTGCCAAAGGTCACCTTTCGCGTCAGGGGTCGGGACGGTCGCGCCTCTTGGCGCGAGTGGTCACCTTCGGTCGGATTGAGGGGGTCGGAACGACCTGACGTGACCTCTCGATCCCTCGCGGACAGGGATGCTCGCGACAGGGCACCTTTGGCGCCGGGTATGCCGCGCGCCCCAGGCATGCCGCGCCCGCCCCGAGTTCGTGGTACCGCCCAGGTATGCCGCGCGCCCCAGGTGAGAGCCGCCATCCCGGCTCAGAAGGCCTGCCAGTCCGGCTTCGCCTCGTAGGTCTCCGTGTAGTAGCCCGCCAGCTGCAGCCGGGAGGCCGCACTCTGGTCGACGACGACCGTCGCGTGCGGGTGCATCTGCAGGATCGTCGCCGGCCACATCGCCGAGATCGACCCCTCCACGAGGTGGTGGACCGCCTCGGCCTTGTGTCGACCGGTGGCGACCAGCACGATGTGCCGGGCCTCCATGATGGTCCCGATGCCCTGCGTCAGGCAGTGCCGCGGGACCGCCTCGACATCGCCCCCGAAGAAACGCGCGTTGTCACGCCGGGTCTGGCTGGTCAGGGTCTTGATCCGGGTGCGGGAGGCCAGTGACGAGCCGGGCTCGTTGAAGGCGATGTGCCCGTCGGTCCCGACCCCGAGGATCTGCAGGTCAACCCCTCCCGCGGCGCGGATCGCCTCCTCGTATGCCGCGCACGCCCCGCGCAGGTCGCTCGCCGCGCCGTCCGGGCCATGGACCCGACCGCTGTCGATGTCGACGCGGGCGACGAGCTCGCGCTCGATGACGGTGCGATAGCGCTCGGCGTGGTCGGCCGCCAGCCCGACGTACTCGTCGAGCATGAAGGCGCTGGCCTGCGCCAGGCTCAAGGTGCCGGCATCGACCCGCCGACCGAGGTCGGCATAGATCGCCAGCGGGCTCGAGCCGGTTGCGACGCCGAGGACGGCAGCGGGCTTCGCGGCATACAACCGCTCGATCGCCTCGGCCGCGATCGTGCCGGTCGCCTCGGCGCTGTCGGTGATGATGACCTCCACGCGGTCATTGTGTCGGTCCGACGTGTCGAGCACCGATCGAGAGGTCAGAACTGGTCGATTGCAGCCGCTCCCCACGACCGTTGGTGACCTCTCGACGAAGGGGCCGCCCTACGAACCCTCGCCGGCCAGCGGTTCCTCCGGGAGGTCACCGAGCAGGGCGAAGGCCTCGAGATAAGGGCCCACGTCGCCCCGGGTCGCCCAGCCCCGCAGCTGGTCCGCCGTGCGACGGCTGGTCAGGGCGCGCGAGAGATCGAAGCCGGAGGCCCGCACCACGACCCGCGCCCCGGTGGCACCGTCGTCCGCGGTGTCTCCGTGGGACACCCAGACCCATCCGGAGTCTGTCGGTCCGTCGTTCTGCACGAGCGCGATCGGCGGCAAGCCGTTGATGGTGCGGCCGAAGCGTGCCGCCATCCGGTCTCGGACGATGGCAATACCCTTGCTGTCACGCCCTCCTGGCAGCCCGAGCGCGCCCCGCAGGTCCTGCTCGTGGATGACGATGTCGTTGAGGGGTCGGCTGTCGTGCTCGCGCATCAACGCCATCAGGGGGCGGGCGACCTCGGCCCACTCGGCCAGGAGCTCGTCCGCCCCGTGGTCGCGGCGCGCAGTCACGTGGGCCGCGGTCCAGGCCGGGTCGTGGTCCTCCGGCTCGTTGCCGGCGAGGACGTCGGCGCCCAGACCGACCATGTGCGAGAGGAGGTCGCGCACGCTCCAGTCCGGGCAGGCCGGCACCGTGGTCGCGAGCCGCTCGTCGTCGAGGTCGGCCACCACGAGCCGCACGCGGTCGTAGGCGGCCTGCCACTGGTTCACGGGGTCCATGCCCCGAGCCAAGCACACGCCCGGTCCGTATGCCGGGTGAGCGGCCCCGGGTGCGGCGAGCCCGATGACTTTCGGCGCGGACCGCAGCCACCATCAGGACCACCGCTCGGGAAGCGAACGTCATGACCGCACTCCTCGACCTCCTCCAGCCGCACGTCGACTCCGGCGCCGTGCCCGGGGCCGTCGCCCTCCTGACCCACGACGCCGACGCCGACGCTGGCGCCAGGGTCGAGGTCGAGGTCGTCGGGAGCCAGGACGCCGAAGGCACCACGCCGATGACCCGCGACTCCATCTTCCGGATCGCCTCGATCACCAAGCCGATCACCGCTGCGACGGTGATGATGCTGGTCGAGGACGGGCTGCTCGGGCTCGACGACCCGGTCGACACCTGGCTGCCCGAGCTCACCTCCCCGATGATGTTGCGCACTCCCGACGGCCCGCTCGACGACCTCGTCCCCGCGGCGCGGGCGATCACGGTCCGCGACCTGCTGGAGTCGCGGGCCGGGTGGGGCTTCCCCGACGCCTTCGACTGGCCGGCGGTGCAGGCGCTGTTGGCCGTCCAGCCCGTTGGCCGCGAGGTGGCGGCATACCCCGCGCATGTCTGGCTCGAGAAGCTCGCGAAGGTCCCCCTCGTCCACCAGCCCCGCGAGTGCTGGCTCCACAACACGTGTTCCGACCTGCAGGGCGTCCTCGTCGCGCGGGTGACCGGTCAGTCCCTCCCCCAGGTCTTCGCCGAGCGGGTCTTCGAGCCCCTCGGCATGGTCGACACGGGGTTCGTCGTGCCGACCGCAGCCGTCACCCGGCTGACGAGCTCTTACCGCGCCACCGATGTGGGTCTGGAGCTGGTCGACGGCCCGGACGGTCAGTGGGCTCGAACGCCCGAGTTCCCCTCTGGCGCAGGGGGACTCGTCTCCACCGCCGACGACTACCTCGCCTTCAACCGGATGCTGGCGGGGCGAGGAGAGGTCGACGGGATCCGGCTGCTGTCATCCGACGCCGTCCGCCTGATGACGACCGACCACCTCACCCCGGCCCAGCGGGCCGCCAGTCGCCTCTTCCTCGACGGACAGGGCTGGGGTTACGGCGGCTGCGTCGACGTCGACCCCATCGACCCGTGGGTCGTCCCGGGTCGCTACGGCTGGGTCGGCGACACCGGCACCTCGGCCCACCTCGTCCCCGCCACCGGCGACATCGCCATCCTGCTGACCCAGCGCGCCACGGACAGCCCGGTCCCCTCGAGCCTGATGGCCGAGTTCTGGACGTCTGCCGCGGGGGCCTGAGAGGTGAGGGCGGAACTCACAGGACGGAAGCGATGTCGGTCTGGTGGAAATCGTCGCCCTTGAAGAGCAGAGGCTCCCCGCGCACCTGCGCCAAGGCATACGCGAAGCTATCGCCGTATTTCAGCGCCGCCGGGTGACGTCCCTTGCCGAAACGCCGCCACGCGGCGGCGGCCGCGATCGCCTGCGCGTGATCGACGGGGACGATCTCGGCATGCAGGCCGTCGAGGAGCAGAGACAGGTCACGGGTGGCGTCGGGTCCTTGGCGCGACTCGACCACCATGGTGGTCTCGACGAGGGATGCAGCGGACACGGCGACGGATCCGGTCATGGCGCTGAGGAACCGGTTGGCATCGTCCTCTCCGAGGACGACGGCGACGAGGGCTGACGAGTCGACGATCATGCGTCAGCCCGGCAGACCGTCCGCGTCGTAACCCAGGATCTCGTCGTCGGTCCTCCCGTCGAGAGTGGCGCGAGCGCGGCCCCGGAGAATGATGGCGTGGAGCGCATCGGGGTCGGCACGCAGCGTCTGTGCCCGAACGCGCACCAGTCGCTCCTCGATCGCTATCCGGGTGGCTGTGGTGATGGGTTCTCCGGTGAGGTCGGCCAGCTCGCGCGCCGCTCGGTCGGTCGCCGCGTCCTTGATGTTCAGGGCCATAGAGGAAGATTATCATCTTCCTGTCTTCCTCACGATGCTCATGATGGGTCCGTCAGCAACATCGACGTGGTCGGGGGCTCGACCCCCAGAGGCGAAGAACGGGTCCTACAGTCAGCACCATGACCACCGCGGCCGACCTCCCGGACATCGATCCCGCCATCGCCCCGAGCGGGGCCGGCTGCGTGGAGTGCGACGCGGCCGGCGGCTGGTGGGTGCACCTGCGCCGGTGCGCGGCCTGTGGTCACGTCGGCTGCTGCGACAGCTCCCCGAGCCACCACGCGACGAAGCACCACGAGGCCTCGGGGCATCCCGTGATCACCAGCTTCGAGCCCGGCGAGGACTGGTTCTACGACTACCGCACCGACGACATGGCGAACGGTGTGGACCTGGCCCCACCGACGAGCCACCCTCTCGACCAGCCGGTCCCGGGTCCCGCCGGTCGGGTCCCGAGCGACTGGCAGGCCCAGCTCGGCTGACCGGTCCGCGGACCCCCGACGCAGCACCTACTCGATGTGGGACTGCCCCGTCGAGGCCGTCGTCCCCCCGTCCACGACGAGGGTCGAGCCGGTGATGTATGCCGCGTCGGCACTCGCGAGGAACAGCACCGCAGGTGCGACGTCCTCGGGTCGGCCGGGCCGACCAAGGGCCACGCGGTTGTTGACCTTCGCCATCAGGGCGTCGTCGTGCGTCAGGCCCTCCGTCAGCTCCGTGATGGTGAAGGCCGGCGCGACCGCGTTGATCCGGACCCCGCGGCTGCCGTAGTCGAGGGCCAACGACTGGACGAAGTTGAGCACCGCGGCCTTGCTCGCGTTGTACATCGCCTGTCCCCAGTCGCCGCGCATCGCCGAGACCGACGAGGTCACGACGAGGTTGCCGCCGACGCGCTCGAGCTCCGGCAGGGCCTCCCGGGCGAGGTAGACGAAGCCGTCGATGTTGGTGCGACTGATCCGCCGCCACTGCTCGAGCCCCAGGTCGACGAAGTCCCCGCTGGCGTAAGCCGCGGCGTTGCTCACCAGGACGTCGAGGGCGCCGAACCGCTCCACCACGGCACGCACCAGGGCGGCCGCGGCGTCCGGGTCACCGACGTCGGAGGCCACCGCCATCGACCGCTCTCCGGGCTGTCCCTCGAGGGCCGCCAGGAGCTTGTCCTCGGTGCGCCCGGAGATGGTGACGTTGGCCCCGTTGTCCAGGAAGGCGAGTGCGATCGCCTTGCCGATGCCGCTCCCCCCGCCGGTCACGAGGACGCTCTTCCCGCTGAAGTCGTAGCTGTTGTGGGTCATGGCCCCGACAACCTCCGGCTGGTGGCCTTTATGCCGACCGGACCTCAGTCGAGGAAGGCGGCGAGCATCGGGATGAGCAGGTCGTCGCGGGTGCTGGCCGCCATGTGGGTGGTGCCCGGCAGGACCGCGAGCTGGGACCCGGGGATGAGCTCGAGCATCAGGGCCCCGTGCTCGACGGTGACGAAGTCGCGGTCGCCCATGACGATGAGCGTGGGCGCAGTGATGGCGGCGAGCTGCTCGTCGGACCAGCCCCGGAGGTCGGCGGCCGACGCCGAAACCGCGCCGAGCCACTCGTCGAAGTGTTCCGGGTGCGGTGACAGACGGGCATACACCTCCTTCATCGCGACGAAGTCGTCCTGCGTCGGCATGAGGGTCGAGGTCGCCATCTTGGCCGGGTCGCTGAAGTCCTCGTGCATCCCCTCGGGTCGCACGGTCGCCGAGATCGGCACGATGGAGCGCACCCGGTCGGGATGGGACACGGCCAGCTCGAGGGTGACGGCGGCGCCGAAGCTGTGGCCCATCACGTGCGCCCGGTCGATGCCGAGGTGGTCGAGCAGCCCGACGACGTCGGTCGCGAGCACGGCCGGGCTCATCGTCCGATCGGTGTCTGCCGTCCGCCCGTGCCCCTGCATCTCGATCCCGATGACCCGATGACGCGTAGCCAGCTCGGGGATGACGGTCGCCCAGCTGAGGTCGATGGTGAGGATGCCGCCGTGCAGCAGCACCAGGGGCGAGCCATCCTGGGGGCCGTACTCCTCGTAGTACATGTGCAGGCCGTTGACGTCGACGTATCCCGTGCTCGTGGTGTCCATGCTGCTGTTGACCGTCCTTGTCCCGGAAACTCATCGGCCGCGCACGGTAGCGCCCGCAGCAGGGTGATCCTGCCACGCGCCGGTGTCTGTCCGACGGACCTCAGTCCGTCGCGCCCGCACCCCCGAGACCGAGGAGCTCGACGGGGCAGCGAGGTCCGGGCGCGCGAGCCAGTCGGGCATCCGCTGACGGGAGGCTGACGTCCAGGGCCTCGGCCAGGGCGACGTATGCCGCGTCGTCGGCCGTGAGGTTGGTCCGCAGCTCCCAGCACCGAGCGAGGAACGGCAGGTGGGGCGCGGACTGCATCGGCAGGTCGGCCAGATCGTCGAGTGCCTGACCGGCTCGTCGACGGTGAACGCGCCGACGAGGGTGAGTCGGCGCAGCACGGCCGACATGTCATCGCGACTGGTCCAACGCCGTTGAACCTGCCGCAACCCCGTTGGTCGTCGCGGTGGAGGACGTGCGGTCGGCAGGCAGGGCGGCGACCGGCAGGCAATCACGCGAGAGGTCAGCTGCGCACCGCGTCACCAGGGCCGGACGTCCGACGCGCCGCGTCGTCAGTGCAGCCCGCCCCCGGCGACCCAGGCGCTGAGGTCGTCGGCCTTGGGTGCGCCGTGCCAGTCGTCCTTGACGCGTCCGCACCGGGTGCACACGTGGCTGGTGAACCGGCGGTCGTCCGGGTTGTCCTGGACGGAGACGTCGTGGTGGAGGTGCAGCCTGCCGCGCAGCGGCCTCCGCGACATACCGGTCACGGAGGGTGCCGGGAAGCACTCGTGCCGCCACCCGGCAGAGGCCCCGCGACGCTGCCAGGGTGGTGGCGGCCTTCCGGCTGGTCATGTCGGGCCGCCCGCCGCGAGCGGATCGGGACGCAGCAGCAGCGACCGTCGCCGACTGCGCTCGAGCTCGACCCGGGACAGCGCCGCACGGGTGGCGTGAAGTCCCCCCTCGGTGAGGCGGGAAGACCGTGCCGCGGGGCAACTCTGGGAAGGGCTCTACATAGGGCCGTCAACCACGTCAACGGAGGGGCGTCCTCGCCGGGTCGGGATGGCGCGCACCAGGGGAAGCGCGATCGCCACAGCCATCAGCATCAACAGGATCGGCGCGATCGCCGTCCAGCCCAGGAGCGCGAACGGGACCGTCCCGATCAGGACCAGATCCAGAAACGTCGACCGTTGCGTCATCGGCACCCAGGCGACCGCCACGAGGACGGCGCCGCCGAGGCCGCCGACCGCCATCAGCAACGGCCCGGCGCCGGCGGCCATCAGGATCTCCGAGCCGCCGAGCACCGTCAGCAGGCAGCGGGCCCAGTTGTCGCGGATCGCGCGAATACTGTCGTGCGTGTTGTCGATCGTGAGGCTGCCGGCCGCGAAGAGCAGCGGTGCGGGCAGCCACCACCAGAGCCAGCCCACGGTCGTGAAGCAGAGCAGGGCGGTGGCGATGATGATGGCGGCGTATGCCGTGCGATGACCGGTCGAGAGGTTGGCGTCCCGCTGACGGAGCGCGGCGAGCCCGGCGAGCAGGGACAGGACCATGGTCAGCAGCCCGAGGGCGCCGGGCGAGGACTTCGCCCCGGTCCACTCGGGGATGCTGGGTCCGAGGGTGAGCTGGATGAGCCCGGCGACGACGCCGGCGACCGCACCAGCCCCTCCGAGTCGGGCGGCGAGCCGGTGGTTGCGTGTCCGGGCGACGATGTCGGTCCTCCTGGTGCCAGTCATCGGAGCACGTCCGCGAGGGCTCGTCGGGGGCTGGGTCTGGCGTCCTGCGTGGGGTGGCCGACGCGGAACGTGAGCACCGGTTGAGAGCCGATGGGCAGCAGCGCGGCGAAGTGCTGCCCGAAGGTCGACGAGGCGCCCGTGGTCCGTTCCCGGTCGATGCGCTCGGTGATCTGGTTCATCGGCTGCAGAGCGAGACCGCGGTCGGTGGCGGTGAGATGGATGCGCTGCAACAGCCGTCCGGCGGCGAGCTGGGTGAAGCGGTCGCCGGCGTGAGCCGCGGTGATGACCCCGTAAGCGGATGCGGTGCGGGTCTGCACGGTCAGTGTCTGGTCCACCCAGAACGTGTCGCCAGCGGCGCGGGAGTAGGGCGGGAGGAGCTTGCCCAGGCTGAGCATCAGTGGGCTGAGTCCCTGGGCGTCCAGGGTCAGCCCGTCCCGCTTCCGCTGCACGTCGTCGTGGGTGCCGGTGAACCAGGCGAAGCTGTCTCGCGACTGCTGCTCGTCATGGGTCAGCGCCGTTGCCGCGTCGACCAGGAGCTGACCCAGGGACGCCTTCTGGCTCGGCTCGGTGACCCAGTGGACGGAGACCCCGTCGAGGCCCGTGCTGTTGACGAGCGCGGCCAGCTCCGTCGCGGTCAGGGGCTGCCCGGCATACGGGCCACGGTCCGTATGCCGCCGACCGATCGCGTCGTAGAGTCCGGAGGTGGCGGGGAACGTCGGCACCAGGGCGACGTGGGCGACGCGCCCACCCTCCACCCCATCGGGCAGCAGCGTGATGGTGGGCCGCAGTCCGCGCGCGAGGCAGCCGAGGCTGAGGTTCTCGAGGGCGCACCCGAGGCCGATGTGCTGCTCGCGCAGCAGCGGGTCGACGGTGCCGATGGTCCGGGTGGGATCGGCGAGGACGTCGACGGCGGTGTCCGTGACGTGGAAGGTCCACGGCTGGGTGTTGTGGGGGTTGGCGGCCAGGATCGCGCAGGCGACGGCGCCCATCAGCCCCAGGGGTTCCCGCCACTGCTGCCAGGGGTCGTAGGCGTGACCGCCCCCGGGTGAGAGGGCGCCGCTGTCGAAGACGCGACAGCTCAACGCCCCGGTGCCCGCGACGACGACGGTCGCACCGCCGAGGCCGAAGGCCCTGAGGACGTGACGACGGGAGGGACGCGGATCCCTCGTGACCGGCGCTGCAGGGCCGGACGGCCCGGTCGCTGCGGCGGATCGGGTCAGGGGGTGTCGGGGGTGTAGGGGGTGTCGGGTGGGTTCGACGGTCGTGCTCATGACGGCTTCCAGCGTTCTCGGATGGCTCTGCCTGGATGGCTCAAGCCTGCAGCCGGGCGGCTCGGCCGGTCAGGGTCGAACGTCCCCCGGGTGCATCACACCGGAGCCGGCCACGGTGAGCGTGTCAGCCCGTCAGTCAGGTGGTCGGTCGGGTGGTCGGTCGGTCCGTCCATCGGTTGCCGGGCGTCCCACGAGTGGATGTGGCGCATCAGCGTGCGGCTCTTGTACTGGACCTCGCTCATCCGGACGAGGATGTCGTCGAGGGTGCGGATGGCGTCGAGGATGTGGGGACCCTTGTTGAGCATCACGCACTCGGCGCGTTGAGCGGCGGCGGCGTCGGTGATCTCGGCCCGCGAGGGTTGGCCGGTCCGGGCGAGGGTGTCGAGGACCTGGGTGGCCCAGATGGTCGGCACGTGGGCCGCCTCGCAGAGCGCCAGGATCTGGCCGGGGATCTCGGCGAGACGCTCGAAGCCGACCTCGACGGCGAGGTCGCCCCGCGCGATCATCACGCCGAGCCGCGGGTGTCGCATCGCGGTCATCAGGATCGACGGGAGGTTCTCGAACCCCTGGCGCGTCTCGATCTTGAGCAGCAGCCCCAGATCAGCGGCCCCCGCCTGCTGCAGCCGCTCGAGGACGTGGTCGATGTCCGCGGCCGTCCGCACGAAGGAGATCGCGACCAGGTCCGCGTGCGCCGCCACGAACGGCAGACGTGCCTCGTCCTCGGCCGTCAGCGCGGGCACCGGGAGCACCGTCTCGGGAAGGTTGATCCCCTTGGCCGCGCCCAGCTTCTGGCCGCCGGGTTTCGTCCGGGTCACCCGCAGCGTCACCTCACCCGTGTCGACGGAGTCGACCTCGGCGACGATGGTGCCGTCGTCGAACAGGACCGGGTCTCCCGCCCGGAGAGCCGGAATCGCCTCGGGCAGAGCGCAACCGATGCGCGCGACCCCTCCGGGTCCGGGCGGGTCCACCGCCGTCTCGTCTCCCGTGAGGATGAGCGTGTCTCCGGTCGCGAGGGTCAGCCGCCGGGGGATCCGCGGTATGCCGCACGCGAGGACCGCGTCGCCGCGGCAGGAGAGCGACGCGCCGGCGGCCACGTAGGCATTGTGCTGGCCCTCGAGGAGGACGCCCCCCGGGTCGACCGTGGTGACCTCGAACCGGCGTCGCGGCCCGCGGGCATCGGCGACGGAGACCGTGTCTCCGGGTCGGCGCTCGGACAGCCACACGGCCCGGACCTCGACGACCAGGGTCGCCGGCCGGGCCAGTGGTGCCGGGACCGGCGGCGTCGTGCGGGCGCCATTGGCGCAGAGCCAGATTCGCGCGGGGGCGATGACCATACCGGAGTCGTCGCGGGTCACCCGGGCTCTTCCCACCGCCGGGCCGTCCGTGATCTCTCCGGTCCTCAGCTTGGGTCCGGGAAGGTCCATCGAGATGAGCACCTGGCGTCCGGCCGCCTCGGCAGCGGCCCGCACGTGAGCCGCCATCCGCGACCATGCCGCCGGGTCGTCGTGTGCGCAGTTGATGCGGGCGACGTCCATCCCGGCGTCGACCATCCGGGCGACGAGCCGAGGCTCGTCTGCCGCTTCGCTCGGCAGAGTGACCATGATCCGGGTCGGCCGCCCGGCTCGCATCGGTCCGAACAGGTTGCGGGCGTTGGCGTCCAGGATCTCGTCGCCCCTGGCCAGGGCCTGGTCGATCGCGTCGATCGGCCACGGTCCCGGGTCGCCGCTGAGGGCGCCCAGCACGTTGCGGGCGGCGTGGACCTTGGCCGAGACGTCGGCCTCGGTCGTCGCCAGCGACGTGGCGCCGATATCCAGGAGGTCGTTCTGCAGCTGACGTCGGTCATGCCGGCGAAGGGTCGTGTAGTTCACCAGGTTCTCGGCCCCTGCGCGGTGAGTCTCCGCAACGGACGCGATGACCCCGGCATGCTCGTGCTGGGCGCGTGCCAGGTCGTCGAGCAGCGCATCGAGGCGCGTGGTCATGCCCTCCAGGGATGGCGCCATCAGGACAGCCGTCCCGGGCGAGCCGTGGTGAGGCCGGAGGCCGCGGTCGGGACCGCGCCGAGCAGATCCTCGAAGAGGTCGACGAGCTGGATCAGGTGTCGGTCGCCGATGAAGTCGTCCTCGACGCGCTGATGCCCGGCGCGGCCCAGGTGCTCGGCCATCGCGGGGTCGTCGAGCAGCATCTGCAGGCGAGCGGCGAACCCGGGCAGATCGCGCGGATCCGTGAGCAGCAGGCCCTCCCGGCCGTCGACGATCTGTTCCTGGATGCCTCCGACCGCGCTGGCCAGCATCGGACGGCTCTTCCACATGGCCTCGGTCACGGTCAGGCCGAAGCCCTCCTGGAGGCTCTTCTGGACCACCACGGTGGCCCGCCGCTGCAGGGCGTTGACGATGATCGCGTTCTCGTCGACGTCGTCCATCGGGATGCACGCCAGGTGGCACCGGGCACGTACCGGATCCGGGAGCCGTGCCCATGCGGCCCGGCAGGCGGCGAGGACCTGCGCGCCCTCCGGGTCGTCGCTGACCCCGGCGACCGCGGGGCCGGCCAGGATCAGGTGCACGTCCGAGGTGGCCGGCACGATGAAGTCGGCGAAGGCCGACAGCACGCCGGCCATGTCCTTGAGCAGGTCCCATCGACTGACCTGCACGACCAACCGTGCGTCGGCGGGCGGTGGCGGGCCCGACAGCAGATGCGTATGCCGGCGCACGACACCGGTGGTGCCGTCACGGCGGGTGAACTCGAGCGAGGGGCTGGCGTCACGCCCGGCGATCAGCCCGACCTGGCGAAGTACGGTGTCGACCTCGACGTCGTCGAGGTCGCGGTTCTTGGTCGAGAACGGGTCGATCGAGGGCGCGATGGCCCGCACCCGGTCGGAAACGACCCACGTCGGGACGTAGGCCCGGCGGGAGAAGACGAAGGCGTCGGCGTCCTGGAGATAGCCCCGCAGGAAGTCCCAACCCCGCGCGGTTGCGGCAGTGGGGTCGTCCCGCCCGATGTGACACCGCCACACGACGTGCGCTCCGACCGCATGCATCGCCTCGACGAACCCGGCCGTCTGGGGGTCGTGCAGCAGCACGATGTCGCCGGGCCGGACCAGGGTCGTCAGCTCGGCCAGGTTGCCGCGAAGAACCCGCTCGTAGTGTTCGTGCTCGGCAGCGCCCAGGCGATGTCCGTCATCCTCCGCACCGTGGAGGGCGTTGTGGATCCGCTTGGTGATCGCGAAGAACTCCGGGTCTCCGTCCAGCACGAGCCACCGCAGGTCCACCCCGGCCCCGCGACCGTAGGCGAGGAGCGTGTGCAGCATCTCCGCGACACCACCCCCCTCCGCGGTGGCGCTGACGTTCCACACCACGCGGTCGGAGAGCAGGTCACGAGCGTGGGCAGCTTTTTCCTTCAGGCGAAACCACCGTTCGGCAGGGAGGAGCAACGCCAGAACCTCGAGTGGTGCCGCTGGAATGTCGACCTGTTGCACGGCGCCGCCTTCCGACTCGGGCCGTTGTCACGGCGCAGTGTGGTGATGAGCTGTGGTGATGAGCTGTGGTGATGAGCTCAGACCCGGTGGTGATGAGCTCAGTCCCGGCTGACGACTAGCGCGCGAGGTAGCCGCCGTCGATGGGGTAGTAGGTGCCGGTCGCGAAGGACGCACCGTCGCTGGCCAGCCAGGCCACCAGCTCGGCCACCTCCTCGGCCTCGCCGAGGCGCTGCAGGGCGTGCTGGCCCGCCAGCATCTCGAGGGTCGCCTTGTCGAGGTGGTCATCCACGAGCGGGGTGCGGATGAATCCGGGCCCGACGGCGTTGATCCGGATGTGGTCGGCGGCATACTCCCAGGCGGCGACCTGGGTGAGTCCGACGACGCCGTGCTTGGCCGCGGTGTAGGCGCTGGCGGAGGCGAACCCGACCGCGCCGAGGATCGAGGCCATGTTGATGATCGAGCCGCCGCGGCCGCCGTGGCGCATCGCGCGGATCGCCGCGCGCTGGGTGTAGAAGACCCCGTCGAGGTTCACCCCGGTGACCTGGTGCCACTGCTCGTCGGTGTAGTCGGCGCTGGGCGCGGCCGTCCCGCCGATGCCGGCGTTGCAGACGGCGATGTCGACGTGGCCCAGGGTGTCGAGCACGTGCTGCATCGCGAGATCGACCGCAGCCGAGTCGCTGACGTCGACGACCGCACTGTGCGCTCGGTAGTCGTAGGCCTCCAGCTCCTTGATGACCAGCTCGAGGCCGTCCTTGTCGAGGTCCCAGATCGAGATGTCCGCACCTGAACGGGCCAGGGTGTGGGCACACGCCCGACCGATGCCGGAGGCGCCTCCCGTGATGACGGCGACCTTGCCGCCGAGCCCATACGTGTTCATGATGCACGACCTTTCGTTGGCTCCTGAAGTCCTCATGCTGGTTGCCGCAGGAGCACGGCACTAGGGCCGAAGGGCCCGGGCTTGCCGCGTCGCCCGCTGCCCGCGTTGTAGGCGATCTGCTCGAGGTGGAACTCGAGATAGGTGAACGCTCCCTCTGGTGAAGGGGCGTGCCACCGGCCTTCCCCCGCGGTTGCGACTCGGCGGGACTCGACCACGCGGTAGTCCCGGATCGGCGTCGACCACCGTTGGGCGACAAAGGTCCTGCCGTCCCGCGAGGCGCGCAGCCGGTCGTCGGAGACGAAGTCGATCAGCTCGTGCCGCGCGTTGAAGGCCAGCACGGCGGTCACGGTGTGCGGCCCGTTGGTGAAGGTGCCTCGGGCATGGTCGGCGTCGAGGGGCTCCCAGGTGATCCGCGCGTCGATGAGGGCAGCGGGCGCGAGGATGCAGAGGTCGTTGAAGACGGTGACGGTCTCGGCGCGGTCCAGGTCCGGCCCGACGGCGTCGACCATCGGCAGGAGGGAGCAGGCCTTGACGCGCATCGTGGCGACGGCTCCGACGTAGGTGTGCAGGACGTCCACCGGCAGGCCCCACGGGGTGGCGTCCATGATGAACAGTCGGCAGGGTTCGGGCCCGTACGTGTTCACCTGCTCGCCGGTGAAGGTCATCCACGTCGCGTCGGTGCCGGCCCGGATGCGGCCGCGGATGGTGGCCCGGACGCTCTCCACCCGAGGCTGCCCGACGGCGCCGCTGCTCCGGACGTAGGCGGCGACCGGCGCAGGTAGACGGGCCAGGTCGGCCTCGGTCACCACGGCGCCGTTCGGCAGTGCGGAGAGGGCCGTGGTGACGCAGTGGTCGTAGGCGGCGCGGAACCTGACCGGTCCGTGCGCGGCATACCCGTGGATGACCGCGACCAGGAGGACGAGGTTGGCGAGAGAGCCGGCCCTGGCGTCGTCCCACGAGGTGAGGATGACTGCCTGCGACGCCACCACGGCGCCGGCACCGACGATCCACCACCAGCGGACGGCACGGGCCAGCAGCAGCCCGGCGACGACGACCAGGGCGCCGGCGATGAGCCACCCGGCCCCCGGGACGGGGCCGATCGGCTCCGTGAGCTGGCTGACCTCCGCCCAGCCGAATCCCTTGGCGGCACCGAGCAGGTGCAGCAGCCCGTGCGCGACCACGACGACGACGACCAACCACTTCAGCACGCGCCTCATCAGAACTCCTCCAGCCGGGCACCGAGAGGTTGCCCTCTCGTCGACCTCAGGCTGGTCCGGCTGCCGGTGCGTCGGTAGGGCCGAACGTCCCCGCCCACGGGCGACTCGACTCGGAGTCGAGGTGGCGCGGTTTCTCAGGGTGGGCTCAGCGGGTCTGTGCCACTCTGAGGGACAGCGGTTCTGGCCCGCATCGATCACGGGGAAGGCGCTGGGCCGACCGCACGATGACAGAAGGTGGACGTTGACGTCACGGCTGGGCTCCTTGGGGAGCCCGCGGGGCAGGGCCGCGGCTGGAGGCCTGGGGGGAACGCACCGGGCCGCCCGGCTCAGCCGTGCCGTTGCCCGCGGTCTGCGTGGCGCTCCGGCGACCCTGGTCATCGTGACGGTCCTGGTGCTCGGAGCCACCGGTGCCGTGTCGGCCGGACTCCGGGCCCATGGCCTCGTGCGGCTGGACATCACCACGCTCCACCCGCTGTCGGTCCTGGCCAATCTCGTCGTCGCGCAGAACCCGATCGCGTACGTCAGCTCGATCGGCGCGCTGCTGACGTGCGGGCTGATCGCGGAGCGCCTGCTCGGCTCCCTGCGGTATGCCTTGGTGCTGGTGTCGATCCAGGTCGTGGCCCTGCTCGTGGCGACCCTGCATGCCGCCCTCATCGCCAGCGTGTTTCCCCGGTGGAGCCACGCCCTGACCGAGACGCCCTTCGGGGGGCCGGGTTCTGCCGCCCTGGGCGCGCTCCTGGTCTCGAGCGCCGGGATGTCGACGCTGTGGCGTCGCCGGGTCCGGGCCGCAGCGGTCGCCTTCGTCGTCACAGCGGTGCTCTATGACGGCGACGCCGGCGGGGTGGTGACGTTCTGGGCGGCCTTGATCGGTCTGGCTGCCGGCGCGGTGATGCTTCCGGAGCCGGCCGAGAGGTCCCCGGTGCCCAAGGTCGGCGAGGCGCGGATGCTGGTCGCGATCGTCGTCGCGTGCTCCGCGCTGGGCCCGGTGGTCGCGGCCCTGTCGGCGGCCGCAGGACCGTTGACGTCCCTCGGGTCCCTCCTCGACCTCGCGTCACCGTCCGCCTCCGAGGTGGGCCAGGTGTGTCTGCATGCGAGTGCGGCGGCGTGCACGTTCGCTCACGTCGAGCAGCACCAGGGCCTCGGTGGCGTGCTCAAGGCCTGCGTCCCCAGCTTCGTGCTGCTGGCGATCGCGACCGGCCTGGCGCGCGGCCGACGGGCGGCGTGGTTGGCGAGCCTGGTGGCGACCGGGGTCATGGCCGCAGCCTCGGCGGCGGTGTTCGTCATCCTTCCGTTGCTGGCCAGCCGCGGTCGCGTCGGGGGCCTCGGAGTGCCGCCGGGGGTGGGGATGCCCGAGCGGGTCGGGCAGCTGCTGACCCAGCACGCCCTGCCGACCCTGGCGCCGTTGTTCGTGCTCGGCCTGCTCGTCGTCAGCCGGCGACTCTTCGTCATCCGGGCGCCGGCGGTTCAGTACCAGCGACTGGCGAAGCGGTGTGCGCTGATCCTGGTCGGCGCCTCCGCGGCATACGTGGGGATCGGTCTGCTCTTCGGCGACGACTGGAGCCCGAGCGCGAGCGCAGCGGCGCTGGCCCGTGACCTGGTGATGCGGCTGCTCCCGCTCGATCTGTTCGGCGCCGACCAGCCGACCCTCCTCCCGGTCGGCACGGATGCGGTCTTCCTCTTCTACTGGATCGGTCCGCTGACCTGGGCAGCGGTGTTGCTGCTGGTCGCTCACGCGCTGCGCGTGGACGTCGACCCGGGCCGCGCGGAGCACGAGCGGCTCCGCGCCCTGCTCACCGCGTCCGGTGGCGGTCCGCTGTCCTGGATGGCCACCTGGGCCGGCATCCATCACTGGTTCAGCAGCGCCGGCACGGCAGCCGTCGGCTACCGGCTCGAACGTGGTGTCGCGCTCACGGTCGGTGACCCGATCGGTGGCGCGGCCACGCACCATGAGGTGCTGCGCGAGTTCGCGGCACACTGCGACCGGATGGGCTGGACGCCCTGCTTCTACTCCGCCGGCGCCGAGTTCGCCGCGTTGGCACGCGAGGACGGCTGGAAGACGCTCCAGGTCGCCGAGGAGACTCGGCTGCCCCTGGGCGCAATCGCGTTCTCCGGCAGGCAGTTCCAGGACATCCGCACCGCGATGAACCATGCTGGGCGCGAGGGCCTGACCATCGAGTGGACCCATCTGGCGAGCACTCCGGAACGACTCGCTGCCCAGGTGCGCTGGATCTGCCACGACTGGCTCACCGCGCAGGCCCTGCCCGAGCTCGGCTTCACCCTCGGCGGCCTCGCGCAGATGCTCGACCCCGCGGTGCGCTGCGAGCTCGTCGTCGACGCCGAGGGGACCGTCCACGCCGTCGCGTCGTGGCTCCCCATCCACCAGGACGGGGAGGTCGTCGGGTGGACCCTCGACGTGATGCGCCGCCGGAGCACCGGGTTCCGGGGCTCCATCGAGCTGCTCATCGGTCAGGCCGTCCTCGACTTCCAGTGCGAGGGGTATGCCGTGATGAGCCTGTCCGGTGCCCCGCTCGCCCGCGTCGAGCGCCCCGATGCCGCGAGCGCCGCCCAGGACGGCTTCGCGCCGCCCCTCGACCGGCTGCTCGACATCATCGGACGCACCCTCGAGCCGGTCTACGGGTTCCAGTCCCTGCTGCGTTTCAAGGCGAAGTTCCAGCCCGAGTTCCGACCCATGTACATCGTCTATCCCGACCCCACCAACCTGCCCAACATCGGCCAGGCCGTGGCTCGCGCCTACCTGCCCGATGCCGGCCGAGGGTCATGGTGGCGGCTCGCCTCCACCATCGCCACGGCACGACGGCGCTCGCGCGCGTCAGCACCCGCCGCACCCGTCCCGGACCGCCCGAGCCGCGTCGCGTGAGCGGCCTGGTCGAGGGGTTCCTCGCCGTTCACATCCAGGACCCCCGAGTCCTCGCGATCGCCTACGCCTGCGGCGCGTCTGCGTCCCTGTTCGTGGCCCTCCGCCGCCGCCCGCACCGGCTGCGCCAGGTCGTGATCGCCTCGGCGGCCGGGGCGGCGGTGGGAGTCGCCGCGCTCTGGCTCGTCGAGGGCCCGCTCAACCTCACCGGTGTGCCCCTGCTCTGGCCGGCCCGCTACTGGGTCCTGGCCTGCTTCGCTGCACTGGCCGTCGCCGCCGCAGCGTTGCGGCGTTCCCGCTGGTGGCACCGTGCCGTCACCCTGGCTGCGGCGGCGGTCCTCGTCGCGACGACCGGCCTCGGCATCAACGCGGTCTATGGCGTCAACCAGACCATGGCGGCCGCCCTGGGCCTCTCGGCCGGGACCCCGATCGCCCTGCCACCCACCGCAGACCCGTCCGCCCTGCTGCCCGTCGTACCGCGGAACCCGCTCGGGCACAGGCGAATACGGCCCGATTGGCCTCTACCGCTAGCCGTCACCTGGCGCCCTCCGAGCGACCTGCCCGCCGCCGGCCGGGTCGGCACAGTGGTGATTCCCGGGACCGTGTCGGGTTTCACCGCTCGTCCTGCCGGCATCTACCTGCCACCGGCGGCGCTCGTGGCCCATCCACCGCCGCTACCCGTGGTCGTGTTCATGTTCGGGCAACCCGGCAGCCCCGACACCTTCCTGGCCCGCGAGAGCCTCGACGCACTCGCCCGCCAGCATCATGGTCTCGCGCCGATCGTCGTCGTGGCGGACCAGCTCGGGAGTCCCGGCCAGGACACCCTGTGCCTCAACACGCCCACCTACGGCAACGTCGAGACCTACATCGACACCGACGTCGTGTCCTGGGTCAGGCACCACCTCAACGTCAGCCCGCTGCGCTCGGCGTGGACCGTCGCCGGCTTCTCCAACGGCGCCCAGTGCGCCGTCTCCTTCGCCGCCAAGCACCCCGAGACCTGGGGCAACCTCGTGAGCATCTCCGGTGAGGCCTTCCCCGGTTTCGAGCACCAGTCACAGACTCTCGCGGACATCTTCCACGGCAACGAGGCGGCATACGACGCCCAGAAGCCGGTGACCCTGCTGGGCCGCCGCGTCCGCCTCGTCGGCAACGCCTTCTTCTCCTACGGGAGCAACGACGACTACTTCGCCCCCGGAGTGGTGCGGGTCATCGCGGCCGCGCGTGCGGCCGGTCTGCACGTCACCGTCGACGTCATCCCCCAGGGCGGCCACGTCGAACCCGCCCTGAGCCTGGGCAACGCGGCCGCGATGGCCTGGCTCTACCCACGGCTCGGACTCGCAGCGCCACGCGGATGACCCGACCTCGGGTCACCCGACGACGACGCACGTCCGGTGCCGGCCGTCGGCGCGTCGCCCTCGGGTGCGCGCTCGTGCTGGCGCTGTATGCCGCCGGGTGCGAGCGAGTCGGCCAGCAGTCGGTTGACGCCGACCCTCCACCGACTGCTGCGCCGGTCGCAGCGCCGGTCCTCCTGCCTCCGCCGGGCGGCCGGTTCAGCTACCAGATCGGCGGTGCCTACCCGCCACCCGCCGGCGTCACGATCGTCGATCGCGACCACACCACCGCCCCGGACCCGAGGGTCTTCTCGATCTGCTATCTCAACGCCTTCCAGGCCCAACCGGACGCCGTGACCTGGTGGACCACCCACCACCCCGATCTGCTGTTGCGCGACGCGGGCGGCAGTCTGGTCATCGACCAGCAGTGGCACGAGCCGCTGTTCGACATCAGGACCGCCACCCGGCAGGACGAGCTGATGACCGTCGTCGGGAGCTGGGTCGACGACTGCGCCGCCCGCGGCTACCGCGCCGTGGAGGCCGACAACCTCGACTCCTACACCCGCTCCGACGGGCTCCTCTCCGCGAACGACGCCCTGCTGCTCGGCCGGCGGCTCGCCGAGCGGGCCCACCGCGCCCGGCTCTCTCTGGGTCAGAAGAACGCCGCAGAGCTCTCCGCGGCGGCCCGCGGGCTCGGCTTCGACTTCGACTTCGCGGTCGCCGAGGAGTGTCAGGCCTACTCCGAGTGCGAGACCTACACCGCCGCCTACGGTGCCCACCTCATCGAGATCGAGTACACCGACGGACCGTCGTCCGCCTTCACGACGGCGTGCGGCCTCCGCGGCAAGGACGTCTCCGTGGTGCTCCGCGACCGCGACGTCACCCCGCTCGGCGACCCCAGGTATGTCGAACGCTATTGTCCCTGAACGGTTTTCGATCCCCAGCCAACCGGCGTCAGGTCAGGTGGTCGCCGTGGCCGAGGGGGTCTGGTCGACCGCGATGGTGAAGTTCAGCGTGGCCCCGGACACCGACGTCACGGTGACGGTGAGCCCGAACGTGTTGCCGGCGGCCGAGACGAGCGTGCACCTCTCGGTCTTCCCGACCGTTGCGTCGAGCGGCCCAGGGCACACGACGCTGCTCGGTGACTGCCCGACCGTCTTCGCCAGCTGGGCCGAGATCCGACTCTCGAGCTCCGCCTTGGAGAGACTCGGCGTCCCCGTCGACGCCGAGAACGAGCACGCTCCCAACAGCCCGGTCAGGACCACCGCACACGCCGCAGCTTTTGCTGTCATCATCAGACCCCCTGGTCACGTTCACGTCGCCGAGTCGCGACGCGAACGCCGGATGCCGTGCATCAGGGGCTGAGTGTCGCACGACGACATCCTGCGCACCTGTATGCCGCCCGCCTCGTCGGCCCGATCAGTCGCGTCCGTCATCCTGAGATCCCGAGAAGTTCTCGGACGCGACAACCCCGGCCTGCCGTCCGGCGTCTTAGTGATGTGAAAAACTTCCGACCTCAGACGAACGGCACCAAGCGGCTGAGCCCCGGCATGAGACGTCAGAGATCCGCCCTCATCCTCCTGACGGCGTCGGCCGCTGTCGGCCTCGCCGGCTGCACGACGACGGGAGCGGTCGCCGCTTCGGGGACGACCGTCTCGTCCTCGGTCGACACGGCGACCACCGATTCGCATCCTGGTTCGCTGCCCGCCCCGACGACGACATCAACGTCTCCGTCGACCACCGCGTCGGCGCCCACCGTGGTGACCAGCTCTTCCACTGCACCGCCCGGGGCCATCTCGCTGCACGGGATCGACTGGGGCTCGGTGACCCTGCCGGGTGCAGTGTGTGGTCTCCAGGCTCCGGTCCGGTTGGCGAAAGGTGCGGCGCGTGTCCCGGCGCCGTCAGGAGTCGACGTCGGCAGCTCTCAGGTCGACGTCACGACGGCGGACGGCCCTGTCTTCGGGAACCTCGACGGTGGCGAGAAGGACGAAGCAGTCCTGCACGTCCGGTGCTACAACACCGGCGGTACGGCGGTCGGGCACGTCCAGGACTCGATGGTCGTGTTCTCCGGGTCGACCGGCGCGGTCAGGGCGATCGGTGTCCTGCACCCCCAGCACCCCGGAGCCCCGGTGCTTCCGAGCCTGGGCTACTTCAGTCCCGAGGTGACCATCGCGGCCGGCACGATCACGGTCCACGAAAACCGCTACGTCCTTCCGCAGGACCCCACCTGCTGTCCGTCGCTCCACCCCACGACGGTGTGGACCTATCGGAACGGCGTCCTCTCCGTGTCGACCACGAAGACCCGGTAACGCCATCCGATCGGCCGATCGCTCACGGTCGGCATCGTGCGCCCGGGGCGCGGATGGGCCTATCCCTGCGGAGACGTATGTCCGGTTTAGGTTGCTTTCTGAAGTTCTGCGTGATGTCCTGAGGGTCACGATGTCCGTCATCGGCAAAATGTCAGGGGGTGAGAGCAGATGAGTGCAGTACGTGTCTCCGCGAAGCGGGTGGTCCGTCTGGGTCTGCTCTCCGCCGTGGCCGGGGCCGGGTGGTTCCTGCTGGGGACCTCCGCCGCCCACGCCGACACTCCCGCGCCGGGCCTGCTGAACGCGGTGAGCTCAGTCGGCTCGGTGGGCTCGGTGGCGCAGACCGCCGGAGCCGGTCTCGGACGTGTTGTCGGCCACGTCGTCACCCTGCCAGCCAGCCCGGCAGCTGCTGCGACGAGCGTGTCCGTGCCGCCCGTCGCGCCTGCCTCCCCGGCCCGACCGGCTGCGCCCACCCCGGCCAAGGCGGCGCCAGCCGCGCTCGCGCCGGTCGTGCCCATCACGGTGAAGCTCGTCTCGGCCAACCCGGCACCGTCGGCACCGTCGGCACCGTCGGCACCGTCGGCACCGTCGGCACCGTCAAGGCGGCCGTTGGATCTTTGGTAACGGAGGTGGCCAAGGCCACCACGTCCGTGGTGACCACCACGACCAGTTCCGCCACCACCGCCGCTGCCGGGCTCGTGCAAACCGCGGCAACGACCGCAACGAACGTGGTGACCCCGGTCAACCGGACGGTCAACCAGGTGGTCACCCAGACCCTGGGTGCCGCCGGTTCAGTCCCGGTTCTGGGTCCGGTCGTCACACCGGTGAACACCGTTGTCACAGGCGTCGTCACGGGCCTCGCGGGCGTTGTCACCGGCCCGACGAACGCCGCTTTCGGCGCCGACGCGACCCTGCTCCGGAGGCCCTCGACGACCCCCGGTCCTGCCACCGATTCCGTTGTGCCAGGCAGGATCACGTTCATCGCTGCGGTGGACGTCGGGACCAACGTCGGCACCACTGCGGACCCCGTCACGACGACCGGCGCCACCCGTGTCGCGAGTGCTTTCGTGGGCCGGCCGGTTGTCGATGTGGCGACCTGCGGCGAGTGGCGGCAGCCCCATACCGTGCGCACCTCGGCGTCGGTGGAATCCAGGGCGGCTGGTGCCGTTCAGGTCCGTCCGTCCGATCGTCCGGTGGCGCCTGCGCCGTCGGTGCCGGGCTCGGGTATGCCGGCGGCGACGACCGGGGTCTCGTTCTCTGCTGGCGGTGGTTCCGGTTCCGGTGGTGCGCCGGTGGCGGTTCTGTCGTCGTCGTGGTCACCCTCGGCCGCTCTGGCCGGTGCGGTCATCCCTGGTAGCTGGGCGTTGCCCGGCCAGGTCGGCCTGCGTCCGAGCGTCTCACCCGATTCAGTACTGGAAGCCTGTGTGGCAGAGGGGATCTCGTCGGAGATGGTCCTTGCCGTCGGGGTGGGGTTGCCGGCCCCGGTGGGAAGCGACGGGCGGACGGTCACGAGGACCAATGCGTTCTGGAACCGGATCAACGCCGACATCGGCGCCCATCTGTCCGCGGCGCACGGGTGGACCGTCCTGGTCGACAACGACGCCAACCTCGCGGCCCTGGCCGAGCGATGGGTCGGCAGCGGCGGAAGCAGCGACCACTTCGTCACCCTGCTGGCCGGCGAGCGCCTCGGAGCCGGAGTCATCGAGGCCGGCCGGGTCTTCCGCGGCAGCTCGGGACGAGGCGGGGAGATGAGCTGGCTCAACCTGGTCGAGGGCGTGGGCTCGGCCGACGGCATCGGCCTGTTGAGCCGCCGATGGACCCTCGAGGCGCTGGCCGCTGGTCGTGGCGCGCGCAACTCCAGCCTGCGGCAGCTGGGTGCGAACGACCTCACGACGGAGCTCGTGTTCGACGCCGCCCGGGACGGCGATCCCCTCGCGGCCGCGGTCGTCCGACGACTGGGCGAACAGTTCTCCCGCGTCTGCGCCGCCATCGCCAAGGCCTTCGACAGCGACCTCATCATCATCGCCGGCGGCGTCGCGGCTGCGATCGTGCCGATCCTGGAGATCATCCGGCAGGAGCTGCCCGCGCTCGTCGAGCCGCCCGTCCCGCAGGTGGTCGCGTCACTGCTCGGCGACGGCGTCGTCTCGACGGGAGCCCTCCGTCACGTGATCGACCACGTCCAGGAGCACGCGCTCGAGATCGCGCTGCCCCACCACGCAGGGCTCTGAGCCGGTCGAACGGCGGCGGTCATCGTGGAGGATGAAGGTCGTGCCGAGTCCTCGGGCAGATGGACTGCACGGGCGTGGCGCCCGGCAGAGTGCTCGGCCAAACAGACAAAGGGCCGGAAGGTTTCGGCTTTTGTCCGGGTATGCCGTGCCGCCGGCGTCCCTTTGTCTGTCTGGCGGCGCACCCGCAGTCAGGTGGCGCGGCGCGGGTGGGATCTTCGGGCAGCGTGCGGCAGCTGGGTCGCGGTCGGTTGGCCATCTGACGTAGCGTGCTCCCGCTCAGAAGATGATTCGTGGTGGGCATAGTGAACGCTGACGCGCTCGAGCGATCCGGCGTCGTTGGGAAGTCCGGAGTCCGGCTGGGCGAAATCAGTGGGCAGCAGCGGGAACACCGACGCCGTGCCCAGAGTTGAGTCGGGTGAACGCAAGTTTGCCGAGCGCGGTTTTGACAACCAGGGCCGTTCCGGAGCAGATTTGTCACCGAGCCCCAGCCCGTATGCCGCGCCACACGGCATACCGGCGGGCCACCAGACCACAGCAGCAAGCAATGAGGAGAGTCACCATGGCACGTGCGGTCGGAATCGACCTGGGCACCACCAACTCGGCCGTCGCCGTCCTCGAGGGCGGGGAGCCGACGATCATCGCGAACGCGGAGGGCGGGCGCACCACGCCGTCGGTCGTCGCGTTCTCCAAGAGCGGCGAGGTGCTGGTCGGCGAGATCGCCAAGCGCCAGTCCGTGACCAACGTCGACCGGACGATTCGCTCCGTCAAGCGCCACATGGGCACCGACTGGAGCACCGAGATCGACGGCAAGAAGTACACGCCGCAAGAGATCAGCGCCCGGATCCTGCAGAAGCTGAAGCGTGACGCGGAGTCCTACCTCGGCGAGCCCGTCAGCGACGCCGTCATCACCGTGCCGGCCTACTTCGACGACGCCGAGCGCCAGGCCACCAAGGAGGCCGGCGAGATCGCGGGCCTCAACGTCCTGCGCATCATCAACGAGCCGACCGCCGCGGCGCTCGCCTACGGCCTCGACAAGGGCAAGGAGGACGAGCTCATCCTCGTCTTCGACCTCGGTGGCGGCACCTTCGACGTGTCCCTCCTCGAGGTCGGCAAGGACCCGGAGGACGGCTTCTCGACCATCCAGGTCCGCGCCACGAGCGGTGACAACAAGCTCGGCGGCGACGACTGGGACGAGCGCATCGTCAACCACCTCCTCACCACGGTCAAGAACAGCAGCGGCGTCGACCTGTCCAAGGACAAGATCGCCATGCAGCGGCTGCGTGACGCCGCGGAGCAGGCCAAGAAAGAGCTCTCCTCCTCGACCTCGACCGGCCTCAACCTGCAGTACCTCTCGATGTCCGAGAACGGCCCGATCCACCTCGACGAGACCCTCAGCCGCGCGCAGTTCGAGCAGCTGACCCAGGACCTCCTCGAGCGCACCAAGGGCCCGTTCAACAAGGTCATCGCCGACGCAGGTATCAAGGTCGGCGACATCGACCACGTCGTGCTGGTCGGTGGCTCCACCCGGATGCCCGCCGTGAGCAAGGTCGTGACCGAGCTGACCGGCGGCAAGGAGCCCAACAAGGGCGTCAACCCCGACGAGGTCGTCGCCGTGGGCGCGAGCCTGCAGTCCGGCGTCCTCAAGGGCGAGCGCAAGGACGTCCTGCTCATCGACGTCACCCCCCTCAGCCTGGGCATCGAGACCCAGCACGGCCGCTTCACCAAGCTCATCGAGCGCAACACCGCGATCCCGACCAAGCGCAGCGAGATCTTCAC
>NZ_JANXRJ010000303.1 GCF_025353065.1 Lapillicoccus sp.
GGGTGAGAACGCGTCATCGATGACGCGTTCTCACCCCAATCCGGGGGCGGGGTTTGTGGGGCGCCCACAACTAGACTGAAGCTGTGGCCACTCCCCCGTCCCACTCCCGACGCCGGCTGACGGCGGCGACCCGGCACAAGCTCGAGCGCAGCGCCGGCTCCCTGTCGGCATCGGCGCTCAAGCGGATGGAGGCCGACCACGGGTGGTACCGCCGGCTCAGCGCCGAGGACCGCTCCTGGGTGGGCCTGGTCATCCAGGCGGCCGTAGGCTCGTTCGTCGCCTGGCTGCTCACCGACGCGGACAAGGGCATCGACACGCTCGACGAGCCGATCACCGCTGACGTCTTCGGCGCCGCCCCGCGCGAGCTCACCCGCTCGATCAGCCTCAACCACACCCTCCAGCTCGTGCGCGCCGTCGTCGACGTCGTCGAGCACGAGGTCGCCGACTTCGCGACGAGCACGGACGAGCGCATCCTGCGCGAGGGGGTCCTGCGCTACTCCCGCGAGATCGCCTTCTCCGCAGCCGAGGTGTATGCCCGGGCCGCCGAGGCGCGCGGCGCCTGGGACGCCCGGCTCGAGGCCCTCGTGGTCGACGCCGTACTGCGCGGCGAGGCCGACGACTCGATGCAGAGCCGGGCCACCGCGCTGGGCTGGGGATCGGTCGCCTCCGTCACCGTCGTCGCCGGAGCCGCCCCGTCCGGCAGCGCAGGCGGCTCCGCTGCCGCCTCGGTCGACGCCGTCCGACGGGCCGCCTCCCGCGCCGGGGCCGAGGCGCTCGCCGCCGTGCAGCGCCGACGGTTCGTGGTCATCCTGGGCGGGACCACCGCGCCCGATGAGGTCGTGGCCGACATCGCCGACCACTTCGGCGACGGCCCGATCGTCATCGGGCCCACCGTCCCCCATCTCTTCGCCGCCGGCCGCTCGGCGCGGGCCGCCCTCAGCGGCCTCGCCGCCGTGCCGGCCTGGCTCGCCGCCCCCCGCCCCGTCCACGCCGACGACCTGCTCCCCGAGCGCCTCCTCGCCGGCGACGGCCCCGCTCGGCGCACCCTCGTCAACCGGATCCACCACCCGCTCGAGGCCCACCCCACGCTGTTGCGCACGGCCACGGTCTTCCTCGAGCAGGGCTGCGCGCTCGAGGCGACCGCACGCCTCCTCTTCGTCCACCCCAACACCGTGCGCTACCGCCTCGGCCGCATCGTCGACATCGTCGGCTACGACCTCGGCCACCCCCGCGAGGCGCTCACCGTGCAACTGGCCCTGGCCGTCGGCCGGCTCGCCGAACCCGTCGTCACGCCGTGGCGGGCCGGCGCGCCGGAGCGGGCCGGCGGCATACCGGGGGTCGGGCCGGCGGGTCACGGCGACGGGGAGCCTGCTGAGGTGTTGTAGGAAACCTCCAAACCTCGGCGGAATTGTTCGTGGGGTTCGAAGGCGCCGGTGACCTCCCCCGACCCGCCAGGCTGGAGCCGTGCTCGCCATCGTGTGCCCCGGACAGGGCTCCCAGACCCCCGGCTTCCTCTCACCCTGGCTGGAGCTGCCGGGCCTGCGGGAGAAGGCCATCGCGTGGTCCGAGGCCACCGGCGCCGACCTCGTGCTCCACGGCACCACGTCCGACGCCGACACGATCAGGGACACCGCGGTCGCCCAGCCGCTCATCGTCGGCGCCGGACTGCTCGCCCTCGACGCCCTGTATGCCGCACTGCCCGGCACCGACGGATCCGCCCGCACCGCTGGGGTCCTCGCCGGCCACTCGGTCGGCGAGATCACCGCCGCAGTCGCCACCGGCGTCCTCGGCCCCGAGGAGGGTCTCACCCTCGTCGGCGTCCGCGGCCGGGCAATGGCCGCCGCCAGCGCACTGACGCCCACCGGCATGAGCGCCGTCCTCGGCGGCGACCCGCAGGAGGTCCTCGACGCCCTCGCGGCCCACGGTCTCACCCCCGCCAACACCAATGGCGCCGGCCAGGTCGTCGCCGCCGGCACCATTGACCAGCTCGACGCTCTTGCCGCCGACCCACCCGCCAAAGCGCGCGTCATCGCCCTGTCGGTCGCCGGCGCCTTCCACACCGTGCACATGGCCCCGGCCGTCGACGCGATGCAGGAGCAGGCGGCCACGATCACCCCGCACGACCCGTCGACGACCCTCCTGTCCAACGCCGACGGCGAGCCGGTCGGCACCGGTGACGAGGTCCTCACCCGGCTCGTCTCCCAGGTCAGCAACCCCGTGCGCTGGGACCTCTGCATGGAGACGATGACCCGGCTCGGCGTCACCGGGCTCATCGAGCTCGCCCCCGCCGGCACCCTCGTCGGCCTCGCCAAGCGGGCGATGAAGGGCGTCGAGCTGCTCGCCCTGAAGACGCCCGAGGACCTCGACGCCGCCCGCGACCTCGTCGCCCGGCACACCGCCGCCCCCTCCGCCTAGCCCCGCGCTCACCACCCCACCGCACCACCCGCCGCACCACCCGAGGACCCCATGACCAAGAGCATCCGCACCGCACCGGCGCCCAAGGGCACCGGCACCCTGACGACGGTCGACGGCGTCCGGCACGCACGCATCTGGGGCGTCGGGGCCTACCGCCCCGAGCGCGTCGTCCCCAACTCCGAGCTCGTCGACCGCATCGACTCCACCGACCAGTGGATCCGCGACCGCTCCGGCATCATCAGCCGTCGCCGCGCCGCCCGCGACGAGTCGATCATCGACATGGCCGAGCACGCGGCCCGGGACGCCCTCGCCGCCGCCGGCCTCGAGCCCTCGCAGGTGGGCGCGATCCTCATCTCGACGGTCACCCACCTGCTCTCGACCCCGGCCGCCGCCCCGATGCTCGCCGAGCGCCTCGGCGTCCAGTGCCCCGCCTTCGACGTCTCCGCGGCCTGCGCCGGCTACTGCTACGGCATCTCCCTCGCCAACGACATGGTCCGCGGCGGCAGCGCCGAGCACGTCCTGGTCATCGGCGTCGAGAAGCTCTCCGACTTCACCGACTACGACGACCGCGGTAGCGCATTCATCTTCGGGGACGGCGCCGGGGCTGCGGTCGTCGGCCCGTCCGACACGCCCGGCATCGGGCCCACGATCTGGGGGTCCGACGGCGCCCAGTGGCAGGCCATCCGCCAACGCGAGCCGTGGCTCGACGCGGCCGGCGCGCCCCTCGACGGGCACGCGGTGCTGACGATGGCCGGCCAGACCGTCTTCCGCTGGGCGGTCTGGGGCATGGCCCCCATCGCGCAGCAGGCGATCGACAAGGCCGGCATCACCATCGACGACCTCGACGCCTTCCTGCCCCACCAGGCCAACATGCGGATCATCGACGCGATGATCAAGCAGCTCAAGCTGCCCGCCGACATCCCCGTCGCGCGCGACATCGCCGAGACGGCCAACACCTCGGCCGCCTCGATCCCCCTCGCCACCGAGCGGATGCTGCGCGAGGGCGAGATCCCCCACGGCGGTCTCGCGCTCCAGATCGGCTTCGGCGCCGGCCTGGTGTATGCCGCGCAGGTCATCGTCCTGCCCTAGCCTCACCACCACACCCACCCAGCTCCCGCGTCCCGCGGGCCTTTCGGGACAGCAGCACCACACCCGCACCACCACAAGGAGAAGCCCACCATGGCGCAGAGCGAGCAGGAGATCCTCGAGGGCCTGGCCGAGATCGTCAACGAGGAGACCGGCATCGAGACCGACTCCGTCGAGCTCGACAAGTCCTTCACCGACGACCTCGACATCGACTCCCTGTCGATGATGACGATCGTCGTCAACGCCGAGGAGAAGTTCAGCGTGCGCATCCCGGACGACGAGGTCAAGAACCTCAAGACCGTCCGCGATGCCGTGACGTTCATCCACACCGCCCAGGGCTGAGCGGCTCAGGGCTGAGCGGCTCAGGGCCGAGCGGCTCAGGGCTGAGCGGCCCGTCACGTGGTCGGCTACCGGCGGCTCGACCCGCTGGTGACTCGCCGGTAGCCAGCCACGCGGCATACGGTGGGGGACCGCTTCCGGCTCGAGTCGGACCCCCACTGGGGTGCACAGCACCCCTGTCACCCCCGCCAAGGAGCCACGCACCATGACGCCATCCAGCGCACCGCGCATCGTCGTCACCGGGATCGGGGCCACCACCCCGCTCGGCGGCACCGCCCCCGAGACGTGGGAGGGCCTGCTCGCCGGCCGCAACGGCGCCCGTCCCATCGAGGCCGACTGGGTCGCGCAATATGACCTGCCGGTGACCTTCGCCGCGCAGCTCGTCGTGCCCCCGAGCGAGGTGCTCACCAAGGTCGAGACCCGCCGGCTCGACCCCTCGTCGCAGTATGCCGTGATCGCCGCCCGCGAGGCCTGGCAGGACGCCGGCACCCCCGAGGTCGAGCCCGAGCGGCTCGCCGTCGCCATCGGCTCCGGCATCGGTGGGGTCTGGACCCTCATCGACCAGTGGGAGAACCTCCGCGTCAAGGGCCCGCGCCGGGTCTACCCCCTCGCCGTGCCGATGCTGATGCCCAACGGGCCGGCCGCGGCCGTCTCGCTCGACCTCGGCGCCCGCGCCGGGGCTCACACGCCGGTCAGCGCCTGCTCCTCCGGCGCCGAGGCGATGGGTCTGGGGGTCCAGATGCTGCGCGAAGGCCGCGCCGACGTCGTCGTCTGCGGCGGCACCGAGGCGGCCATCCACCCGCTGCCGATCGCCGGCTTCGCCGCGATGCACGCCCTCTCGACCCGCAACGACGACCCGACGCACGCGTCGCGGCCCTACGACGTCGACCGCGACGGCTTCGTCCTCGGTGAGGGGTCGGCCGTCATCGTCATCGAGACCGAAGAGCACGCCAAGGCCCGCGGCGCCACGATCTACGCCGTCCTCGCGGGGGTCGGCGTCACCTCCGACGCCTACCACATCACCAGCCCCGAGCCCGGCGGCGCCGGCGCCTCCCGGGCGATGGTCGCGGCCCTCGAGACCGCCGGCCTGGCCCCCACCGACATCTCCCACATCAACGCCCACGCGACCTCGACCTCCGTCGGCGACATCGCCGAGGCGAAGGCGATCAAGCGGGCCTTCGGCGATGCGACGGCCGGCATCCCGATCAGCGCGACCAAGTCGATGACCGGCCACCTGCTCGGCGCCGCCGGGTCGCTCGAGGCCGTCTTCTCGATCCTCGCCGTGCGCGACCACGTCGCCCCCGCTACGACCAACGTCGAGACGGTCGACCCGGAGATGGAGCTCGACGTCGTGCTCCGCGAGCCGCGCAAGCTCGGCGACGGCGACGTCGCCGTCCTCAACAACTCGTTCGGCTTCGGCGGCCACAACGTCGCACTGGTCTTCACCACCCCCTGAGGTCGCTGCGGCGTACAGAACCGGGCACGTGATCAGTTTCGTCTGCGGCGTCGCTCCAGCGGCATACAGAACCGGGCACGTGACCAGTTTCGTGCGCGGCGACCGCGAGACGGGTCAAGCCGCCGCTGTGCCTAGGGTGTCTCACATGCCGTTCTCTGCGAAGTACCCCGGAGTCTGCCGGGTCTGCAACCGGCCGTTCGACGTCGGCGACCTGATCAGCAGCACCGCCACCAGCAGCGGCTACCTCCACGACGGGTGCGTCCAGGGGGCCCTCGACCTCGGGGATGCGCCGGCACCGAAGAAGACGAAGAAGACGGCTTCCACTAGGACGGCGTCCGGGAAACCGGCTTCCGCAGCCACCAGAGTCCCGGACGTCGCGGCGAAAGGCGTGCTGGAGGTGTGGACCGACGGCGCCTGCTCGGGCAATCCCGGTCCGGGCGGCTGGGGTTGGGCGACGAGGGACGGCCGGCAGGGCTCCGGCGGCGCGGCCCACACGACGAACCAGCGGATGGAGGTCCAGGCCGCGCTCGAGGCCGTGACGACCCTGACCGAGCGGCCGATCGAGGTCGTCAGCGACTCGACCTACGTCGTCAACTGCTTCCGCAACGGGTGGTACAAGGGCTGGCTGGCCAAGGGGTGGACCAACAGCCAGAAGAAGGCGGTGGCCAACCGTGACCTCTGGGAGCCGCTCATCGCGGCCTACCAGGAGCAGGGGACCATCACCTTCCGGTGGGTCAAGGGCCACTCGGGTGACGAGATGAACGACCTCGTCGACCGGCTGGCCGTGGCCGGGCGGCAGCAGCAGGAACAGCTGCGCTGAGGTCGGGGGTGAGTGCCGGGCGTCAAGATCGCGCGAGCTCGCCCGCCTGGTGAGCGGGACGGGTCACGGACTGGGGGCGCGGCCCTGGACGTCCGTCTCGTTGAGCCGGTACCAGATGACTGGCCACCCCCCTGTTGACGGGCGGGCGCGTCTTTCCGCCCACAGTGGGCTACCTAGGTTCACCCCGTCGAGGGAGCAGAACTCGCCGTCTGGACGCGGTGCACACGGCGAAGCCTGCTCACTCGACTCGATGGGTGAGGGTCTCTCCGCCGCCCGGTGACCGCCCGGATCGCGGCATGAGCGAGCGTTTCGCCGGGCCCTACTCGCGTCGCTGGGTCAGGATGGCACGCAAGTTTGCGAGCGCCTCATCCGGCGTACTGCCCGCGCCGACTTCGTGCGAGTGCTCTTCTTAGTACCGGGCCGCAGTGAGATCGTCAACGTCCCACTCGGCTGGCAACTGGTCCGGGTTACTGGGGAACGCCAGCCACAGCCCCGGCTCATAGATGCCGCCGTAACGAGCACTCACGATGGTGACTCTTATGCTCGCGAAATCCTGCATCAGGCAACGGTGTCATGAGTACTCGCCTCACGTCCGCTCATCGGCAGATCCGGTCAAATCTTCGGTCGTTGGCACTTACCCCACTCCGCCGCGTATGGGCATCACCGTGGCGCTCGACGTCGGCCGCCTCGCGAGCAGAGTCACAGCGCCCAGATAGCAGCGGCCATCATTCGTGGGAGGGTCTCTGGCTGGGGATATGCGGTCACATCTCCTGAAGGAGCCTTTTCTCGATGGTTCCGATCGGGTCGTACGACTGGAGTTCCGCGCGCAGGTCGGCGACCTTTCGGGCGTAGGTGGGGTCGTCGAGGAGCCGGCGGACTGCCTTGTGGATGGCTGCCGGCTTCGGGTGCTCGCTGCGCAGGTCGATGCCGAGGTTGTTGTAGCCGATCCGGGCGTTGATGTCGTCCTTACCCTCGCGCTTGCCTGCACCGACGACCGGGAGACCGTGAAGGAACGCAGCGAGGTTGCTGCCGAAGCCTCCGCTCGTGACGAACACGTCGACGTGGGGAGACAGATCGTCGTAGTTGATGAAGTCCGCGATGACGACGTTCGGCTGGGGGTAGCGCGCGCGAAGCGCGGCTGTCTGTGCCCCCGCGGTGGTGGCCACAACGACGTCACCGGAGTCCTTGAGTGCCTCGATGGTCGGGATGATCAGCTTGGCCGGATCGGTGTTGTCGACGGTGCCTTGGGAGACCGCAACGACCTTCGCGGTGGGGTCGACAACGACGTCCGGCAGCGGGGCAGAGGCACTGAGTGCGCGACGGGCCGGAACGAGGGGGCCGACGTACTCCGCGTTGGGCAGGGGTTGGTATCCCGGGAACTCCAGCCCGGGCGAGCCGTTGAGGGAGACCCGCTGCGTCCTGAGCATCGGTTCGTGCGGGAAGCCGTCAGAGCCGATCGGCGCGACGCCGTGTCGGGCGAGGATCTCGTTGTAGTGAATGGTGCCGACCCGCATGCCGCTGGCCAGCATCTTGCGCACGACCGCGTGGCGTAGGCGGCCCAGGAGCGTGCGCGCGGGCATGAGTCCGAAGAACGGCGGGGGTCCATGGGCATCGGGCATCACCATCGTGAGACCAACGGCGAACACCGGTAGGTGCAGCGACTCTGCGACAAGCAGTTCTGCGTACAGAGCGCCGTCGCAGACCAGTGCCTCGAACGGCCACCCGTCCTTGATGGCGGCCATGTCCTGGTAGTGATTCTCGACTTGGCTCACGAAGAACTTGTCCAGGTCGAACGAGATCAGCTGAGGACCCTTGAGCGCGGCGCGCTGCGGGAACAGCTCGTCGAGGTTGCTGGCCATCACCTCGGTGGCCCGGTCGTACGCGAACCACGGCATGCCCAGTCTGTCGAGTCTGGCGCCGTACGTCGGCCCGGCGTACCACCGCACATCA
>NZ_JANXRJ010000309.1 GCF_025353065.1 Lapillicoccus sp.
CGGCCGCCGCCCGCTGCACCTCCGCGATCCTCGGCGGCGGACGCCGCAACGCCAAGCCCTCGATCAACTCCAGCAGCTCCTGCGGCATCCGACGGTGAGCGGCATCAGTCCTACCCGCCCGGACCAGCCCATCAGACCCCCAGGACTGTAAAGCGCGGAATTATCTGGCGTAGTTTCACGGAATTATCTGGCGTAGGCCCCTGCTGGCTACGCGCCCGGCAGCGGACACGGCAGCCTCAGCCCGACCGATCTGAATCCGCGTGCTCCACGAGCCCTGACAAAGCGGACACTCGCCGCTCGTTTGCGCCAGGTAATTCCGTGAAACTACGCCAGATATTTCCGTGAACGACAGGCCCGCGCCTACCCCCGCGTCCAGCTGCACGTGGTCTGCGACAACTACGCGACCCACAAGCACCCCAACGTCCAGGCCTGGCTGGCGAGCACCCCCGCGTCCACATGCACTTCACGCCGACCTCGGGATCGTGGTTGAACATGGTCTTCTTCGGCATCATCACCCGCCAAGCCATCCGCCGCGGCACCTTCCACAGCGTCGCCGACCTCGAAACCGCGATCGCCACCTACATCGACGGCTGGAACGACCGCGCCCACCCCTTCACCTGGACCAAGAACGCCGATCAGATCATCGCCCACGCCAAACCCTCACCCCACCACAAAAAGACTTACGGCGCGCGACACTAGGTCGGCCGGGTTGTCGGCAAGCCGAGGGAGACCGTTCCGGGTGGGTGCCTGTCTATCGAGGCTGACCGTGCTCGATATGACGACCGGCGCTTCTTGTGCGTCCGGGCAGAGTCCCGCCACCGTCCCGCTCGAGTTTCGGCTACTGCGACGTGGTCACGTGGTCGAGGGCGCCGAACAGTGCCGCGATGGGCGCGACCGCCTCCGGCGTGTCCGTCGGTGACACCACGTGCAGGACCGGCTGACCCTCGACCTCCGACACGCTCCAGGTCGCGAAGGAGCAGCAGGTCTGCTCGGCGGCGGCCAAAGCGGCAAGCTCCGCCCGGACACCGGGCCCTGGCTGGTACCGGACCTCGAGCCGGCCCGCGTCGAGGCGGGCGACGGGGCCAGCATCTTGGTGGAGCCGCTGCCAACGCAAGATGCGGGACTGGCCGAGGTCCGGGCCAAGCGTGCACGCCAACGGCATCGGGCTGTTCTGAGTCCGCTCGAGATCTCCATCCACACCGCCAGTGAACGCGGCCCACCCGGCACCGGTCAACACTGTCCGGGGCAGCGATCCTCAACCGGTTGAGGGTCGTCGGCCGGTGCGGGTCGTGACGGGCTTCGTGCGGCTACTCGTAGTGGGTCCACATCCGCAGGACATGGACGACGTGCTGGTCGGGGACGACCTCGTAGACGAGTCGGTGCTGGATGTTGATGCGGCGCGAGTAGCACCCCACCAGATCACCGACAAGCTTCTCGTACCGCGGCGGCGTCCCAAACGGGTCCTCGACGACCACCTCGAGAAGTCGCTCGGCTCGCAACTTCAAGCCTGACGCCGCGATCTTCTTCGCGTCCTTCTGCGCCTGTCGCGAGTAGGCCAACGTCCAACGAGTCACCAGTCGAGTTCGGCCGACGCGGCCTCAACACCCTCGGCTCGGGCAAGGCGGATCGACTCGGCCAAACCAGGAACCGCTTCGAGGAACAACGTCTCCTGGATCGCCCGCCAGTCAGCCTCTCCGACCAGCACGGCATTGCCCCGCTGGCCCGTGATGGTCAGCGGCTCGGACTCATCGTTGACCTGGTCGATCAGCCGGTACAGGTTTGACCTGGCCGACGTCGCACTCACTGCACTCATGACCTGAGCGTACACCTTACGTACGGTTTAGCGTACGTGTCGCAGCCAAGGATCCTCACGGTGGCGGTCGACGAGAACGGCCTGCGCGGAAGGTTCGCCGTAAACCGATCAATCAACGGACGGCGTAGCGGCGGCGATTGCGCCACGTCGACAGTGCGAACACGATCGGCTTCGTTTCGAAGACGATGGCGTGCGGGGGTCCGGCCTGCGAGCGAACGAGGCCGAGGTAGTGCTCGTGGAACGCCTGCGAAGCGTCGACGCTGTACGTCTTCATCGAAGATTTTCGGCCGGGGTGTGCGCAGCACACGAGAAACGGCCCCTGTGCACGGGTGTGCGCAGGGGCCGTTGTGGGGATGGCTTCTACTTCACGGTGATGCTCGTGGTCAGTGCGGTGTC
>NZ_JANXRJ010000330.1 GCF_025353065.1 Lapillicoccus sp.
CCCAACCCCACACCACCCCGGCGACGTAGCCCAGCACGGCGCAGACGGCAGCGATGAGTCCCTGCATCAACCACGTGCGAGGCAGGAGCGACGGCGTGTTCGCCAGCAGGTAAAACCCCGCGGCGAGCACCATCCCCGGTGAGGACAGTCCGCTCAGGCGGTGGTGCCGCCACCCCACCACGCGGTCCAGCACGCCGCCACGGTCCCTGTCGGAGCTCACAGCGCGTGGGGGCCGGCCCGTCCGGGTCCTCGGCTCCTTCTCCGAGCCATCGGCGGCGTCGACCTCGGGGTCGTGAAGCGGGAGCCGCGCACCGACCTCGGCCTTCATGCCACCACCTCCGCCCTCAGACTACGAGCCTGCAACCCTGTCCAGCCGCGCGACGACGTGTGCGGTGCCGGGGCAGACCCGATTGGGTACGGTCTCAGCGACGAGCCGGGCAACGACCGGCAGGGGAGGAACGGGATGACGCCGTCGAGGAACAGCACCGGCACCGACCTGTCAACCCTCCCTGCCGCGGCCCGTGCGGACCTGCCCCGGGCCCACCACTACGGGGAGTTCTACGGGCTCAAGCCCCTCCCGGACGACGACCGACCGCTGCTGCTCGTCCACGGCAACTGCCAGGCGGAGTCGCTGCGACTGCTGCTGCAGCGCGCGCCCGAGTCACCGTGTGCGAGCATCCGGATCCCCCCTCTGCACGAGATCGCCGTCGACGAGATCCCCTGTCTGCAGGGGCTGCTCGCGCGCTGCGCGGTCCTGCTCACACAGCCCGTCGCCAACGGATACCACGACCTGCCGCTGGGCACGGACGACGTGCGGCGCACGGCCGCCCGAGCCCGGACCGTCGTCTTCCCGATCATCCGCTTCGTCGGACTGCACCCCTACCAGGTGGTCACCAACTCCTCCGACCACCGACCGCCCGCGGTCCCCTACCACGACCTGCGCACCGTCCTGCGGGCCGCCGGTCTGCCCTCCCCGCCGCCCCTCGACGCCGCTCATCTCGACGCGGTGACGACCTGGTCGATTCGCGCCCTGCAACGACGGGAGGAGGCCGCCGGCGCCGTCCCGGTCCACGACCTGCTGCGGGCCGCCAGGACGCGAGCAGCCAACACCATCAACCACCCCGGCAACCCCGTCCTCGTCGGTATGGCCCGCCGCGTGCAGCGCACCCTCGGCTGGCCCGAGACGGCCGTCGACCCCGGCTACGAGATGTTGGGCAGCGTGCACGCACCGCTCGAGCCCGAGGTGCGCGACGCCGTCGACCCCACCGTCGACGTGCGACCCGACTGGGTCGTCGACGGCCGGCCGGTCACCGACGCGAGCATCGCCGCGGCCCAGCTCGCCTGGTGCCACCAGCGGCCCGACGTCGTCCGCGTCGTCCTCAGTCGAGCCGCCGAGCAGCTGAGATGCCTCGGCGTCACCGACGGCTGACGCCAGCGCCCACACAGGCCGCCGTCGCCGCCACCACGCCCCCTTTGCAAGGATAGGGCGATGTTGGACGAGGACAGGCCCACCGACGAGCGCATCGGCACGCGCGACCTCGCCTCGTGGAGCACGGGGTTCGGTCGCGGGCTGGTGCGCCTCGTGATGCGGCTGACGACGTGGACCACCTCGCACGGCGTCCTCGCCCTGACGGCCGCGGTGGGACTCGTCATCGCGGTCGCCGCGACGTGGGCCACGGGCGAGGTCTACGAGTCGGTTGCCGATGCCGGCCGGCTCGCCGCCGTCGACGAGCGCGTCCTCACCCTCGCCGTCTCGTGGCGCAGCCCCGGCCTCGACACGGCGGTCACCCATTTCACCGACCTCGCCGGCCCGGTGGGGATGCCCATCCTGGCGCTGCTCGCGACGGTCATCATGACGATCGCCTGGCGCTCCCGGACGCCGGTCATCCTCATCGTCATCGCGGCCGTCGGGTCCCTCGCCATGACCACCGCCGGGAAGGACCTCGTCGGCCGGTCACGACCGCCGCTGTCGCTGGCCGTGCCGCCCTACGAGACCTCCCCGTCCTTCCCGAGCGGCCACACGCTCAACGCCGTCGTCATCACCGGCATCGTGGTCTACCTCGTGCTGCGCCGGCTGCAGCTCAAGCGTTCGCGCACCGCCGTGCTCGTCGCCGGCATCGTCTTCGCCGTCGCGGTCAGCCTCAGCCGGGTCTACCTCGGCCACCACTGGCTGACCGACGTCATCGCCGGGTGGCTGCTGGGCCTCGGGTGGTTGGCCGCGGTCATCACCGCGCACCGGCTGTTCCTCACGGTCGAGCGCTCGCGCGACACGCGGCATACGACCGCAGCCACCACCCGCTGAGACGAGCCGGGGTGCAGCCGAGCAGGACTCAGCTGACCCAGGTCGGACGCAGGCCGAAGCCGGACGCCCCGCTCTCGGCCGTCTTGCTCGCGAGCACCTGGTGGAGCTGGATCCGGTTGCGCTCGAAGGACAGCGCCGACCCGGCGAGGTAGAGGCCCCAGACCCGCGCCGTGCCGATGCCGACCTCCTCGACGCACTCGTCCCAGTGCTTGGCGAGGTTGCGGCACCAGTCGCGGCAGGTCATCGCGTAGTGCTCGCGCAGGTTCTCCTGGTGGCGCACCTCGAAGCCGGTGTCCTCCATGACCCGCACGATGTCGCCCGAGCCGGTGATGCCGCCGTCGGGGAAGACGTAGCGGTTGATGAACCCCCGCGCCGGTATGCCGGGGTGCTGGTTGTCGGGGCGGGTGATGGAGTGGTTGAGCAACCGCCCACCGTCACGCAGCTTGTCGCCCAGGAACCGGAAGTAGGCCCCGTAGTTGGCCGGCCCGATGTGCTCGGTGAGCCCGATCGACGAGACCGCGTCGAAGCCGGTCTCCGCGACGTCGCGGTAGTCGCTGAAGATGACCCGGGCGCGGTCGGCGAGACCTTCCTGCTCGATCCTGGCCTGGGCCCACGCGGCCTGCTCGGCCGACAGGGTCGCGCCGAGGGCAGTGACGCCGTAGTGCCTCACGGCGTGCCGCACCATGCCGCCCCACCCGCAGCCGACGTCGAGCAGCCGCATCCCCGGCTCGAGCCCGAGCTTGCGGCAGACGAGGTCGTACTTCTCGGCCTGCGCCTCCTCCAGCGTCGCCTTCTCGGTGGGATAGCACGCACAGGTGTAGGTCATCGACTCACCGAGGAGCATCTCGTAGAACCGGTTGGAGACGTCGTAGTGGTGGTGGATCGCCTGGGCGTCGCGCTGACGACCGTGCTGCAGCCCGTGGGCGATCCGGTGCAGCGACCCGGGCGTCTCCTGCGGCGGCAGCTCCGGCAGCGTCGGTCGGTGGTCCTTGAGGAAGCGAGCCAGCTCCGGGATCTGCGCGAGCCGCGGCTTGAGCGGCGTCAGCTGATCCTCGAAGAAGACGAGCACGTCGTAGGGGTCGGCCTGGTCCATCGGCTCGACGACGAGGTCCTCCATGAGGTAGGCCCGCACGATGCCCAACGACCCAGGGGCCGTGAGGAGGTAGTTGAGTCCTCGCTCGTTCGTGAGGGACACCTTGAAGGGGGCGTCCTCGGGGCCGGTCGCCGACCCGTCGTAGGCCGTGAACCGCACCGGGACCTCGCTCCCGAAGATCGTCGAGAACGCCCGTGCCACCGTCATCGTCATCGTTTGTGCACCGCCTTGTCGTAGAGCGAGGGCAGCCGTCCTCGCGGGTCGTACTTCTTCTTGGCGAGGGAGTAGTCACTCCCGCCGTAGAGCTGTTCGAACGTCTCCTCGTCGTAGTAGGCGTCCGAGTAGAGCGACTTGTGACCCCCGAGGGCGGTCACCTCGTCCTCGATCACCCGGTTCGTGTCGCCGTCGACGTGACCGGGCCGGATCGGCACCGTCGACCAGAAGCCGACGTTCACGTAGGGCTGCCCGACGTCCATCGGGTAGAGCGGCCAGGGGGAGGATCCCTGTCCCGGGGCGGTCCCCCCGCGCGCGCCGTCGGCGCGCAGCTGGACGGGACAGAGCCACAGCGGCTCGATCGGCACCTCGCGCAGGAACCAGTCGAGGAAGGCGGCGGTGCGGTCGAGGGGGATCTCGACGTCCTGGACGACCCGCTCGCGAGGGGGGTTGCCGCGTCGCTCGTCGATCCGGGCCACGACCCGGTGCCGGTTCTCGAAGGCGACGATCTTCCAGTAGACGTCGCTGCGCAGCTTGCTCTTGGGCCAGAGCCGCCGCACGATCGGCTGCTGGGCGCCGAAGGCGCGCGAGCACCAGAACCAGTCGGTGTCCCAGCGCCACAGGTAGTCGCGAATGGTCAGCAGGTCACGCTCACGCTCGCGCAGCGAGCGGTAGAACACCCGCTGCCCGGTGTAGTCGCTGGCCCGTCCGTCGGGCGCGTCGGCCAGCGTGTCGGCCCATCGCCCGAGGGTGAGGTAGACCTCGTCGCGGCCGAAGACGACGCCGTCGAGGAAGTCGACCGGCTCGTCGGCCCACGCCCTGCTCGCCATGATCGAGCCGATCGCGTCCGTCGCCGACGTGAGGTCGTGGAAGCGGACGTGCCGGAGCGCGACGTAGGGGTGCACCCGCTCGAGCTCGATGGTCAGGCTGAGGGCATAGCCGAGGGAGCCGTAGGAGTTGGGGAAGGCGTGGAAGAGGTCGGCGTGCTCGCCCTCCGGACGGGCCACGACGACCTCGCCGTCGCCGGTGAGGATCTCGATCTCGAGCACCGACTCGTGGGGCAGCCCGTTGCGGAAGGAAGCCGCCTCGATGCCGAGGCCCGTCACTGCTCCCCCGAGGGTGATCGTGCGGAGCTGAGGCACGACGAGCGGCACACAGCCTTGGGCCAGGGTCGCCTCGACGAGGTGCTCGTAGGTGGTCATCCCCTGCACCCGCGCCGTGAGCGTGACCGGGTCGACGTCGATCGCGCGGGTGAAGGCGGAGACGTCGAGGCCCGGCCCGACCGCGGCCGTGCGAGGACGGAAGAGGTTGGACGTGCGCTTCGCCAGGCGCACCGGTGCGTCCTCGGGAATCTGCGCGTACTGTGAAATGACACGACTCGTGGCGACCTCGTGATCGGACGCGCTGACGAGTCTGTTCCGTTGCGCTGCCACGCCGACCATCAAAGCAGGCCAGGGCGCCTCGTGGCGACCTGGGACCTCGATCAGGTTCGACGTGTGACGAACGGAATACTGGCGGGTATGGATGCGATCTGGCCCGCGGCCGGGCTGACCGACGGGTCGGTGCTGCTGCGTCGGTGGCAGCCCCACGACTCCGACCAGTTCGTCGCGCTCTTCGACCACGAGGTGGCGCGGTGGAGCCCTCAGGTGAGCGACCAGTCCGACGCCGCCCTCAGGGGACGCCTCGAGCAGGCTGCCTCGATGCCGCCCGAGCACCTCTCCCAGGGCTACGCGATCGTGGAGGCCGAGCGACCGGACCACCTGCTCGGGGCCACCGACTGGCGGACGAGCGCGCCGATGCCCCCGTTCAGCCTCGTGGACATCGGCTACCTCTTCGGCGCCCACGCCCGGGGGCGCGGGGTCGCCACGGCTGCGCTCCGGCTGCTGGGTGGCTGGTTGCTGTCACCTCGAGGTGGTGACCTGCGCCGGATCCAGCTCGACCACGCCGTGGCCAACGCCGGCTCGTGCCGGGTGGCCGAGAAGGCCGGGCTCACCATCGAGGGACGTCGGCCACAGTTCCTCCCTCTCCGCGACACCCCGGGCGGCCCGCTCGTCTTCCACGACACCTGCCTGCACGGCCGGGTCAGGCCAGCTCGAACCGTGGGTTGAGCTGCGAGGCCGCGCGCTGCCCGGGTCGGGCACCCGGCAGCCACGACGCGAGGTCGCTGGCCTGGGCGGGGTTGCTCGGCTCGCGGACGGTGATCCCGTCGGCGAACCAGATCACCGTCATCACCTCGCGCATCCGTTCCCCGGTGTTGGGCGAGGCGCGGTGCACGGTCCACCCGCCGTGGAAGGTGGCGTCCCCCGGGGCCATCTGCCGGGCCGGCGGCGGCAGGGGATGGTGTCCGCCGGCCAGCAGCGTGTCGAAGTGGGCCTCCGAGGCATCCGAGATGCTCTCGTCGCTGAGCGGCCCGATGTCGTTGGTACCACTGGCAAAAGCCAGTGTGCCCATGTCGGAGTCGATCTCGACGAGCGGCATCCACATGGTGAGGCACCGCTGTCCCTCGAGCGGCCAGTACATCGCGTCCTGGTGCCACGGCGTGATCCCACCGCCGGGCTCCTTGAAGAGCGCCTGGTCGTGGTAGAGCCGCACCGCGTCGACGCCGAGCAGCTGCGCGGCGACCCCGGCGAAACGGCTGGCGAGGACGAACCGCGCCACGTCCTGGTCGTAGCGCCAGAGGTTCGTCACCTGCAGGAAGGCCCGACCGTAGGTGTCCCGCTCCGCCAGCGGCCGCGTGTCACCGCTCCGGTGCAGCACCGCATCCCGCATCACCGCCCCGTATGCCGTGGCCTCAGCCGGGCTGGCGACCTCCCGCAGCAGTACGTGCCCGTCACGGGCGTAGGCCGAGACTGCCTCTGGCGGCACGGCATACGGCGTGCTGAGGTCCGGAAGCGTCGTCACTGACATGGTGCTCACCCAACCTCACCCGGGCCCGCTCAGGCAAGACCCTGCGCCGGCGTGAGCGGTCGACGCCGTGCTGCTGCGGCCACGAGCCCGGCGTTGTGGAAGACCCGGAGGCCGCCCTCGTCGACCAGCGTGTCCTCGAGACCGATGCGGGTGTCGTGGCCGTGGAGCTGCGCCCACCGCAGCACCGGCCAGGCCCACCGGTCCTCACCGTGGACGAGCACCGGCGCATGCTGGCGGCCGAGGGCGGTGAGCACGCGCTCGGCAGCCCACACCCCGTCCGCGCCGGGCGTGACCTGCGGGATCGCCTCGACGAGCACCCGCAGCACCTGGTCGGGCCAGTGGGTGCCGATGAAGCGGGAGGCCGAGGTCGGGGTGAAGATGCCGGCCTCGACGCCGATGCCCCGCGCGAGCAGGGTGCCGGCGACGTCGGCCGCGCCCTCCTCGTGCCAGTTGACGCTGGCGAAGTCGGGCCCACCCTCGTCGGGACCGACCCAGCGCCGGATCGCGGCCAGACGGTCGGCCGGGTCACCCGAGGGAGGGACGATGCCGTCGTGGGTGCTCACCCCGACCGGTGTGCCGGGCGTCGCCTCGCGGATGGCCGCGAGGGTCGCGAGGACGAGGTCGACGTCGAGCGTCTCGGCCCCACCGGCGGCCCGGGGGTGGACGTGGATGGCGTCTGCGCCGGCGGCCACCGAGGCCCTGGCCTCGCTCGCGATCTCGGTGACGGTGACCGGGACGCGCTCCCATCGCGGTCGCGATCCGTTGAGGCACACCTTCAGCACGGGTCGATTGTCGCCCACCCGGCTGCGTGGGTCGATCTGCGGTGGGAGGGCGCGGTGCGGGTCAGCGCTCGGCCAGGAGGTCGTAGCAGGCGACCACCCGCTCGCGCCACCACTGCTCACGATCCGGCGGGGCGGCGAGCCGGGCCAGGGCAGCCGGATCGACGGCGGGAGCACCCACCGCGATCGCTCCGTCGACCGGCACCAGAGGGTGGGTCGCGACGTCGTCGGCGAGCAGCTCGACGGTGCCGAGGCCGCAGGCATGGTCGAGCGCCGGGAGGGCGGCGGCGAGGGCGACCCCGGCGGCGATCCCCACCGACGTGTCGATGGCGGACGAGACCACCGTCGGGAGGGCGCACCACGCCGCGATGTCCAGCGCGGGTCCGACCCCGCCGAGCGGCGCGACCTTGACGACGATGATGTCGGCGGCCCCGAGTCGGGCGACGCGCAGCGGGTCCTCGGCCTTGCGGATCGACTCGTCGGCGGCGATGGGTATGTCGATCCCGTTGCGTGACAGACTTTTTCGCAGCTCGATGAGCTCTTCGACCGTGGCGCAGGGCTGCTCGGCATACTCCAGCCCGTAGGCCGCCAGCTCACCGAGGGCGGTCAGCGCCTCGGTCACGCTCCAGCCGCCGTTGGCGTCGACGCGGATCCGCGCGTCCGGCCCCAGGCACGCCCGGACCGCCGACACCCGGGCCACGTCGTCCTCGAGCGACTGTCCCGCTTCCGCGACCTTGATCTTGGCCGTGGTGCACCCGTCGTAGCGGGCGAGCACCCCCGGCACGTCGTCCGCCCCGACGGCCGGCACCGTGGCGTTGACGGGGATCCGGTCACGCAGGGGCGCGGGCCACCCGACCCAGGCCGACTCGACGGCAGAGGCGAGCCACCGGGACGCCTCGGGCGGCGCGTAGTCGAGGAAGGGAGAGAACTCACCCCAGCCCGCGGGGCCCTCGACGAGCGCCATCTCGCGACACTCGATCCCCCGGAAGGGCACGCGCATCGGGATGCTCACGACGTGCAGGCTCTCGAGCAGCGCGCCCAGGGGCGGGAGGTCGTTCACGTCGCGAACACCGCGTGGGGGCCGTCGGCGACGGCGAGCTCGACCCGTCGGAGGTTGTCGGGCGACATCTCCGGGAGCGCGTCGAGACAGAACCACCCTGTCGCGCGTGACTCGTCGTCGCCGACGACCGGTTCGCCGCTGACCCAGGCGCAGCGAAAGCAGAGGCTGAGGAAGGCGGCCCGGTCACCGTTGCCAAAGGTGACCTCTGGCGTCGCGTGCGCCCAGACGAGCCGCTCGGCCGTCGCGACGACCCGCGTCTCCTCGAGGACCTCGCGCACCGCTCCCACCGCCGGTTCCTCCCCGGGGTCGAGGATGCCGGTCACCGGGGTCCAGGACCCGCTGTCCGCGCGCTGGACGAGCAGCACCTCGTCGCCCCGCACGACGACGGCGGCGACACCCGGCAGCCACAGCGGGTGGGTGCCGATGCGCTCGCGCAGGGCGAGGATGAAGTCGGGCGTCGGCACACGTCCGAGCCTACGACGCGCGGATGGCCCCGACCCCGCGGATGGCGGCAGGCTCGCGGAAGTCCGCGACGTGGTCGCGGGCCCACTCCGAGAAGGGCAGGGCCGGGCGACCCAGGACGTCCTCGACGGTGTGGGTGACCCTTTCGGGGCGGCCGACGAGGCTCTCCCAGTGGGCGACCGCCTGCTCGGCTGCGGCCGTCCCCCAGAGGCCGGCGCGCTCGCGCACGGCATCGTCGTGGGTGACGACCTCCACCCGGAGCGGGCGACCCAGAGCATCCGCGATCGCGGCCACCTGCTCGACCTGTGTCAGGGTCTGCGGGCCGGTCACGGCATAGGCACGGCCAGCGTGGGTGGCGGGGTCGAGCAGTGCTGCGACGGCGACCTCCGCGAGGTCACGCTCGTGGACGAGTGAGCGGCCGCCCTGCGGCGCGACCAGGCGGACGGTGTCTCCGTCGCGCACCTCGGCCGCCCACTCCAGCGTGTTGCCCGCGAACCCGCCACCGCGGATCATCGTGTGGCTGCCGCCCGCGGCGGTCGTGTCCTCGACGAGCCGCTCCAGCACGGACCAGACGCCTGTCATCACCCCGACGTCGTCACCCTGGAGGCGTGCGGCGGAGAGGTACACGACGTGGGTGCCGTGGCCGGCGAGAGCGGTCACCGGGGCGACGGCGCCCTCGGGGTCGAAGCCCGGCCAGAGGAGGAAGACCGCGTCGACGCCGGCCGCTGCGTCAGCCAGGGTGTCGGGGCGGGTGAGGTCACCCGCCACGAGCTCCAGGTCGGCTGGGAGGTCGGCTGCGGCGGGGTCGCGGACCAGAGCGCGGACGGAGACCTGGGCCGACGATGCGAGCAGGCCCGCGACGACGTGTCGCCCGACCTTGCCGGTGGCGCCGGTCACGAGGACGGTGCGGTAGGGGGTGTCGAGGGAGGCTGCGTGGGTCGTTGTCGGGGTCATGACCCCACCGTCCTCCCTCAAGCGGGCTTGAGGTCAACCCCGTTCTGTAGGAATACCCCTCACGCTCGGTCTACCTGTCGCGGGACGACAGCACGCAGAACTCGTTGCCCTCGGGGTCGGTGAGCACGGCCCAGGTGACGTCCTCGGACTGGCCCACGTCGGCCAGCGCTGCGCCACGGGCGACCAGGCCCGCGACGAGCCCGTCGCGGTCGTCGGACGTGTGGGGGGCGAGGTCGATGTGCAGCCGGTTCTTCGTCGCCTTGGTCTCAGGGACCGGGACGAAGGTGAGGCCGGGGCCGGTGCGGTCCCACGGCATACCGGCGGCGGTGTCGGGGTCGAGCCAGCCGGGGACGAGGGAAGTCTCGTCGTCGTCCTCGTAGGCGATCTGCCAGCCGAGGGTCTCGGCCCACCAGCGGACGAGGGCGGCGGCGTCGTGGCTGTCGATGACGGTGGAGTACCAGCGGAGGGACATGTCCGTATCCTCCTATCCGTGACCGACACCGTGCCCGACGCCGTGCCCGACCCCACCGTCAGCGAGACCTTCGACCCGTCCGCCTGGGACATCGTCGAGGGCTTCGACTTCTCCGACATCACCTACCACCGGGCGCGGGGCCTGGGCGCCGTGCGGATCGCCTTCGACCGGCCCGAGGTGCTCAACGCCTTCCGTCCGGGGACGGTCGACGAGCTCTATCGCGCGCTCGACCACGCGCGGATGTCGCCCGACGTCGGCGTCGTCCTCCTCACCGGCAACGGCCCGGGGCCCGCGGGCACCGGCTCGGCCGGCAAGTGGGCGTTCTGCTCGGGCGGCGACCAGCGCATCCGGGGGCGCTCGGGCTACCAGTATGCCGAGGGCGAGACCGCCGACACGGTCGACGTGGCGCGGGCCCGGGCCCAGGGCGGGCGGCTGCACATCCTCGAGGTGCAGCGGCTGATCCGCACGATGCCCAAGATCGTCGTCGCGGTCGTCCCGGGGTGGACGGCCGGCGGCGGGCACTCCCTGCACGTGATCTGCGACCTCACGATCGCCTCGCGGGAGCACGCGCGGTTCAAGCAGACCGACGCCGACGTGGGCTCGTTCGACGGCGGCTACGGCTCGGCATATCTCGCGAAGATGGTGGGGCAGAAGTTCGCTCGCGAGATCTTCTTCCTCGGGCGCACCTACACCGCCGACGACATGCACCGGATGGGCGCGGTCAACATCGTCGTCGACCACGCCGGGCTCGAGGCCGAGGCGCTCCACGTGGCCCGCGAGATCATGGGCAAGTCGCCCCAGGCGCAGAGGATGCTCAAGTTCGCCTTCAACCTCCTCGACGACGGGCTCACCGGGCAGCAGGTCTTCGCTGGCGAGGCGACCCGGCTGGCCTACATGACCGACGAGGCCGTCGAAGGGCGCGACCAGTTCCTCGAGAAGCGCGAGCCCGACTGGTCGCCGTTCCCGTGGTACTTCTGAACCGGGCACATTTCACCGTCCCTTGATCCGGTGACCCGATAACGGGACGCTCTGCTGGAGAACCGTTCTGCAGTGAAGCGACCCGTTGTCGGGTCCAGCGGTTCGCGCGCTGCGAGGGTGTGCTGGCCATGCGGGTCGCTGACGCGATCCACGACTGGCGACGAGAACTGCGCGGGTCTGCTCCGAGCCCGCTCCTGGCCTGATCCTGGCCTGCTCCTGGCCAAGCGGACCTGCGCGTCTCGTGACGTAGTCGTCGCCGCCTCCCAACCTCAGGTCACTGAGCAACGGATCCGGAACGGGGAGGCCGACCACGTCAGCACGCTGCGTCGCCAGGTGGCAATGGGGACGGCGACGGCGATGGCGATGGCGATGGCGATGGCCATGGTCGTCGTCGGTCAAATGACCACGAGTGCTGAGGAGTTCCTCGAGGGTGCGATGGCTGCCGGCGACCGCGCGGTAGCGACTCGGCATCCGGCTGCTCGAATCGCTTGAGGTCGTTCCGTATCCAGCGGAGGCTGCTGAAGCTGGGTCTCCCCGTCAGACACCGGGATCGGCAGTGCTTCGACGACGGGATGCGTCGCCAGGTCGACAGGCACGGGTCAGCGGACGGGGACGGACTGCTGGCTATCGACCGGCGCTGACACTCGGGGCGCGACCGCCGCCTCCACGAACGCCTCGGCGATGCGCCCGTATGCCACGTCGCCCGGGTGGAAGAAGTCGCCGGCGAGCTCGGTGAAGATCTTCGTGCCGGCGGTGTGCGACTCGACGCGGGCGAGGCGGAGTTCGGGGTGTTCGGCGACGACGTCGCGGACGACCTGCGCGAGCTCGGCGGCGGCCTCCACCCTTCCACCCCACTGGAACTCGGGCACGTCGCCGACCACGGAGCCGGGTGGCAGCTGTGCGCAGACGATCCGTAGCCGGCGGCGGAAATCGTCCGGGCTCGTGCGTCCGGCGTCGTTGGCGCCGATGCAGAGGACGACCGTCGTGGCGTCCGGAGGCAGTGGGAACTGGGTGGCGATGAGATCGGCGATCTTGGCTGCGTAGACGGCCCGGTTCTCCACCCGGACGCTCCGCCCCGTGACTGACTCGAGGTGCGCGGCATACAGCGCCAGCCACGACGTGGTGGGGCTCGACGAGCCGATGCCCTGGGTGAGGGAGTCGCCGAGCGCGACCAGCAGATGGTCCCCCTGCGACGCGCGGGTCGCCCAGTAGCGCCGGCGCGGCCCGACGGTGAGCCGGACCCGGAGCGCGCGGGCCACCACGAGCCCCGGCACCAGCGTGAGGGCCCACCATCGCTTCGTCATGCTGGTGGTTCGACGCCGGCGGGCACCTGGATGCGACGCCTCTGATCGCCGCGACGGACCAGGGACCCGGGGAACGGGGTTGACGCGGCGTCAAGGGGGCTGATGCCCGCTATACCCAGCGTCAACCCCCTTGACGCAGCATCAACCCCCCTCCGGCGGCGGCGGGTCAGTCGCCGCGCAGGGCCGCGAAGAGTCGCGTGGCGCGGGCGTCGG
>NZ_JANXRJ010000011.1 GCF_025353065.1 Lapillicoccus sp.
CGGACCCCGTCAGGTCCTCGGCGGCGAGGTAGGTCCGGGCGGCCCGGACCGCGGCGGCCGGGTCGGCCCGGACACCGAGACCGCGGACGGCGGGTGCGGGCTGCAGCTGCTGGCCACCGGCCCGGGCGGCCTGCCTGGCGATGTCCCGCGCGTGTTGCTGCGTGAAGACCTGGCCGCCGAGGTCGACGGCCATACCGACCAGGATGATCATGACGAGACCACCGGTCGCGATCCAGATGCTGATGGACCCGGCGTCCCGACCTCGGACGACTCGCTCGGGTGACGTGCCACGTCGCGACCGCAAGCCACCGTCCCGGCGACACGGTGAGACTGCGGCACTGCGCGAGTGATTAGCCGGTTGGTGATCCGGTGTCATTGATTCCCGGTACAGCATCTCTTACCGCTCTCGGTAGGTGTCCAGCGGTGATGACATGGTCGCGGTGACGGTGCGGGTGCCAGGGACACCGGGCAGGGCGAGGTCGGCCATGTCGACGACGCAGGTGACGGTGGCCCGCACGCTGGCGGGGGTGCCGACGGGGGCGGCGAAGCCGCTGATGTCGATGGTGACGCTGGTGCTGCGGCAGCTGAGGTCCTGGTTGGCCAGCGCGGTGGTGGCGGCCGTTCTGGCGGCGCTTGCGGCGGGGCCGGCGCTGCGGGAGATGGAGGCGGCCCGTGCGGCGTCGTTGGCGGCCGACTCGACGGCCTGGGTGGCGATCGCGACGCGTCCGGCAAAGATGATGAGGCTGACGAAGAGCAGGAACGCGGGGACCCCGATGACAGCCTCCACCGCCGCCGATCCCTCCTGGCGGTCTGCTCTCCGGAGCCACTCCACCCGTGCCCGAACCCGCCACGCGTGCCATGCAAGCTGCCACGCCAGTGCGGATGACCGGGCGGATCGGGTGGCCGTCACTGGGTGATCCGTTCGACCGGGAAGCTCGCGCTCTGGGTGATGGTGGGTGACCAGCCGGGGATGACGCTGAGCGATATCCCGGTGACGGTGACGGTGGCGCTCGTGGCGCTGCGGCTGCTGGTGACCTGGGGGGCTTTCAGGACGTCGGCGCCGCCAGCATCGGTGATGAAGCTGTAGGCGTCCTGCGTCCCGGCCGGTCCGGTGCCGGTCAGGCCGGCTGCCGTGCGGGCCCCTTCCTGCGCAGCCGCCATCGCGACGGTGCGCGCGTGGTAGAACAGCGCGCCTTGCATTCCGAGGAACATGACCGAGAACAGGGCAGGCATCAGCACGACGAGCTGGATCGATGCCGAACCGTCGTCACGTCGACGCGCGACCGCCTTACCCCGGGCAGCAAGCGGGATGGATGCGGTTGCGGTCGTCGAGGTCATCGTCGCGTCGGTGGGATTCGGTCGGGCTATCGGATCTGGGCGGACTTGGTGGTGACGTAGTTGGTGATCGCGACGACGACGATACCGACGATGGCAATGACCGCGACGGCCCAGACGACCTGCTCGATCGTCACCGACCCGCGGTCGGCGCGACCGAGCGTCTTTCGGCGCTCAAGCAGTCCCTCGTGGAGTTGCTGGGTCGCGTGGACGCCGAGGACGTGGAGTGTGGCGCTGAGGTAGTACATGGTCTCTTCCCTCGAGTTCTGTGACGGTTCTGTGGCTGGGTGACTGGGGTGGCTGACGGTGCTAGCCGCTGAACGGCGCTGTGCCGCCTGGTTGCTCAGGTGGCACCTCCGATGACGCGCAGGAGGGCGGGGGCGACGAGGATGGCGAGGAAGATGACGCCGAGCAGGCTCATGGGGATCGACATCTTCTCGCCGATCTCGTTGGCCCTGGCCTTCTCAGCGGTGAGCATGGCGGCGCGCATGCTGGCAGACCGGGCGCGCAGGGTCCGGTAGATCTGTGCGCCCTCCTCCCCGGACAGACGCATGATGTCGGCGAGGTCGTCGAGCTCGGGCAGGCCGAGCTCGTCAGCGAGGGCGTGCAGAGCGTCCCACGGAGTCAGCCCCGACCAGCGGGTCCGGGCCAGCTGCTCCCCGAGGCGGCGGAACACCCACGAGTCACCCACGGCCGCGGCGACCTCCATGGCCTGACGAGGCCCGGCGCCGGAGTTGCGCTCCAGGGCCACGAAGTCGATGTACGCGCCGAGGGCGCGGCCGAACTCGGCGCGGGCCCTCTTCGCATCGTCGCGCACGTTGTAGTCAGGCAGGAAGAACATCACCGCCGCGAGCACGACGGTCGCCCCGACCGGGACGTAGAGCGGCAGGTGCGCCCCGATCAGGGCGAAGAACGTCGTCAGCAACGGCGGGATGACCAGCCCCAGCAACGCGAACAGCAGCTTCTCGCCGTAGTACCGGCTCAGCGGGATCCGCAGGATCGCCAGCTCCCTCGTCGGCGTGACCCCCCAGGCTCCGGCGGGCAGGGTCGTCATCCCCCACCGCCCCAGCTGGTCCCGCACGTCGGAGCCACCCACCCCGGCCCGGGCGGTGTCGGCCGTCCGGCGTCGGGTGTGCTGCGGGGACAGCCGTTCCAGCGCGTCGGCGAGGTCGGGGTCGACGGGTGCCAGGCGCCAGACCAGCAGTGCCGCAGCGAGTCCGATCAGCGCCCCGGCGGCCAGCGCCAGCTGCAGCCCGGTGACCATCACAGCTCCCCCGGCCAGGTCATCGGGCTGCGTCCTGGGCGGCGGCCCCGATGAACCGGGGCAGCGGGACACCGGTGGCCATGTGCCGCATCCACAGCAGCGTCGCGACGTACAGGCCCAGCAGCAGCACCAGTAGGAGCTGCCCGATCGGGGACCCGTACGGGGCGATGTAGTCGCCGGTCAGGGCCAGGACCCCCAGGACCGAGACGGTAATAAGGGTGACCCAGCGCGCGGTCGAGCGGGGCTTCGCCCGGTCGGACTCGATCTCACGTCGGGCGCGCACGTCCGCGGCGACGGACTCGGCCAAAGACTCCAGGACGCTCGCGACGCCGGCGCCGCGGCGGCGGGCACCGAGGATGAGGTTGCCGGCGATCAGGTCACCGGTAGCGTCGTCGAGCTCGTCCGCGAAGACCCGCAGGGCGTCCTCGGTGGCCCACCGCGCCCGCAGCCGGGACGCCAGCCGGGTCACCTCGGGGCGGATTGCCTCGGGAGTCGAGCGAAGGGTAGAGATCAGCGCCTGCTCGAGACCGACGCCAGCGGTCAGGATCCCGGACAGTGACCGGGTCCACTCCTCCATCGCCTCCAGGCGGCTGATCTGACCCGTCGACGCCGGCGCGGAGAGCAGGACGGGCAGCCCCGCCGCCGCTGCCGGCACCACGAGGATCGCGACCAGCCAACCCGTCAGGACCGCAACCAGCAGTCCCACCGCCACGCCTGCCCCTACGAGCACGCGGGTCCGCCGGCTCACCGTCACAACGCGGCCAATGCCCGCGAATGGACGCCGTACTGGTTGCGGTGGCCGACCCACCGGACCGGGAGGGGCGTCCGAGCGGACAGGTCGCAGTGACGTTGCCGCACCGAGCAGGCCGGCGACGACGAGCGCTCCGGCCAGGGCAGGGATCAGGGCGGTCATGACACGGCCTCGCTGGCGCCGTAGAACTCCGTCAGGGCGAAGCCCCACCGGTGCAGGTCCCGGTAGTCGTCGGGCAGCACGCCAGGCTCAGCAACCCGCGCGCCGGGCGTGGTCCGGAAGACGTGTTGGACGGCGTAGCCCTTCTCGCGTTCCCCGGGGGTGACGGTGATGATCTCGGCGACCCACCGGTCGCGTTGGGCGGTGCCGTCGGGCAGGGGGGTAGTCTCGAGGTGGACGTGGACGATGACGTCGATGCTGGCGGCGATCGCCCGGACGGCGTAGTCGTGGGTGATTTGCGGGCCGGCTTCCATGGCGCAGGTGACGAGCTTGCTGATCGCGGCCTCAGCGTTCGGGGCGTGGGTGGTCGAGATCGACCCGGCGCCGGACTCCATGGCCTTGAGCATGGCCAGGACCTCGGGGCCACGGACCTCCCCGACGATCTGGCGGGACAGGTCGAACCGGAACGAGTCGAAAAGGGCCTGGCTGAGGGTGAACTCGCCCGCCTGTGACCCGTCGGCGGACCGCTCACCCGACCCGGGGCGGGCCTCCCACGCGAAGACGTACGGGTGCTGGGTCTTCAGCTCGTGCAGGTGCAGCTCGTACTCGGTCTCGAACGTGCCGATGACCTCGTGGCGGGGGATCTCCGCGCACAGCGCCCGCACCAACGTCGTCTTTCCCGCGCTCTGCGCACCGGAGACGACGATGCTGCGCCTCGCCTTGACCGCCGCCGACAGGAACGACGCCGCCAGCTTTGACACGGTGCCGCGGTCGACCAGGTCGGTCAGGGTGACCTGCCGCAGCTGGTGGCGTCTGATGACGACCGAGGGGCGGGGGGTGACCCAGGCAGCGGCCGCGAGCCGCGCCCCACCGTCGAGGCGCAGGTGCAGTCGCGGCTGAGCCTGCGAGAAGGGCCGAGCGTTGACCTCGGACCGGGACGCGAGGAACACGAGGAAGTCGATGAGCTCCTGGTCCGAGTCCGCGACCGCCGGCCCGGGCAGCAGGCGGCCGTCGCTGAGCTCAAGCACGACGCAGTCGCACCCGAAGATCAGGATGTTCTCGACCCGGTCATCGTCGACCAGCGGCTGCAGACGGCCCAGCCCGAACAGGGCGTCGTCGACCGCTCGGGCCAGCGCGTCCTGCTCGGCCAGGGACCAAGTGTCCTGCCCGGAGCTGACGCGCTCGTCGTGTTCTGCGCGCAGCAGGTCGAGGATGATCGCGCGACCGCGTTCCCGCTGCGCCGCAGGGGGCAGGTGTGCCCGGTCCTCCCCCATCCTCAAGCTCAGCCGGTCCGACGCTTGCTGACGCAACGCGGCCACCAGTTCCCAGTCGAGCTTGCCTGCCACGGTGTCCCTGAGCAGGCCAGCCTGTCGCGGGAGGCGCGGCAGGACATTGGCCGACGGTATACGGCCAGCACCGCTCCCCTGTGCGGTGTCGCGCGTCGCATTTTGGGGGTGAGTGTTCGGGGCAGTCATCGAGAACGATCCCCGCACCCGCCCGGGTCGTCGAGGCGTCCCCGGCTGGGGAGTGACCGCGAACAAGGGCAGGGAGGTCGGGTCGCTGGGGTCAGGCCGGGCGGCGTGGCCGGAGGCGAGGTCGCTGCTCATGGGAGTCCCCCGGAGCTGCCCGCACCCACGGCCACCAGCTGCTCGCGGTTGGCCGCGACCCCAGCCTGGACCGCGGTACTGGCCGCAGTCAGGCTGCGCACTAGCGCGGACGAGGCGAACCGGCGGGGAGCCGTCGCTCCCCGCGCGAAGACGGCGGCCGCGTCCGGGTCCCAGGGCAGGGAGGCGGTCACGGAGATCTGGAGGACCTTGCGCACTTCCTTGGCCGAGTAGGGCCGCCCCTCCCCCACCAGCAGCAGTGACAGCGCCGACACTCCGCCGACCCGCTCGAACCCGGTCTGCAGGGTCTCCGCCCATGAGCGCGCCCCCGCCAAGGACACCAGGTCGGAGCGTGCCACGAGCAACGCCATGTCAGCGGCATACAACACGGGCTCAGGGCTGCCCACCAACCCGAGCCTTCCCGCGTCGACGATCACGTCCTGCCCAGTGGCCTCGAGCGCGGCGAGCTCCGCGGCCAGCGGCTCCCACAGCCCGGCCAGCCCGCGTGCCTGTCCGTGGGCACGGGTCCCCGGCAGGAGAGACACCGTCGAGACGTCCGCCCCGGTCGGGCCGGGAAGTCTCAGGGTCGCGGCAGCGATGGCTGAGGTGAGGTGGCCGTCGCGCACGGCCACGGCCAGGTCGACAAGCGAGTCGCTGGGGGCGGACTGCGCCCGCAGGTAGCCCGCGAAGATGGCCGAGCCTCCCGTGGGGTCGGCGTCCACCAGCAGCACCGGGCGGGGCCAGGCCAGGGCCAGACCCAACGCTGTCGCCGTCACTCCCGGCGACCCGGAGGCGGAGCAGAGCACGATCACGGCCATGTCGTCACCGCCTCACCGTTCGCGGCTGTCGAGGACGAGGGCCACCTTGCCCGTGGCCGAGCGGGCGGCCAGCTCCGCCGCTCGCTCCTGCGGCACCTCGACCGAGACGACGGTCTGGCCGCTCTGGCCGTCTGGGTAGACACCGACCACCGTCGCCGGGATCGTCGCGGGAGGCTCCGACCCGACGTCACCCTGCTGACCGGGGGTTGCGACGACCCGCACCCGATCGCCGGCGACCAGCGCCTCACCGGGCAAGAGCGACGGAGGCAGGGCGACCCCGACCACCGACATACCCAGCCTCGGAAGGACCGTCGCGGTGACGTCGTCATTGGTGACCAGTGACCCGGCCGCCATGTCCAGGGCCGCCCGCTGGCCCACGAGACCGGCGAGCTGGCTGCCCGGGATCGGCTTCAGTCCAGGGTCGACCCCGACCTGCACGGTCATGAGGTCGGCTTGGCTGATGGTCTGTCCCCGGGTGATGGTCTGGCGGGCGGCGACCACTTCGTGCGTCGTGCTCGTCGACGTCCACGCCCACACCCCCAGCAACGCGCCCAAACACACGGCCGCGACTGATGCCACCATCAGGACGGGACGACGCCGAAGCTGCGGCGCAGGCGCCATGGACGATGTCGCCTCGCTCATGCCGTCTTCGCTATTCGGTCGCCGTCGTCCCGCACGCCAGGCGCTCGAGGATCCTCCGGAAGGATCGGTGTTCGCCTTTGTGGGTGGTCGCGTGGGCGGGTGAGACCCTGACGTCGGCGACGCCGCTGATGTTGCTGAGGTCGTTGTCGTGCTGGCCATGCCGGTACGCACCCTTCGGGGGTCAGCTGTTGAGCACCTGGGCTTCACCCATGGTGATGGTGGTTGTTGCGGTGAAGGCCAGCGGGATGGTCCCCGTCTGTCCGATGCCGCTCCAGGTCACGACCCAGTAGGTCGTGGCCCGGACCGCGTAGGTTCCCTGCTTCGTGTACGTGTGCCCACAGGTTGGCGACGGCTGCCTGCCGTACGTGTCGGCGTACGGGGTGCCGGGGCCGCGGCAGGTGAGGGTGGCGCCGTCGCCCATCGTCCAGACCGTCCGATCCGCCTTCGCCGTAGCCGTAACCGTGAACCCTCCGGCGGTCGCGGTTCGGGTGAGGGGGCCCAGGCTCTGAGCGTTAGGTGTGTCCGCCCACATCCACGTCGGAAGCCCGATGATCCCGACGCTGCCCGGGCGCGGCTCAGGGACGATCCCGATCGCGATGGCGTGCAGCCGCATCGACGCGACGGCTCGTGACGCAAGGACGCGGGGGTCGGGAAGAGCTGCGGGCCCAGGTGGCGGTGCCGCAGCCCAGAAGTACGTGACGATCTGCCCGCCCGCAGACGCCACGGGGGGCTCGCACACGTAGACCGTGCCGTCGGCATGGCCACCCCAGACCGGGTCGGTCTTAGCCGGTTGCGGCTTCATCTCTCGGACATAGCACTGGCGGCCATTCGACCAGTACCCCGAGGCTGAGGTGCATCGCACTTCCGTGGGTGCGCCGGACCAGCGCGACACGCACTTGGCTGGAGTGGTGCCCACCGGCTTGGTCGGTCCACCAGGGCCGCCGCCTCCGGTGCCGCCCCCGCCGCCCGGGTCGGTGACGATGATCTGGCACGTGCCGTCATAGGGATTCAGCACTGACGGTGGCGGACAGGTAACCGGGCCCCCGGCGGCGGCTGCCGAAGCTTGGGTAACGAGCGCCATGGTCAGCGCGCAGATGACGAGGGCAACGGCCCGACGGGTCAGCATGTCCCCATGGCCTTGTCACTCGACACGTAGAACTTGCCGTCGGTCCCCTGCACGACTGCATATTGATACTGCACCCGAGGAGCCTTGTTGGGGGTCGCGATCCGAACGCCCTTAGCATCAACCAAGTTCGCGCCGCTGACGTCCACGCAGGAGGTGACGGCGAAATGCGCTGGCCCCGTCTTCAAGGCCCGTGAGGTCAGGACGCGGGACTTGCCGACGAGTCGCTCGCCTTTGACCCGGAGCTGCACGATGAGCTGCTGCCACGTCTGGAAAGAAGGGTCGCGGGCAACTTTGGCCAAGGCGACGAGGTCGCTCTTAGGTTCCGCGCTGAGGGCGTCGACGACAGTCCAGAAGGAGGAGATTGATGCCTCAGCCGAGCGAAGGGCAGCAGTGGCCGGACTTGTCGTCGGGGTGGTGGTGGAGGGGACGCGAGTCGTGGGGGTCGAGGGTGAGGCGCTGAAGGGCTGGGTCGTCGACGTCGTTGCTGACGGGGTAGGCGTGGTCGAGCACGCCGCCAGGGTGGGGAGCAGAAGGCCGCCGGCGGCCGTGATGGCGGCAGCCGTCATGAGAGCTCGTTTGCTAGCCACGTTTATCCCCTCCCTTCTACTGGCCTAAAGCCCCAAAGGCAGGTCCAGGGGGACAAAGGCGTCGCAGTTCGGTTTTTTGAGACTAGCCTAGAAAACCCACCGATGGTAGCGCAAGACCGCATCGACACACCGGGTGTCGTTGCAATGGTGCGACTACGAGGCACGGCGCCCTCCCTGGTGCTCTGTTCCGCCGCCATTCAATGGCAGGGCAGATCGCGGCTACGGTGCAGGGGATCAGGCCGATGGGTTCCTAGCGCTGACCCATCCCGGATGCAGACGCTCCCGGGCGCAGTACCGAAAGGATAGCCATGCACATGCCGCGCGTCACCCCCCAGCGCAGCGACGAGCCGTACGCTCCCCTTCGCCTTGCGGTCGTAACCGGTGCCGGCGGAGGTATCGGGCAGGCCATTGCGCTCGAGCTGGCGCGAGCGGGCACCTCCCTCGCCCTGCTCGACAACAACGATGGATCGCTGTCCGAGACGGTCGCCCTCTGCCAGGGACACGGCGTCGACATCACCAGCTGGGTCGTCGACGTGGCTAACCACGCCGCAGTAGCCGATACGGCACAACAGATCTCGTCATCTCAAGGCGCCCCCAACGGCTTGTTCAACCTCGCCGGCCTCATCCACATCGGCCACCTAAGGGACGCCGACATCGCTGACATCCGGCGGCTCCTCGACGTCGACCTCATGGGCACGATCTCCTGCTGCCAAGTATTCCTCCCCGACCTTATGCGACAACCCTCCGCCCGAATCGTCAACGTCTCCAGCGCCTTTGGCCTCGTCGGCGTCGCCGGCTACAGCGCCTACAACGCCGCCAAGTTCGCCGTCCGGGGTTTCACCGAAGCCCTTCAGCAAGAGGTCCCTGACCGCGTAAAGGTGAGCTGCGTGATCCTCGGCGGAGTCCGCACCGGCATCATGCGCAACGGACTCTATGCACCGAAGACGGACGCCGCCGCGATCCAGCACCAGTTCGACAGCCGCATCGCGCGCACCTCCGCCGAAGACGCCGCGGCGGCGATCCTCCGCGGCTCAACCCAAGGACGTCAGAGGATCGTCGTCGGCTCAGACGCCCACGCAGCGGATCTCGCGTCACGCCTCGTGGCCGGCAAATACCAGTTCCTCACCAAGCGTCTCGGGCTTACCCGGCCCTAGAATCAGCGTGTACGACGAAGTACGAGACGAGGTCGGGGAGATGGCAGACCAGTGGCTGCTCATTGAGACGTTCGGCGGCGACAGCAAACCTAGCGTCATCGGGGTCGGGACCACCCCTAAGCGGATGGTGCCCCTTCGCACCGTCCTCAGCCGTGGGCGCTTCCTCACCGCCGTCGAGGAGGCTGTTGCCGACACCCTAGCCACCGGCCGGCAAGGAGACCGCACCACCCGCGACGGTCAGCACCACGTCGTCTGCGAACCATTGATCTCTTTCCGAGGCCACGTGCACGGTGTCTGGGTCTGGGTCGGCGGTCTC
>NZ_JANXRJ010000018.1 GCF_025353065.1 Lapillicoccus sp.
CCCGGATCGTCCTGCGTCTCTCGCGCCTGCCGACGTGCGCCGGGCCCGCCATTCATTCGTGTTCGTCGAGTTTCAGGAGATCTCACCGTGGCTGCCAACTGCGATGTCTGCGGCAAGGGACCGAGCTTCGGTCACAACATCTCGAAGTCGCACCGTCGCACCAAGCGCCGCTGGAACCCCAACATCCAGCGTGTGCGCACCATGATCAACGGCGTGACCCCGAAGCGTCAGAACGTCTGCACCTCCTGCCTCAAGGCGGGCAAGGTCACGCGCGTCAGCGCCTGACCCCAGCGAGCTCACCCGAGTCACCGAGGCCGGCAACCCCCAGGGGGATGCCGGCCTCGTGCTGTCACAGGGGGTGCCTCGTGGTTGGTGGCCCGCCGTTCATGGGGAGAAGTGGTCCCAGCCGCGGGGCTTCTCCGCGACCCCGTCGATGGTGACGCCATCGCCCTGCTCGACGACTCCCAGGGCGCGCCACCCCGCCGGCAGCCGGATGCCGCAGGGGAACGTCGCCAGCAGCGCGTGCTCCTCGCCGCCGGCCAGGACGCACTCCCGAGCGAGGTCGGGCCCGAGGACGGGGGTGATCCGTCGGATGTCGGGGGCCAGCGCGGAACCGTCGAGGGCCAGCCGGACCCCGCTGGCCCGGGCCACCCTCGTCGCGTCGCGCAGCAGCCCGTCGGAGAGGTCGAGCATCGAGGTCGCCCCGGCTGTGGCCGCGAGCGGCCCCTGGGCGAGCGGCGGACAGGGACACCGCTGGAGGGCAACGGCCTGCGTGTCCTCGTCCTCGCGGCCCGACTCGAGCAGGCGCCAGCCCGCCGCCGCGAGGCCGAGCGTGCCGCAAACGGCGACGACGTCCCCCGGGCGGGCACCCCTGCGGAGCACGGGCGGCCGCCCGTCGAGCGAGCCCAGCGCGGTGATCGAGACCATCAGGGTGCCCGGCGGCGCCGAGGAGAGGTCACCGCCGAGGACGGCGACGTGACTCTCCTGGCAGGCCGCGGCGATGCCCCGGGTGACCTCCAGCACCCACTCGACCGTCGTGGCGGGGTCGGCGACGACCGTGACGAGCACGCCGGTCGGGCGGCCACCCATGGCGGCGATGTCGGCGAGGTTCTGGGCGACGACCTTCGCGCCGACGTCGCGGCCGCTGGACCAGGCGTCGCGCCAGTCGCGGTCACGGACCATCGTGTCGGTGGTGGCGATCACCGAACCGCCCGTCGTGGCGAGCACCGCGGTGTCGTCGCCCGGCCCGAGGAGGGCGGCCGGGCCCGTGGCGAAGACCGGCAGGATCTCGGCCAGCAAGGCGTCCTCGTTGACGTCGGCGAGGGTGCGGACCGCGTGTCCGGGAGTCCCCACCGGCTCGTCCACCGGCAGATCGGACGCGTCGGACATGTCCCACCCCCTCTCCCGCGCAGACGAACCGTTGTCCCGCACGGTAGCGTCTGGCATGCGCGCCACGACGTGCACCTGGTCCCGCGGGGCACCGCAGCCCCGGCCAGCAGCCAAGAGATGAGGTGCCACAGGTGGTTCAGGCCTACATCCTGATTCAGACCGAGGTCGGCAAGGCGGCGACCGTCGCCTCGACCGTTGCCGCGATCCCCGGCGTCGCCCTCGCCGAGGACGTCACCGGCCCCTACGACGTGATCGCCCGCGTGGAGGCCGGCACCGTCGATGAGCTCGGCAAGCTCGTGATCGCGAAGATCCAGGACGTCGCCGGCATCACCCGCACCCTCACGTGCACGGTCGTGCACGTCTGAGGGCCGTCGCCCTCGGCACCACCCCTCCGGATGCCGCCCCGACGGCACACGGGGCCGGGGTGGGGACGGTCGCGCTCACCCTCACGCTCGCCGTCACGGCCCTCGCCGGCTGCAGCAGAGCCGTCTCGGTCACGCTGCCCGGGCAGGCCGACAGCGCCGCCTGCGCCGCCGTCTCCCGGCTCTGGCCGGCCGACGTCGCCGGTCACCAGCCGGTGGCCGTCTCCCCCGCGTCTCCGGCCGTCCGGGCCTACGGCGACCCGGCCGTCATCGCCCGGTGCGGCGTCGCCGAGCCCGCTCCCTCGACCGACTGCCTGAGCGTCAACGACGTCGACTGGGTCGTGACGATGCTGACCGACGGGGCGAAGTTCGTGACCTACGGCCGGTCGCCCGCGCTCGAGGTGCTCGTCCCGAGCAGCGCCGCCCCCGGCAGCGAGGGCTCCCTGCTGCCCGTCTTCACCGCCGCGGCGAGAGCGCTCCCGACCACCGGCCGGAAGTGCTCCTGAGCCCTGCCACGCCGCGCCTCCCCGCCGAGCGTCAGCCCAGGCCGTTCGAGGTGAAAACGCGTCGTCGAGAGCGCAGTTTCACCTCAATCCGGAAGGGGTCATGGGCCCTGTCGCGCCTTCCCGCCGTGCGTCAGCGGAGACCGGTGCGTCGCTCGAGGGCCAGGGTGATCAGCTCGTCGATGAGGTCGGGGTAGGCCAGACCGGTGGCCGCCCACATCCGGGGATACATCGACAGCGGCGTGAACCCCGGCATCGTATTGATCTCGTTGACGACCACCCGGCCGTCCTCCGTGACGAAGACGTCGACCCGGCCCAGTCCCTCGCAGCCCAGTGCGTCGAAGGCGGCCGCCGAGACCCGCCGCACCTCGTCGGCCACCTCTTCGGGCAGGTCTGCGGGACACCGGAGGTCGACGTCCTCCTCGGCGAGGTACTTGGCCTCGAAGTCATAGAACTCGTGGTCGCCGTGGACCTCGATCTCGCCGACCTGCGACGTCCGCGGCGCGGCGGTCCCGCGGCCCTCGAGGACCGAGCACTCGATCTCGCGCCCGAGGATGCCGGCCTCGACAACGACCTTGGGGTCGTGCTCGCGGGCGGACTCGACGGCGGCCTCGAGGTCTTCCCGTCGGTGCACCCGGGTGATGCCCATGCTGGAGCCGGCCCGCGCGGGCTTGACGAAGAGCGGATAACCCAGTCCCGCAGAGGAATCCAGCGCCGCCGCCCGGTCGGCGCGCCAGGCGCGGTCGGTGATCACGGCATACGGACCGACGGAGAGCCCGGCACCCGCGAAGACGACCTTCATGTAGTGCTTGTCCATGCCGACCGCGGAGGCGAGCACGCCCGACCCGACGTAGCGGGTGTCGGAGAGCTCGAGGTAGCCCTGGATCGTGCCGTCCTCGCCGAACGGCCCGTGCAGCAGGGGGAAGACGACGTCCACGTCGCCGAGCTCGCGCGGGGGGCGACCGGGTTCGAGGGCCACGAGGGCCCGGTCGATCGTGGACAGGGGCACGAGGACACCGGCGGCGCTGCCGTCGACCTCGGGGATGTGGCCGGGCGCCAGTCGCAGGGGCTCCGGGTCGTCGGCGACGAGGACCCAGCGGCCGTCCTTGGCGATGCCGACCGGCACGACGTCGTACTTGTCGCGGTCGATGGCCTGGAGCACGCCTGCGGCCGTCGCGCACGACACCGCGTGCTCCGAGGAGCGACCTCCGAAGACGACGGCCACACGGGGTCGGACGGGGGGTGTGGAGCCGGTGATCTCGCTCATCGCTGCCGACCCTATCCCTCCCGCTCACGGACGTCGGGACGCCGCTCCCGGTGTCGACCCCGCGGCACCTACGCTGGTCCGATGAGCGATCTCGACGACCTGTCCCCCGCCTCCGTGGTCGTCGCCGCTGGGCGGCCCCCCCGTCGGCCCGGCGCGAGCGTCAACCCGCCGGTCGAGTTCACCTCGACGTATGCCGCACCCGAGGCAGGAGTCGCCTACGGCCGCAACGGAAACGCGGTCTGGGACGCGTTCGAGGAGGCCCTGGGACACCTCGAAGGAGGGCACGCCCGGGTCTTCGCCTCCGGGATGGCCGCCATCTCCGCCACGCTCGCCCTCGTGCCGGCGGGGGGCACCGTCGTCACGCCGAGGCACGCCTACAACCTCACCAACGTCCTGCTCGAGGACTACCGCGAGGCCGGCTACGAGGTGCGCCAGGTCGACATCAGCAACACGGCCGAGGTCGTCGCTGCGGTCGAAGGCGCCGACATGGTGTGGACCGAGTCCCCGACCAACCCGATGCTCGAGGTCGCCGACCTGCGCACGATCTTCGCCGCCGCCCGGGAGCACGGCGCCCTGGGTGTCTGTGACAACACCCTCTCGACGCCGCTGCTCCAGCAGCCCCTCGCCCTCGGCGCCGACGTCGTCGTCCACTCCGTGACCAAGTATCTCGCCGGCCACTCCGACGTCGTCCTCGGCGCGACCGTCACGGGCGATCACGGCCGGGGTCCCGAGCTGCTCGAGCGGTTGACGCGTCACCGCACGATGCACGGTGCGATCGGTGGCCCCATGGAGGTCTGGCTGGCGCTCCGGGGGCTGCGCACGCTGCAGGTGCGGTTCGAGCGGTCGTGCGCCAACGCCGTCGAGCTCGCCCGCCGGCTGGAGGCCCATCCCGGCGTCGAGCGGGTCCGTTACCCCGGCACCGGCGCGATGGTCTCGATCGAGGTCGCCGGCGATGCCGCGGCCGCCGACGCGGTCGCCGCGGGGTGCCGGCTCTGGCTCGACGCGACCAGCCTCGGAGGGGTCGAGTCGCTGATCGAGCGACGCCGCAAGTATGCCGCCGAGGCCCCCACGGTGCCCGAGCAGCAGCTGCGGCTGTCGGTCGGCATCGAGGACGTCGAGGACCTCTGGACCGACCTCGACCGCGCGCTGCGCGCCGCGCTCCCGGGCTGACGCGGCATACCGACCCGACCCTCCACCCCCCGACTTGGATCTGGGGTCGGTCAGCCGCCCTCGGACTTGCGGGTCCGGCCCATCAGCGCGCCGACCATGTCGTGCGGCGTGACCTCCTGGCGCACGACCGCGACGACGGCGGCGACGATCGGCATGTCGACGCCGTGGTCCCGGGCGAGCTGGAGGATCGACTCGCAGGACTTCACGCCCTCGGCGGTCTGGCTCGTCGCCGCGACCACCTCCGCGACCGACATCCCGCGCCCGAGGTTGACGCCGAACGTGCGGTTCCGCGAGAGCGGTGACATGCAGGTCGCGATGAGGTCGCCGACGCCGGCCAGACCCATCAGCGTGGCGGGTTCGGCGCCGAGCGAGGCCCCCAGCCGGGCGGTCTCGGCGAGGCCCCGCGTGATGAGCGAGGCCTTGGTGTTGTCACCCATTCCCATCCCCTCGGCCATGCCGACGGCGAGCGCGACGACGTTCTTCACCGCGCCACCGAGCTCCACCCCGACGACGTCGTCGTTGGTGTAGGGCCGGAACCACGGGGTCACGCAGGCCGCAGCGACGAGCTCGGCCGTGGCCTCGTCGCCGCAGGCCGCGACACTCGCCGCGGGGTGCCGTTCCGCGATCTCCCGCGCGAGGTTGGGGCCCGAGACGACGACGATCCGCTTCGGCTCGACGCGCCCCACCTCGGCGATGACCTCGCTCATCCGCTTCGTCGTCCCGAGCTCGATGCCCTTCATCAGCGACACCACGGCGGCCTCGGCAGGCAGCAGGTCGGCCCAGGCCCCGAGGTTCTGGCGCAGGCTCTGGGAGGGGACGGCGAGGACGACGATGTGAGCGCCGTCGAGCACCTCGGCGACGTCGCAGCTGGCGCGAATTCCTTGCGGGAGAGCGATGCCCGGCAGGTAGTCGTCGTTGCTGCCGGCATTGATCTGGGCGGCGAGCACGGCCCGACGCGCCCACATCGTGACGTCGGTCCCGGCATCCGCCATCGTCGCCGCGAAGGCCGTCCCCCAGCTCCCCGTGCCGAGCACCGCGGCGCGGGTCACCCGTCGTCCTTGAGGAAGTTGCCGACGTCGGCCTGACCGTGCTGGCGCGGGTTCCACCGCTCGGCCGGTGCCTTCTCCCCCCGCAGCTCCTCGACGAGCCCGGTGATCGCCGCCATCAACCGGTCGGTCGCCTCGCGCAGGGTGGCGCCGTCGAGCGGTCGGTCATAGAGGTCGGACAGGTCGATGGCCGGGCCGAGGGTGCTCTGCATGGTCTTGCGCGGCAGCACGTGAAGACCCTTGCGGTAGCGCGGGATGACCTGCTGGGCGCCCCAGTGCGCCATGGGGATGAGCGGGCACCGCGTCTCGAGCGCGATCCGCGCGGCGCCCGACTTGCCGACCATCGGCCACTCGTCGGGATCACGGGTCAGGGTGCCCTCGGGGAAGACGACGATGCACTTGTCGTCGGCGACGCCCTGGAGCGCCGCCCGGTAGGCGTCACCGGCCTGGCTGCTCTTGCGGTAGACCGGGATCTGTCCCGAGGCGGTGAGCAGCCGACCGAAGACGGGCGCGCGGAAGACCGACTCCTTCCCGAGGAAGTAGGGCACCGTGCCGGCGTGGAAGAGGAAATAGGCGACCGGGAACGGGTCGAAGTTCGAGATGTGGTTCGGGGAGACGACGAACCCACCCTCCGCCGGGAGGTGCTCCCAGCCGTGCCAGTCCTTCTTCGTCCAGATGAACATGAAGGGACGGACGAGGGCAGCGGCGATCTTGTATCCCGTGTTGAGCGGCGCACGGGTTCGAGCTGGCTTCACGGGGACACGCCTTCCGGTCAGATCGGCACGAGGCGGTCGGGGCGTCCTCGGGCGATCCCGTCATCCTCGCCGTTCGAGACTCCCCGTGTCGAGGCGGCACCCCGCTACTGGAAAACTGGGGTCTCCATGAACGAGCCCACCGCACCTGGCGCACCCCTGCCGCTCCCACCCGATGACCGGGCCGGGATGCCGTGGTCCGTCGTCATCCCCGTCAAGGGCGGCGACCACGCCAAGACGCGGTTGCAGGCACCCGACGGCGTCGACCACTCCCGGCTCGCTACGGCGCTGGCCCTCGACACCGTCGCAGCCGCCGCGGGCACAGTGGGCGCCGGGCAGGTCGTCGTGGTCACTGGTGACCCGTCCATCGCCGGCCAGGTCGCGGCGCTGGGGGTCGTCGTCGTCGACGATCCCGGCGGCGGCCTCAACCCGGCGATCGCGGCGGGCGTCGCCCACCTCGCCGCCCACGCCACCGACGGCGGGGTGGCCGTCCTGCTCGGCGACCTGGCGTCGGTCCGCCCGGCCGACCTCGCCACGGCCCTGTATGCCGCCGTGACCCACCCCCGTGCCTACGTCCCGGACGCCGACGACTCCGGGACGGTCCTCCTCACCAGCACGACCCAGGGCCGGCTGGTCCCCCGGTTTGGTGGACGTTCCGACGAGGCCCATCGGCGGGCCGGTTTCGTCCGGCTCGACCTCGACCTCCCGCACCTGCGACGCGACGTCGACGACGAGGTCTCACTGCGAGCGGCACTCTGCCTCGGAGTCGGCCAGCACACCGCCGCACTGCTCGCCCACCTGATGGTCCCTGACCGGTCTCCGACGGCCTGATCCACTCGCTATCGTGGCGGCCATGCAGGCCACCGTGCACACCTTCGACGAGCAGACCCGTTCGGGCAGCGTCCTGCTCGACGACGGACGTGAACGGCCCTTCGACGCGGAGGTTTTCGGGCAGAGCGCCCTGCGTCACCTCCGCAGCGGTCAGCGGGTCAGCATCGAGGCCGCGGGCGAGGTCGTCACGCGGCTCCGGGTCGTCGGCATCGGACCGGGCGAGCGCATCGACTGACACCGTCAGGCCCGGTCCAGCCCTGACACGCCCAGCCCGCCGGGAGCGGTGGACCCCTGCCGAGAGGGGTCAGCGCTCCCGGCGATTCTCCGCTGGCAGCACCCGGATCCCGCCGTCTTCCGACGACCCTTCGCGCACTCCGACCCTGGACCCGGGTCGGCGCCCGAGGACGACGCCACGACGTCCGCCGACCCGGCCAGACTCTTCCGTCGGCCCATCCGCTGACGGTCGCCGAGCCCGCTCGACTCGGAGTCGAGCCACCTGACTCCGCGTGCACGGGGAGTCAACCTCCTCGACTCCGCGTCAAGAGGCGGCGCGGTCACCTGACGGCGGGGGCGAGCGCGGTCCCGATACGGCGGGGTCTGAGGTCTCCATGCACCCCCCACGCATCGACCACGTGCCGGTGGGCCGGCCACCGGGCTGGTGGCCGGCCCACCGGGGCCGTGCTGGGGTGTCGTGCTGGGGTGCCGTGCTGGGGGGTGCCGTGCCGTGCCGTCAGCGGGAGGCGGCGGTCTTCTTCGCGGGGGTCGCCTTCTTGACGGCCGCCTTGGCGGGACCTGCCTTCTTGGCCGGGGCCGCCTTCGTGGCCGGGGCCGCCTTGGTCGCCGTGGCCGTCTTCGCCGGAGCCGCCTTGGTCACGGCCGCCTTCGCGGGCGTGGCCTTCTTGGCCGGCGCCGCCTTCGTCGCCGCGGCCGTCTTCGCCGGGGCCGCCTTGGTCACGGCCGCCTTCGCGGGCGTGGCCTTCTTGGCCGGCGCTGCCTTGGTCGCCGTGGCGGCCTTCTTTGCCGGAGCCGCCTTCGTCGCGGGGGCAGCGGTCTTGGTCACCGAGCCGGCCGCAGCGCGGGCGCCGGCAGCAGCGGTCTTGGACAGCTTGCGAGGGTCGGCGACGACCTCCTTGAAGCCCGTGCCCGGACGGAAGCGGGGCACCGTCGTCTTCTTGATCCGCACGGTCTCACCCGTGCGCGGGTTGCGACCCGTGCGGGCGTCGCGGGCGACCTTCTGGAAGGTGCCGAAGCCGGTGATGCCGACCTTGCCGCCCCGGGCGACCTCGCGGATGTTGACGTCGAGGACGGCCTCGAGCGAGTCGCTCGCAGCCTTCTTGCTCCCGAGCTTGGACTCGAGGGCGGTGATGAGCTCTGCCTTGTTCACGACTGGTTCCCTCCGAAGGGATGAGGCGCCGGGCTGCGCCCGACGTCGATGCGTTCCCGGAATCAACCCGGCTTAGCTGAGACGTTAGGACGGCGCGGCGGCGTAGTCCATCACCGGAGCCTGATATTTCGTTGTGTGGCAACCGATTTGGATCTATTCGCCGGCCCCGGAGGTGTCTCACGGCGCCGGTGGCGGCACGCCCCGGGGCTCGGGGAAGGCTGCCGTTCCATCCCGGCCAAACGTCGAGTCCTGCCAGTTCCTCTCTGGCACAGTGGAACTCGGCACATCACACATGAACGACCTGACGGACGGCAGCCGGGACGCGGTGCCGCTGACCCCGAGCGGCCGGACCAGACCCCGATGCACGCGCCCGAGCGCAGAACCTTTGCGCGACACGCCGATCCGGCGTGTCGCGGCCCGCCGACGAGCCCCGTGACGAGTCCGGTGACGTCCCTCGGACGCCGGCCGGAGGTCAGGCAGTGACCGGCTTGCAGCTCGGTCGGTCCTGCTCGAACGCCGTGATGTCGCTCTCGTGACGCAGCGTCAGACCGATGTCGTCGAGGCCCTCGAGCAGCCGCCAGCGGATGTAGTCGTCCACCTCGAAGGGCGCGACGATCTCTCCGGCGGTCACTGTGCGGGCCGTCAGGTCGACCGTCACCTGCGCGCCCGGCTCGTTCTCGAGGTACTTCCAGATCAGCTCGATGTCGTCCTGGGCGACGACGGCCGTCAGCAGCCCCGCCTTCCCGCTGTTGCCGCGGAAGATGTCCGCGAACCGCGACGAGAGAACGGCCATGAAGCCGTAGTTCATCAGCGCCCAGACCGCGTGCTCGCGACTCGACCCGGTGCCGAAGTCGGGGCCGGCGACGAGGACCGAGCCCGCGGCATACCTCGGGTTGTTGAGGATGAAGGTCTCGTCCTTGCGCCAGGCCGAGAAGAGACCGTCCTCGAAGCCGTCACGAGTGACCCGCTTGAGGTACTCCGCCGGGATGATCTGGTCGGTGTCGACGTTGGCCCGGCGCAGCGGGACGCCGATGCCGGTGTGGGTGACGAACTTGTCCATGACTCAGGCCTCCACGAGCGCAACGAGATCGGCCGGCGACGACAGCGTTCCGCGGACTGCGGTGGCCGCGGCGACGAGAGGGCTGACGAGGTGGGTGCGCCCGCCCTTGCCCTGGCGCCCCTCGAAGTTGCGGTTGGACGTCGAGGCGCTGCGCTCCCCGGGTGCGAGCTGGTCGGGGTTCATGCCGAGACACATCGAGCAGCCCGCCAGGCGCCACTCGGCGCCGGCCTCGACGAAGACCGCGTCGAGGCCCTCGGCCTCCGCCTCCAGCCGCACCCTGGCCGAACCGGGGACCACCAGCATCCGCACACCCTCGGCGACCTTGCGGCCCTTGATGACCTGGGCCGCGGCGCGCAGGTCCTCGATCCGCCCGTTGGTGCACGAGCCGACGAAGACCGTGTCGACGGCGATCGCCCGCAGCGGCGTGCCGGCCTCGAGGCCCATGTAGGTCAGGGCGCGCTCGGCCGAGACACGGTCGCCCTCGTCGGCGAAGGACTCCGGGTCGGGGACGCTCTCCGAGAGGGGGAGACCCTGGCCGGGGTTGGTGCCCCAGGTGACGAAGGGGGCGAGGGACGTCGCGTCGAGGACCACCTCGGCGTCGAACACGGCGTCGTCGTCGGAGCGCAGCAGCGACCAGGCCGCGACGGCGTCGTCCCAGTCCGCGCCGGTCGGAGCGCGCGGGCGACCCTTGACGTAGGCGTAGGTCGTCTCGTCGGGAGCGATCATGCCGGCGCGGGCACCGGCCTCGATCGACATGTTGCACACCGTCATCCGTGCCTCCATCGACAGCGCACGGATCGCGCTGCCGCGGTATTCGATGACGTGGCCCTGGCCGCCGGCGGTGCCGATCTTGGCGATGACGGCGAGGACGATGTCCTTGGCCGTGACCCCCGGCGAGAGCGCGCCGTCGATGGTCACGGCCAGCGTGCGGAACGGCTTGAGCGGCAGCGTCTGGGTCGCGAGCACGTGCTCGACCTCGGAGGTGCCGATGCCCAGCGCCAGCGCCCCGAACGCGCCGTGCGTCGAGGTGTGACTGTCGCCGCACACGATGGTCATGCCGGGCTGCGTCAGCCCCAGCTGAGGACCGACGACGTGCACGATGCCCTGGTCGACGTCCCCCATCGGATAGAGCCGCACACCGAACTCCGCGCAGTTGCGGCGCAGCGTCTCGACCTGGGTCCGGCTGACGAGGTCGGTGATGGGTCCCGGTGTCGTGGGGACGTTGTGGTCCTCGGTGGCCAGGGTGAGGTCCGTGCGCCGGACCGTGCGCCCGGAGATCCGCAGCCCGTCGAACGCCTGGGGGCTGGTCACCTCGTGGAGCAGGTGGAGGTCGATGTAGAGGAGGTCGGGCTCACCCTCGGCCCGGCGCACCACGTGCGACTCCCAGACCTTCTCCGCCAACGTGCCTGACATGCTTACCTCCGACCGAGACGATTCCCCTGACTCACGCGGACGGGATCGGCCAGGAGTCGCCGACGTGGTCCCGAAGTCCTGTACAGGCAAGCCTGACGCAGATCGGGGTCCATGGAACTTGCGTCTCAGGCAATGAGACGGCAGTATCAGTGCATGGACAACTCCAGTGGGGTCGGCGTGTTGGACAAGGCCGCCACCGTGTTGAGCGCACTCGAAGCCGGGCCCGCGACCCTGGCCCAGCTCGTCGGAGCGACCGGCCTGGCCCGGCCCACCGCGCACCGGCTCGCCGTGGCCCTCGAGCACCACCGCCTGGTCTCCCGCGACATGCAGGGCCGCTTCGTGCTCGGGCCCCGGCTCAGCGAGCTCGCCTCGGCCGCGGGAGAGGACCGTCTCCTCGCCGCCGCCGGACCGGTCCTCGGCGCACTGCGGGACCACACCCACGAGAGCGCCCAGCTCTTCCGCCGCCAGGGCGACCAACGCATCTGCGTGGCCGCGGCCGAGCGCCCCATCGGGCTGCGCGACAGCATCCCCGTCGGCGCGAGCCTGTCGATGCTCGCCGGGTCGGCCGCCCAGATCCTGCTGGCCTGGGAGGAGCCCGACCGCCTCCACCGCGGCCTCCAGGGCGCCCGCTTCAACGCCACGGCGCTCTCCGCCGTCCGTCGACGCGGGTGGGCCCAGAGCGTGGGCGAGCGAGAGGCCGGCGTCGCCTCGGTCTCCGCGCCGGTGCGGGGACCGTCCGGGCGGGTGGTTGCCGCCGTCTCGATCTCCGGTCCGATCGAGCGGCTCTCCCGCCAGCCGGGGCGCCTCCACGCGGCGACGGTCGTCGCCGGCGCCAACAAGCTCACCGAGGTGCTCCGCCGGACCCAGAACGTCCATCAGGGCTGATCTCCCCCGTCGCGCGGACAACACGATTTGGTAACCGCTCGCGATTCCCGGACGACGGGAGACAACTTTTCCCCGATCATCGGCGTCGTGGGAAGTGACGGACCGGTGGCCGGAGGGCCAGGCAGGGCGCGACCGGCGCCCCGGACGACCACGAGGGGATCACCGTGACCAGCTGGACGCACGCGACGAGCCGCACGACGACAACCACGCGGAGGACACCTGCCGCCGCCGGCCTCGCCGGCCTCATCGTGTCCCTGTCCGTCGGGGTGCTCATCCTCAGCGGCTGCGGTCCGTCGTCCAGCCCCGCCGCATCCGGTTCGTCGGCGTCATCTTCCCCAGCGTCCTCGAGCCCGCCGAGCCCCTCCAGCCCGGCGTCCTCGAGCCCGGCGGGCACCCCGGCCGCCCCGACCAACCCGAGCAGCCCGAGCAGCCCGAGCGCCACCACCGCACCATCCACCGCCGCCTCGGCGGTCCTGCTCTCCCCCGGCAGCACGGGCACCAAGGTCCGTGAGCTCCAGTCCCGCCTCGTGCAGCTGCAGTGGTTTGACGGCGCCATCACCGCCACCTACGACGAGAAGACGCGCGCCGGCGTCGAGGCCTTCCAGCAGAAGCGGACGATGCCGGCCACGGGGACGGTCGACCAGGCGACCTGGGCCAAGCTCGTGAGCATGACGCGGATGCCGACCAGCGACGAGATGAACAACGTCATGCGGCCCGGTCCGGCCCTGCTCAAGCAGGGGTCGACCGGTGCCGCCGTGCGCGACCTGCAGGCCCGCCTCACGCAGATCGGCTGGTGGAGCGGCGTCGTCACCGACACCTATGGCCCCCAGACGGCTCAGGCGGTCAAGGACTTCCAGACCAAGCGTGCGATCCCGGTCACCGGGGAGGTCGACCAGCGGACCAAGGACCGACTTACCGCGATGACCCGCACGCCCACCTCCGCCGAGCTCACCAACGCCGCCCCGACGGCGGCCCCGGTCAGCGCCGCAGGCCTCGACGCCCGCTGCCTCACCGGCCGCGTCGTCTGCATCAGCAAGGCCAGCCGGCAGCTCGTCTGGGTCATCGACGGCAAGGCGATGATGCGCCTCGACGTCCGCTTCGGCTCCGAATACACCCCGACCCGCGAGGGCACCTTCGCCGTGTTCCAGAAGAACCTCACCTGGACCTCGACGCTCTTCGGCTCGTCGATGCCGTTCTCGATGTTCTTCAGCGGTGGTCAGGCCGTGCACTACTCCTCGGACTTCGCGGCCCGCGGGTATGCCGGTGCCTCCCACGGGTGCGTCAACGTCCGGGACTACAACGGGCTGGCATCGCTCTTCGACCAGGTCAACCTCGGCGACAAGGTCGTCGTCTACTGACGGCGAGGAGTCACTCCGAACAATCGACCGCCACCGCCAGAGCGCCGCAGATCTCGCGCATCCGCGTGTCGCTGAGCCGCCCCAGCCGACTGACGAGCACGGCGATGGAGACGCTCTCGACGGAGTCGAGGTTCACTGCCGACCGGCGAGGCACCGGATCGTCATCGGGATCGAGCACGACCTCGCTGACGAGCCCTCGGACAGTCGTCGTACAGGGTGCGACGAGCGCGCGGCGATGATGCGGAATCACGGCATTGCGGGACAGGACGACGACGGGCCGGCGCCCGATGTCGACCATCTCGCACCACCAGACCTCCCCACGCGCCGGTGTGTCGCTCACGAGCCGGCCGCGGCGCGACGGAACGACGC
>NZ_JANXRJ010000021.1 GCF_025353065.1 Lapillicoccus sp.
CAACGGTTCTCGCCTCACCGGGCGAGCCGGCGCGACCGGGCCCACCGGCATACGCAACGGTCGGGCTGGGGCCTGCTCCCGGTCGGATGGGCGCAGGGTGATGATCCGAGCCGGAGCGGAGTTGGAAGGTGTCACCCTCGACAGGGTACGAGCGCCGTCCGCTCGACCGCGGCTGATTCGTTCTGCCCTCAGCGAAGGGGGTGCGGCCCCGGGGAGGGAGGTCTCCAAAGAAAACTGCTCCGGGCGACACAACTTCTGCGGTCGGCAGGGCGTCACTCCCTACGACCACCAACGACGACGCCTCAGGAGATCTCGATGCCCACCCACCTCACCCGCCGCACGGTCCTCACGACGGCACTCGGCACGGCCGCACTCGGCCTCGTCGCCGCAGCTCGACCGGCGACGGCGGCGCCACTGACCACCGCGATCCGGGGACGTTTCGTGGACGTCACCGGTTGGCCGGTCAGCGCACGAGTCAACGCCTTCGCCGTCGGAGCGTCGGGGACGTGGGCCATCGGCCAGCAGTACGACAGCTCCCGTGACCACTCCGCGGCGATCCTGCGTCGTCGCGCGAGCACCACAGGCACCACCTGGGCAGCGGTTGCGCTGCCGACGACCTTCCGGGCGACGGGGACTGCGGCGTATGCCGATTCGTCCGGCGTGTGGGTGGCGGGGACCCGCAACGACGTCAGCCTGCCCGTCGCGGACGGGTCGAGCGTCGTGGGGCACGTGTCCACGGCCGGGACGTGGCGCAGCTTCGGCACGCTGGGGCTGCCGAAGTGGCTCAACGTCGACTCCGTGAGGGCGGAAGGAGGGCAGCTCCTGCTGACCGGCATGGTGCCGACCTCAGGTGGGGCGAGCCTGCGTCCCTATGCGGCCAGTCGGGCGATCGACAGCCCGGCGACCGTTCGCTGGACCAGCGAGCTGGTGACGGCGCCCGCGTGGGACACCTCGAGTGCCTTCCCCCTTCTCCGGATCGCCGATGGCGCCCCGACCTGGGCGACCGCCGGCGCCTGGGTGCTGCGCCGACACGGCTCGGGCTGGACGGTGGTCGACGTCCCGCCGGGCACCACGGGCTCGACCAAGATCGCGTGTGCGTCGGCCCAGGGGCGGATCCACGTGCTCACGCAGGGGTATGCCGGGTTGGGGCTGTGGCGGCGGACCGACACCGCCGGCTCAGCTGCGTGGGTGTCGGTCCCGTTGCCCGACAAATTCGTTGCCCAGGCGATGGCCGGCGACGCCGAGCAGCTCTGGGTGGTGGGCGAGACCGACGGCGGCGAGGACTTCGCGGCGACGGCTTTGCGCGTGGTCGGCGGAAAGGTGGTCGACCGGGTCGGCGGCCCACTCAGCGCCGGCGGTCCGGTCGGGATCCTCAACCAGGTGATCGTCGACCCGGGCGGTGTCCTGGCCGCGGGCTACCGCTCGACCCAGCCCGGGGGACTCGGCCTCGGCTGGACCTGCCGCCCGGTCGTGTAGCGGGCAGGTGGGGACTGTGAACCGGCACGAGTCCGCTCTGTGACCCGATGGGCGGCGCATTCCGGACACGTGCCGGTCGACAGTCCCCTGCCGGCGCCGTGCTCAACGAATTCCGTAGTCGGCGTCGCCGGGCTCGGGCCTCGGGAGAATGCGTTGCGTCTTGGGGCAGTAGCCGACGAGTTGGTCCATGACGTCAAGCATCATGTCTTCGTGTTCCTCGGCGAGTAACGCGAGAAGGTCCTGCATGTCGTTGATGAGGATGTCTACGGATACACCCTGCTCGACGAGCGCGACGACAACCCGACGCAGTCGGGAGAAACCATTGGACGCCTCAACAGCCTCGAACATCGCGTCACGTCGCTCCAAGGTGCTCACGTCGTTGGTCCCGTCTTGATCCACAGGCCTCTGGTCCCGTGAATCAGTCGCTGAACTTCGTCGTAGGTCATTGGACGAGTGGGTTCGATGTAACCGTGGCCGTCCTCGATCAGCCTGAAGCTGAGCCCTGGGGGTAGCTGCTGGTCCTCGATCGTGAACATGTCCAAACCCTTTCCGGTGCCACCGAAGGAAAGGGGTCGACGAAATAGCGGGATCCTCCACGGGTCCGTGTTCGCCGACATGCCGCCAGTTCCCGGCCAGATCCACCCACGGTCATCGATGACCACGTCTCCTTGTTCCTCAGGAAAGAAGATCTTAGGTCTGGCTCCGAGGGTCTTCGCTGTTTCCCCGACTTCTGGGTAGCCGTCCTCCGCCGCGCGCATGCCGCGGTAGAGGGTGAGCGGCTCGGGGTTGACGCCTTTGGGCAGGATGATCTGGGCGAGGACCCGCGGCGCCTTGGCGCCGACGCGGGCAGCAACGCCGCCGACTCCGCCGAGTCCGCCGGTGGCGATGGCGGGGATGACGATGGCGCCGGCTTGGTGGAAACCGCTGCCCGAGCCGATGTTCCAGCGCCACTCGAGGTCGTCGAGGGCCTGGTTGACCGGGTTCATCACCAGGGGCGCGACGACGGGAAAGGT
>NZ_JANXRJ010000033.1 GCF_025353065.1 Lapillicoccus sp.
GCGACCAGACCGATGTGCCCGAGTCTGGGGACTGGTGGGATGCGGGCTACCTGATCATGTGGGGCTCCAACGTGCCTGTCACCCGAACCCCGGATGCGCACTGGATGACCGAGGCGCGCTACCGCGGCCAGAAGGTCATCGCGGTCGCCCCCGACTACGCCGACAACGTGAAGTTCGCCGACGAGTGGCTGCCGGCCAGGCCGGGCACCGACGGGGCGCTCGCGATGGCCATGGGCCACGTCGTCCTCAAGGAGTTCTTCGTCGACAAGACGACCCCGTACTTCACGCAGTACGTCAAGACCTACACCGACCTGCCCCACCTGGTCCGGCTCGACAAGTCCAACGACGGCGATGACGGCGAGTTCACCGCCGGCAAGTTCCTCACCGCCGCCGACCTCGCGGACCACGCGTCCGAGGAGAACGCCGCGTTCAAGACCGTGGTCATCGACTCGCTGACCGGGGAACCCGTCGTCCCCAACGGCTCCCTCGGACACCGCTACGGCGAGGCGGGAGTGGGGAAGTGGAACCTCGAGCTCGGAGACGTCGACCCCGTCCTCTCCCTGCTCGAGACGTCGGCCGAGTCGGTCGTTGTGCGTATGCCGCGCTTCGACACCCCCGACGGCGCAGCCGCAGACCTGCCGCGCGGTGTGCCCGTGCGCCGGGTCGGCGGCCACCTGGTCACGACCGTGTTCGACCTCCTGATGGCGCAGTACGGAGTGGCCCGGCCAGGGCTGTCCGGCGTCTGGCCGACCGGCTACGACGACGCCACCTCGCCCTACACCCCGGCCTGGCAGGAGACCATCACCGGCGTCCCGGCTGCGACCGCAGCCCGGATCGGGCGCGAGTTCGCCCAGAACGCCGAAGATTCCACGGGCCGCTCGATGATCGTCATGGGTGCCGGCACGAACCACTGGTTCCACTCCGACACCATCTACCGCGCCTTCCTCACCCTGACCAACCTCACCGGCTGCCAGGGCGTCAACGGCGGCGGCTGGGCCCACTACGTCGGCCAGGAGAAGGTCCGCCCGCTCACCGGCTACACCCAGATCGCCAACGCCCTCGACTGGAACCGGCCGCCGCGCAACATGATCCAGACCGCGTTCTGGTACCTGCACACCGACCAGTTCCGATACGACCAGTTCGGCGCCGACACGCTGTCGGCGACCACCGGCAAGGGGCAGCTCGCGGGCAAGTCCACCGCGGACGTGATCGCCCAGAGCGCCCGGATGGGCTGGATGCCGTCCTACCCCACGTTCGACCGCAACCCGCTCGACCTCAGCGACGACGCGGCCGCCGCCGGCATACCGGTGGGGGAGTATGTCGTCGACCAGCTCACGTCCGGTGACCTGAACTTCGCCGGGGAGGATCCGGATGCTCCGGGCAACTACCCGCGGATCCTGTCGATCTGGCGGGCCAACCTCCTCGGATCCTCCGGTAAGGGCAACGAGTACTTCCTCAAGCACCTCCTGGGCACCGATTCCTCGCTCCGGGCGGCGGAGACGCCGGAGGGCCAGCGGCCGGTCGACGTGCGCTGGAGGGACAAGGCACCCGAGGGCAAGCTCGACCTGCTCATGACGATCGACTTCCGCCAGACCAGCACCACGATCTTCTCCGACGTCGTGCTGCCGGCCGCCACCTGGTACGAGAAGCACGACCTCAACACCACCGACATGCACCCGTTCGTCCACTCCTTCAACCCGGCCATCGCCCCCCCGTGGCAGACCCGGACGGACTGGGACGCCTGGCAGACCATCGCCGAGAAGTTCAGCGAGCTGGCCGCCACCCATCTCGGCGTCCGCAAGGACGTGGTCGCGGTGGCCCTGACGCACGACACCCCTGACGCGATGGCCAACCCGCACGGCATCGTCCGCGACTGGAGGAAGGGCGAGTGTGAGCCGATCCCCGGCGTCACCATGCCCAAGCTCGTCGAGGTGGAGCGCGACTACGGCGCGGTCGCCGCGAAGATGAATGCGCTTGGACCGCTGGTGGACACGCTCGGCGCGACCACCAAGGGCGTGACGTTCGAGCTGGGCAGGCAGGTCGACTACCTTCGGGCCAAGAACGGCGCCGTCCGCGGCGGAGTGGCGGACGGACGTCCGTCCCTCCGGCGCGACGTCCACGTCTGTGAGGCGATCCTCGCGATGTCCGGGACCACCAACGGGCACCTGGCGACGCAGGGGTTCAAGACCCTGGAGAAACGCACCGGCGTCCGGCTCGCCGACCTGGCCGAGGAGCACGAGGGCAAACAGATCACCTTCGCCGACACCCAGGGCCCGCCGGTCCCGGTGATCACCTCACCGGAGTGGTCGGGGTCCGAGACCGGCGGACGCCGCTACTCGCCCTTCACGATCAACGTCGAGCGCAAGAAGCCCTGGCACACGCTGACCGGTCGGATGCACTTCTACCTCGACCACGACTGGATGACCGAGCTGGGCGAGGGCCTGCCGGTCTATCGGCCCCCGCTCAACATGGCGGCACTATTCGCCGAACCCGGCCTGGGCAACATCTCCGACGGCTCCGGCGGCCAGGTCGAGGGCCTGACCGTCCGCTACCTGACCCCACACAACAAGTGGTCGATCCACTCGGAGTACCAGGACAACCTGTTCATGCTGTCGCTCTCGCGCGGCGGGCAGAACATCTGGATGAGCGACCGGGACGCGGCCAAGGTCGGCATCGAGGACAACGACTGGATCGAGGCCGTCAACCGCAATGGGGTCGTCGTGGCCCGGGCGATCGTCTCGCACCGGATGCCCGAGGGGACCGTCTACATGTACCACGCACAGGACCGGCTCATCGACGTCCCGCTGGCCGAGACCTCGGGCAAGCGCGGCGGCATCCACAACTCGCTCACCCGTCTCCTCGTGAAGCCCTCCCATCTGATCGGCGGTTATGCCCAGCTGGCCTTTGCCTTCAACTATCTCGGGCCGACGGGCAACCAGCGCGACGAGGTCACCGTCATCCGCAAGCGCAGCCAGGAGGTGACGTACTGATGAGGGTCATGGCGCAGATGGCGATGGTTATGAACCTCGACAAGTGCATCGGGTGCCACACCTGCTCCGTGACGTGCAAGCAGGCCTGGACCAACCGCTCAGGCACCGAGTACATCTGGTTCAACAACGTCGAGACCCGGCCAGGGCTCGGCTATCCGCGCACGTACGAGGACCAGGAGAAGTGGCAGGGTGGCTGGGAGCTCAACTCCCGCGGCCGGATGAAGCTCAAGGCGGGGGGCCGCTTCAAGAACCTCATGACGATCTTCTCCAACCCCAAGCTGCCTTCGATCAACGAGTACTACGAGCCGTGGACCTACGACTACGCGACGCTCACCGACGCGCCAGCGCAGGCACACACCCCGGTCGCCCGCCCGAAGTCGCTGATCAGCGGCAACAACATGAAGATCGAGTGGTCGGCCAACTGGGACGACGACCTCGGCGGCTCCACGGCCACCGCTCACCGCGACCCGATGCTGAAGAAGATCGCCGACAAGGTGAAGTTCGAGTTCGAGCAGACGTTCATGTTCTACCTCCCGCGGATCTGCGAACACTGCCTCAACCCCTCCTGCGCGGCGTCGTGCCCCAGCGGGGCGATCTACAAGCGCGAGGAGGACGGCATCGTCCTGGTCGACCAGGACAAGTGCCGTGGCTGGCGCAAGTGCGTGTCGGGGTGCCCCTACAAGAAGGTCTACTTCAACCACCGCACCGGCAAGGCGGAGAAGTGCACCTTCTGCTTCCCGCGTATCGAGGTCGGGCTCCCGACCGTGTGCGCCGAGACGTGCGTCGGTCGGCTGCGTTACATCGGCCTGATTCTCTACGACGCCGACAAGGTGCTCGAGGCCGCCTCCCAGGAGGACGAGCAGGGACTCTACGAGGCCCAGCGCGACGTCTTCCTCGACCCCTCCGACCCCGAGGTGATCCGCGAGGCAGAACGGGCCGGCATCGCCCGCGACTGGGTCGACGCCGCCCAGCGCTCCCCGATCTACGCGCTGATCAACACCTACAAGGTCGCGCTCCCGCTGCACCCGGAGTACCGCACCATGCCGATGGTCTGGTACATCCCCCCGCTCTCGCCGGTGGTCGACGTCGTCGCCGAGACCGGGGAGGACGCCGAGGACACGGGCAACCTCTTCGCCGCGATCGACGCGCTCCGCATCCCGGTCGAGTACCTCGCCGAGCTCTTCACCGCCGGCGACGTCGCACCGGTCGACGCCGTCCTCAAGAAGCTCGGCGCGATGCGCTGCTACATGCGTGACATCAACATGGGCCGCGACCCCGACGGCGCGATCCCGGCTGCCGTCGGCATGACCGAGGAGGAGATGTATGACATGTACCGCCTCCTCGCGATCGCGAAGTACGACGAGCGCTACGTGATCCCGCCGGCCCACGCGGAGCAGGCGCACTCGCTGGAGGAGCTGTCCACCGAGTGCTCGGTCTCGGACTACGGCGGCGGGCAGCAGGACGTCTTCGGAGAGGGCTCCGGCACCCCGACGCCGATCGCGGTCGAGAACTTCCAGATGCTCCAGGCCCGGCAGACCTCCGACTCGCTCACCGGGCCGGAGAACAAGGGTCGCCGGGTCAACCTGCTCAACTGGGACGGCAAGGGCTCCCCACCGGGCGTCTTCCCGCCGAAGGGACCGGACTCGTGAGCCCCCGCCGGCCGAAGCCGACCCTGCCGCCCGATCAGCTCACCCTCGTGTGGCAGTCGGTCTCGCTGCTCCTCGACTATCCCGACGAGGCACTACTGGCTCGCGTCGAGCTGCTCAGGTCGGCCGCTGCCGGCGTGCCACCCGCGATCGGGGGCTCCCTCCATGGCTTCCTGGACCACCTCGAACACACACCGTTGCCGCAGCTGCAGGCGGACTACGTCGAGACCTTCGACACCCGCCGGCGGTGCAACCTCTTCCTGACCTACTTCGCGCACGGCGACACCCGCAAACGGGGCATGGCGCTGCTGCGGTTCAAGCAGACCTACCTGAGCGCGGGTTTCGAGCTCGCGGACGCCGAGCTGCCCGACCACCTCTGCGTCGTCCTCGAGTTCGCCGCCACCGGCGACCAGGCCCTGGGCCGCGACCTCATGCTGGATCACCGGGCCGGGCTGGAGCTGCTCCGAATCTCTTTGCGGGACCTGGGCTCACCGTGGGCCGGCCTGCTCGACGCGGTCACCGCCACCCTCCCGCCGCTGCGCGGCGACGAGCGCGACGCCGTACGCCGCCTCGCCGCCGAGGGCCCCCCCGAGGAGGAGGTGGGGCTGGCGCCCTTCGCCAGCCCCCAGTTCAGCCCCGGTGCGGCCGCGTCCGGGTCCGTGCTGCTCCCGATGCCGTCCTTCCCGGGAGCCCGCGCATGAGCGAGTTCCTCTTCGTCGTCGTCCCTTACGTCTGTCTGACGACGTTCGTCGTCGGGCACCTGTGGCGCTACCGGTACGACAAGTTCGGCTGGACCACCCGCTCGTCGCAGCTCTACGAGAACCGGTTGCTCCGGATCGGGAGCCCGCTGTTCCACTTCGGGATGCTGGGCGTCGTCGGCGGCCACATCATCGGCCTGCTGGTGCCGGAGTCGTGGACGAACGCGGTGGGCATCAGTGAGCGCACGTACCACGTGGTTGCGGTCGTCGGCGGCCTCATCTCCGGCGTCATGACGGTGGTCGGCATGGCCATCCTCATCTACCGCCGTCGGACCACCGGCCCGGTCTTCTCGGCGACGACGGTCATGGACAAGGTCATGTATGCGTTCCTGGCCGCCGCGATCACCTTGGGGATGTGGAACACCATCGCCGGGTCGATCCTGACCATCGGTGGGGAGTACAACTACCGCCAGGGCGTCTCGGTCTGGTTCCGCTCGTTCCTGGCCTTCCAGCCGAATGCCGACCTGATGGCCAACGCGCCGCTGGGCTTCCAGCTGCACGCCCTCGTGGCCTTCGGGCTCTTCGCCATCTGGCCCTTCACCCGGCTCGTGCACGTGTTCAGCGCACCGGTCGGTTACGTCACGCGCCCCTACATCGTCTACCGCAGCCGCGACGACACCCGGCTCGGCAGCCACCGCCCCCGCCGGGGCTGGGACCGGGTGGGCTGATGTGCGAGTACTGCGGTTGCCAGAGCATCAACGCCATCCGGGAGCTGACGGTGGAGCACGACGCCGTGGTCGACGAGATCGGCGAGGTCACCCGGGCCCTGCGCGACAGACGGACCACGACCGCGGCCGCTGCCTGTCGACGGATCTCGCGCATCCTGATCCCCCACACCGTCGTCGAGGAGCAGGGGCTCTTCCCGGCGATGGCGGTCGAGTTCCCCGATCAGGTCGAGGTCCTGCAGGGTGAGCACCGTGCCATCGAGGCCGTCCTCGCCGAGTGCGCAGTTGGTGTCCCGGCGGATCCCACCTGGCCGGCCCGGGTCATCCAGGCCCTCGATCTCCTGAGAAAGCACATCCTCAAGGAGCAGGACGGGGTCTTTCCCGCCACGTTGAGCGTCCTGGGCAACGACGACTGGACGCTCATCGACGACATCCGGGCCCGGGTCGGCAGCGGGTTGTCATCGTCGACCTGAGACACCGTGTCGAGCACGCCCAGGGGCCGGTGCATGCGGCCCTCCATCATCTACCGCAGTCGTGACGACCAGCTCGACAACCGGGCTGCGCGAGGCGGACGGGAGAAGTGACATGACCGAGCACACCAACACCCGGCCCATCGGGTCCGAGGTGGAGCAGCTGCCGCGCCTTGCGGCCGAGCTCCTCGAGCAGGCCCGGGACCACCCGGCGCAGCGGGCAGCGCGGACGATCCATTCCGGCTCTCTGCTTCGAGCCACCGTCATCGCGCTCGTGTCCGGGACGGAGCTCGCCGAGCACGACGCGCCTCCCGCGGCGACCCTGCAGGTCGTGCAGGGACAGGTGCGACTCTATTGGGAACACGGCGAGCGGGTCCTGGACCAGGGCGAGATCACCGACATCCCTCCTGCACGACACGCACTCCAGGCCCGCACCGACGCCGTGGTGCTGCTCACGGTGGCCCTCCAGGCAGGCCCCGCTGAGGAGGCGACGGCTCGACCGTAGGCGCCCTCGGGAGGTGGGCCTCGGTCGGGGGCCGTCCTCGATGCCGGACGCGACGACTCAGGGGATGGTGACGTCGTGCAGGACGACCGGCCCGATGGTGGGGTCCAGCTCGGTGGCCTGTGACACCCCGGCTGGGGTCAGCAGGTCCATCACCTTCGGCACGGCCCCGGGCTCGACCGAGCAGAGGGGGCTGGTCCCGCCCGGGGCGCAGACCCCGAACGTGTAGGCGCCGGGGGTGACGGTGAAGGCCCTGGCCTGGTCGGGGCTGAAGCCGTCCTGGCCGGTGAGGGTGACGGTGAATCCCCAGCCCCTGGAGGGTGTTCCGCCGAGGGCGGTCTTGTCGACCGTGAAGGTGGTGTAACCCGTGATCGAGTTGGCGGCGACGGTGACCGTGCCGGTGCTGGCGCCGGTGGTGTCCCTGATGCTCTGGACCCCGAAGCCCTCCACCTCGATCAGCCGGCTCCACGCCGCCGCCGGGGCGATGGTGTAGTTGCGGCCCGGAAAGGCGGCCGCGGTGGACGAGGTGGCCGCGCCGGGGTCGTGCACATACACGTCGACGAGCTGGGCGCCGTTGACGGAGCCGAAGGTGCTGGTCAGGTCGGCGGTCCGGGTGCGGAACGTGAGCGTGGTACCGGTGTCGTAGACCTGGAAGTTGGTCAGGTCGAACGCCCCGGCGTGGAAGTCCGACGCGGTGGGGTAGGCGTAGGTGCCGGGTCCGTTGTCGTCCCCGGTCGGGTCGTCCTGGCCGTAGATCAGGGTGCCGTTGACGGCGTCGCTGACCACGGTGCGGACGACCTGCGCAGTGCCAGCAGCGGTGGTCGAGGTGATGACCAGCGTGTTGGTCCCGGGCGCCGAGGTGAGGATCGCCGTGAACGTGCCGTTCCGGGCTGCCGTCACCGAGGTGACCGTCGTGGCGTTGGTGGTGTCGGTGGCCACCTCGGCGATGTCGATGCGGGCATTCGGGGCGGCGGTGCCGCTGACCGTGATCTGGGCTCCGACCGCGGTCTGGTCGGTGGGGCTGGTCACCGACAGGGCTGTGCCGCCCTGCGGGTGCGTGAGGTAGCGGTCGCGGACGGCTGCGGGTTGTTCGAGCGCCCGGCCGGCGGCCAGGTCGGCGGTGAGGCGGACCTGCGAGGCCGCGGCCCAGGTCAGCGGAGACGCCGACCCGTCGGCCTGGCCGTTGGTGAACCCGATGGAGGCGACGGCGGGGTCCGTACCGTACGGCGACCTCGCCAGGTCGGGGTAGTCCCACACCTGCTCCGGGACCAACCCGGGCCCGGAGTTCTCCTTGTTCACGGTGACCAGCTGCGCGGCCGCCGCGCCGGGTTTCCCCTGGGCGAGGTACTGCTGGGCCCGTTCCACCCCGAGGACCGGCCAGGGGTGACCGAGGCCGGTGAAGGTGCCGTCGCCGTTCCAGGGTGCGCCGGTCACCGGGCAGCTGGTGCCCTGACCGACGACGCAGTCGCCGTAGCCGTCGCCGTTGTAGCGGAGCCAGCCGGAGCCGCTGGCGGTCGACTTCATCAGGGTGGCGTCGGCGACGGCCAACGAGCTCGCGACGACCGGGTCGCTCGCCGGCAGCTCACCGAGCCGGACGTATTCGAGGAACCCGAGGTCGACGACGTCGCGCTGGTCGACGGTGGCACCGCCGTTGCCCAGGTTGTAGCTGATCGCCGCGTCCGGGTCGCCGGTCTTGGACAGGCGGATGAAGTAGGGCGACGCCGACAGGCTGCCCGTGAAGGTCACGCCCCAGGTCTTGATGCTCCGCTGGTACTGGTCGGCGGTGGCCAGCCAGATCCGTGCGTCGGCGGCGTCACCGTGCTGGCGGGCGATGGTCCCGGCCGCGACGAGCCCGGCGATCTCCGCGGAGATGGTGGACGGCGAGTATCCGGTCTGCTCCTCCCACCGTTCCACGCCGAAGCTCGGTCCGTGGCTGATGAGGAAGTTCGCCGCCGCCTGGATGTGCGGCCACAGGGCGTCGTCGCCGGCCATCCCGGACTGCCACGCCATCAGGATCGGGTATGCCGCCTCGTCGAGCTGGATGTTGAAGGCGTCGGGCGCCTTGGTGCCGTCGAGCAGCGAGTTGCGCGGCTGGGACCCGTCGGCCAGTTGGGAGGTGAGCAGCAGGTAGCGGACGGTGTCGCGCGCGGTGGCGACATCCCCGTCGGTGTAGAGCGCGGTCCAGGCCTCGTAGAGGTCCCGACCGAAGACCTCGCGGTATCCGGTGGAGAACAGGTTGCCCGGGTTGTTCGCGGCGATGGACTGGCCCCACGGCGCGTCCAGGCCGGCGACGATCGCCCCGGGGAACGTCTTGTCCTCCGACGCCTTGACCACGTTGGCGGACTGGTAGTACTTCTCGGTGGCCGTGCGCCGCTGCGGCCCGGTCATCGACGGGGTGGTCAGCAACGGGAACCTCAGGCCCGCGTCATAGGTGAGCCAGCCCTTCTCGTAGCCGGCGACGATCGTGGGCAGGGAGGTCGACACGGTCGCGCCGGCGGTGGCGACGGCCCCAGCCCGGGTGGTGCCGAAGCCCAGGGCCAGGGTGGCCGAGCCGTCCCGGGCGCGGGTGATCGCGGCGGTCTGCTCGACGTTGCCGTCAATCGCGTTCTGGGTGACCGGTTTCAGCGTGTGGGTGCTGTCCAGCTGGGTCAGGCCGTCGGTGGCCTGACCGACGAAGCCCGAGCTGACCGTGGTGAACGGCTGGTCGGCCCGCAGCGCCAGGAAGGAGGGCACGGCATACGCGCGGCTCGCCTGGCTCGTGGTGCTCCGGTCGAACGAGACCGGCACCGGGGAGCCGGAGGTGGTGTCCACCACGGCCGAGTCGGCGCCGCCGTTGGCGGTTCCCCCGCCGCCGTTGCCGCCGGCGTTGGCGTCCAGCCGGACCAGGAGCTGGAACTGCCTGGCCGCCGCGGTGAGCGCAACGTATTGCGTGTGCACCACCACGCTGTCCCGGGTCGGGTCGGTGAGGTAGGTGCTGACCAGCTTGTAGGCCTTGCTCTTCGCGGTGGACGTGATCGTGCAGATCATCCCGGTCGGGTCGGAGGAGGCCGTGTAGGTGGTGTCGCGGGTCTGCAGGTCGGTGAAGGTGGAACCGTCGGTCACCAGGTACTGCATGGTCTCCACGTTGGTCGCGTCGACCGTCGGCGCGTAGACGTCGGACAACACACCGTCGGCGATCGTGTACCAGATCTTCGAGGTCCGGTTGCGGGCCGTGCCCACGCAGTCCTTGCGGGACTGGTCCTGGTGGCTCACCGCACCGGGTCCGTCGGCCGCCGCCGCGGTGCCGGCGGGGGCGCTCTGCGCGGCCGCCGACAGCGGCGACACCAGTGCCGTGATCACCGCGGCAGCAGCACCCACCGCCGACCAACGGGACCGGGAACGCCGCAGCGAGGGGCGGGTCGACAGCTCATCGTGCACGTGGTGCTCCAGGTTTCGTCGGCGCTGACAAAGGGAGTGACAGGGATGGCCCCGGTTGCAGGGTGTCATGGTCGTCGGACATCGGCTCGTCGGGCCGGTCGTTCCGGGCGACTCGCCGCACGACTTCACTACAGTTCCTCTGGTGAACAGCGCAGGTCCTCACCAGCGTCCTGTCCTGGCTGACGTCGCACGACTGGCCGAGGTCTCGGTGCCCACCGTCTCGCGTGTGCTGAAGGGATCGCCGCCGGTCAGCCAGCGCAAGCGGGACCGGGTGCTCGCGGCCGTCCAGGAGCTCGGCTACCGCCCCAACGGCGCGGCCCGGATGTTGGTCACCGGTCGGCGGACCATCGTCAGCGTCATCACCAGCAACACCACGCGATTCGGCTACGCCACCAGCATCCAGGGCATCGAGGAGGCGGCGCGCACCGCCGGACTCCTCGTCGCCATCACCGTGATCGACCCCGGAGGTGAGGACGAGGTCGCCGCAGCGGTCGACCTCGTCCTCGGGCAACCGGTCGCAGGCGTCATCGTGCTCGACTTCGACCCGCAGGGCACGCGCGCCATCGAGGCCCTGCCGGAGGGCCTGCCGGTCGCCGCCGTCGGCTCCTCGGACGTCGGGAGAGAGATCCCCCGGGCGCTCTTCGACGACCGCCTCGGGGGACGTCAGGCCACGCAGTACCTCCTCGGCCTCGGGCACGCGACGGTGCACCACGTGTCGGTGCCGGGATCGGGACGACCCAGCGGCCGGACGCTCGGCTGGCGCAGCGCCCTGGAGTCGGCCGGTGCGGTCGTGCCGGAGACGCTCGAGGCGGACTGGACGTCGCAGTCGGGTTACGAGGCCGGACTCGTCCTGGCCCGCACCCCGGGCGTGACCGCGGTGCTGTGCGGCAACGACGAGATCGCCTTCGGGGTCATCAAGGCCCTCCAGGTGAGCGGGCTGCGCATCCCGCAGGACGTCAGCGTCGTCGGCTTCGACGACCATCCACTGGCTGCGCTCTGGACCCCGCCGCTCACGACCATGGGCCAGGACTTCGTCGAGCTGGGCCGCACCGCGTTGGCGTTCCTCGTCGAGCAGCTGGACGAGGGCCCCGGTCCCCAGACCAGCCCCTCCACCATCCACCTCATCGAGCGCGAGAGCTCCGGCCCACCGCCTGCTCGCTCGGTCACGGGGCCGGCGAGAGGCGCACGAGTCGGACGCCGTGCGCGGCCACGTCCACGGTGAGGGTGTCGCCAGCGAGGGCGACCTCGTCGCCCGTCCAGAGGTCGGTGCCGGATGCGAGCGGCGTTCTCGCTGAGTCGAATTCGAGCGTTGCCAGCGGCACCGTGACGGTCCGGACCTGCGGCCCGGTCCAGAACACGGCGACGTAGCGGGCGTGGTCGCTCAGCCGGTCGGCCCCCAGACGATGAGCTCGCCGTCGCTCTCATCGTCGCCGTCTCCCTCACCGGCCAGGGCCGTGCGGGCCAGCTCCCGGTTGTCGCTGCTCTCGGTCAGGATCTCGAGCACCGCTGACCTGGTCAACAGCTCGATGGTCGCCGGGGAGCTCGTCGGCAGGTCGCCGCCCATCATCAGGGGGGAGCGGGACATCACCCACAAGGTGAGCAGAGTCTGCTGCTCGGCCGGGCTCAACCGACTCTCCCGGTCCTCCCCCAGCTCGGCCCGGATGCCGATCCTCCCCAGCGGGAGCATGTCGGCGTCCGCCCAGGCCCCTGGCTGCTGCAGTGGTGTCCACACGGCCATCCGCGCGAACTGGGCCAGGACATCGGGCCAGCGGTCCCAGAGGTCGCCGGAGACCCGCCACATCTGGGCACTGGCCCGCAGATGAGACAGGTGCTCGACCGACAGGTCGTCACCGGGGGACAGGCTCAGCACCATCGGCCGGCCGCTTCCCGAGACCGCACGCGCGTATGCCGCGATCTCCCGGTCGTGGTAGGGCGTCAGCATGTCGTCGGCCTTGACGAAATCGACTCCCCAGGAGGCGAACTGGGCCAGCTGGGCGTCGTAGTAGACCTGCGCTCCGGGATGGTCGTGGTTCAGGCCGTAGTTGTCCTCGTTCCACGGGCAGGCGCTCGAGACGTCGGCCACGTCCCGGGCCGACCACGTCGTCCCGAGGATGGGCAGGTCGAGCTCGACCGCCCGACGGGGGATGCCGCGCATGATGTGCAGCCCGAATCTCAGGCCCAGCGCGTGGACCTTCGCCGCGAGCGGACCGAAGCCTGCGGCGCCGGCGGCCGACGGGAAGCGGTTGGCGGCCGGCAGCTGACGGCCCCAGTCATCGAGACGGATGCTCGTGCCGTCGGTGTAGCCGTGCCGATGGGCATCCGGGTCGTACCAGCAGATGTCCACGACGATGGTGTCCCACCCCGCGGCCAGCAGGTGCGTCGCCATGAACTCGGCGTTGGCCAGGACCTCGGCCTCGGTGACCGTCGTGCCGTAGCAGTCCCAGCTGTTCCACCCCATCGGTGGTCTTCGGGCGAGCTGGCCGGCGCTGTCTGAGCCCGAGATCGGAGGTGCCGCAGTCTGATTGGTGGTCACGACGCGCAATCGTCCTGGGTGAGTGACTCCGGGTCAAGCCCGGTCCCACCTGACCGACCCCGTTATGAAAGCGTTATCAGAACCGGCTCGGCCCCCCTTGCCAACAATTCTGATCTACGTTTTCATGGAACTTCTTGATAGACGTTTTCACGGGTTGGACGACACACCGGAGGAGCTCGATGCCGAGCAGATTCATTCGCTGGGCCCACTCGGGCCTGCGCCTGGTGGTCGAGATCCCCGTCGACGCGCCGGTCCGCATCGCTCAGCTCGACCCGGCCACCTCCGTGAGCGTGGCCGCCGACGCCACGGTGGAGCCTGCCTACACCGAGCGGCTCCAGCCGATGGTCGAGGTCCTGGTGCTGGGTGAGGGCAACGCGCTCGCCAACGTGAGGTTCACGCACACCAACGTCGGCTCGCGCCTGCGCTACGTCGACGACGAGGAGTCGTCGCACGGGGGCTGGCGCACCTGGCGCATCCACCAGCGCGACACCGTGACCGGCCTTCAGGTGACGACCGTGTTCCGTTCTGCTACCGACGTGCCCGCGGTGCAGACCTGGACCGAGGTGGTCAACCGGGGGGCTCGCTCGGTCGTCCTGCAGATGGTCTCGTCGCTGGCGACCGGCGCGCTGATGCAGCCGGGTGACCGGGCCGAGGACCTGTCGTTGATGCGGGGTCGCTCGGAGTGGTGTGGCGAGGGTCGCTGGGCGACGTTCCTGCTGCGTGGGGCCGACGGCCTGGCCGACATCGACACCGGGCTGCACGACCACGACGGCCGGGGCACCCTCGCGACGGCCAGCCGCTCGACCTAGTCCTCGGGGGAGTACCTGCCGACGGGGATCCTGGTGAACGGCCGGACCGGGAGTGCCTGGTCCTGGCAGGTCGAGCACAACGGCGCGTGGCACTGGGAGGTCGACAGCCGACGTGACTCGCCGAACGCCTTCGCGCTCGTCGTCACCGGTCCCAACGACGCCGACCACCAGTGGAGCACCCGGCTGGCACCCGGCGGGTCGTTCACGAGCGTGCCGGTCTCGGTCGCTGTCTCCGACGAGGGCTACGAGGGTGCCTTGGCCGCACTCACGGCACAGCGCCGCGCCATCCGTCGCAAGCGCCCCGTGGACGCCTCGCTCCCGGTGATCTTCAACGACTACATGAACACCCTGATGGGTGACCCGACGACGGCCAAGCTGCTGCCGCTGGTCGATGCTGCCGCTGCGGCCGGAGCCGAGTACTTCTGCGTCGATGCCGGCTGGTACGACGACGGTGGCCACTGGTGGGACAGCGTCGGTGAGTGGCTGCCCTTCACGGGCCGGTTCCCCGACGGCGGGCTCGACCGGGTCCTGGACCACATCCGCGCACGCGGCATGCAGGCCGGCGTGTGGCTCGAGCCCGAGGTCGTCGGCGTGCGCAGCCCGATGGCCGACAAGCTGCCGGACGAGGCGTTCCTCCAGCGGTTCGGCGAGCGGGTGGTCGAGCACTCGAGGTTCCTCCTGGACCTCCGCCACCCGGCGGCGCGCGAGCACCTCGACTCGGTCGTGGACCGGCTCGTCGACGACCACGGCGTGCGCTACTTCAAGCTCGACTACAACGTCACTCCCGGCGCCGGGACCGACCGGGACGCGCTCAGCCCGGGAGACGGTCTGCTGGAGCACAACCGGGCGCACCTGGGCTGGCTGGACGGCATCCTCGACCGGCACCCGGATGTCATCTTCGAGAACTGCGCGTCGGGCGCGATGCGGATGGACTACGCGATGATGTCGCGCCTCGACCTGCAGTCGACGTCCGACCAGCAGGACCCCCGCCTGTATGCCGCCATCGCCGCTGCTGCCCCGGCATCCCTGCTGCCCGAGCAGGCCGGCAACTGGGCCTACCCGCAGCCGGGGATGTCCGACGAAGAGCTCGCCTTCGCCATGGTCAACGGACTCGTCGGCCGGCTCTATCTCTCCGGACGCATCGACGCCATGAGCGCGCACGAGCTGGGCCTCGTGCGTGAGGGGGTCGCGGCATACCAGGAGGTCCGCGAGCACCTCTGTGACACCACGCCGTTCTGGCCCCTGGCCCTGCCGGGCTGGTTCGACGACGTCGTCGCGATGGGCCTGCGCTTCGGGTCGAGCGCCTACCTCGCGGTGTGGTCCCGCGCCGAGACGCCCGGCCGCAGCACCCCCGTCACCCTTCCGCTGCCGTTCTGGCAGGGGCGGGCCGTCGGGGTCGCGACCCACTACCCGAGGAGCCTCCCCTCCTGGACGCCGACGTGGGGCCGGTCGACCGGTGAGCTGACCGTCCTGCCGTCCGCCGGCGGTCCGGGCGCGCGACTCTTCCGCCTCGACATGCACCCCAGCTGACGCGCCACCACCCAGCACGACACCGCACGACACCGCACGACGGAGATCGAATCAATGACGAGGAGAACTGCCATGGACAGGAACAGAAGGCGCACGTGCGTCGTAGCGGTAGCTGTGGCGACGGCGACGTCGGTGCTCGTCGGCTGCTCGGCCGCCAATCCCGGCTCCACCAGCGCGAGCTCGGGTGCGGTGACCTGGAACGAGCCGACCGCCAGCCTCAAGGGCGTGACGCTCACCTACTGGACGGCGACGCAGACCGCCACCATGGCCGACCAGGTGATCACTGCGTTCGAGGCCAAGACCGGCGCGACGATCAACAAGGTGATCATCCCCGATGTCTACGAGACCAACGCGCCCACCAAGCTCGCGACAGGGGCGAAGCCCGACCTCGCCACGTGGCAGCCGACCGGGAGCGAGCTCGCGCTGCTGAAGCCCGCTGCCGGACTCCAGGTGCTCGACAGCGCCCCGTGGCTGTCCAAGCAGCTGCCGGCGGTGCAGGCGCTCGGCCAGGTGAACGGCAAGCACTACGCGGCATTCGTCAACATCCCCTCGGTGCTCGGCGTGTTCTACAACAAGGACGCGTTCGCCAAGGCCGGCATCACGACGCCACCGAAGAGCTTCGCGGAGATGATCACCGACGCCAACACCCTGAAGGCCGGCGGCGTCACCCCGTTCTTCGGCTCTGCCGGCGACAAGTGGCCGACCCAGTGGTGGCCTCAGGTGCTGCTCGCGGAGGCGGCCAAGAACGGCCTGTGGCAACGGGTCAACGCCAACAAGGACTCGTTCACCGGCAAGGACATCCTCGGGGCGATCACGACCTACCAGGGCATGCTGAAGCAGGGGCTGTTCAACACTGACAACGGCACCTCGACCTACAACGAGTCGGCGCCGGCACTCTTGAACGGCAAGGCGGCGATGGTGCTGCAGAACACGACCTTCGTCTCGCTGCTGCAGTCCGGGGCGAGCACGGCCCAGATCAACGCGAAGATCGGCTGGTTCCCGATCTCCAAGGACGGCAACATCGCGACATCGATCCCCGGCGGTGACAACGCGCTCGTCGCGTTCAAGACCGGTGACGCCACCAAGGAGGCCGCCGCCCGCCAGTTCCTGCGGTTCTGGCTGGAGACCGACTACCCCGACTACATCAAGGCGGCCAACGCCGTCTCGCTGGAGCCGGCCGTCCCCACTCCGTCCACCGTGCCCGACATCGCCACGACCAACGCCACCGCGCTGACCGGAGCCGCCGGATCGATGCAGCAGGATGCTGTCGCCAACCCCGACTTCTACGTCAACCTCGCCAACATGGTGCTCGACACGATGACCCCGGAGCAGGTCGGGTCGACCACGCAGGCCCAGTTCGTCCAGCTGGCCAAGGCGCTCGGCGTCTCCGGGTTCTGAGCGGCTGACGGGACCGACGCCAGTGTCCAGATCTGCTCCGTCTCTGCTCGAGCGCTCTCCAGACGTCGACCGGCGCCGGTCCTCACCCCGCCGTCAGTCGAGCGGCTACCCCCTGTGGTTCCTGGTCCCGGCGTTCGCGATCCTCGGCGTCTTCTTCTTCCTGCCCACCCTGTTCAACTTCGTCTACGCGTTCACGAACTGGTCGGCGTTCCACGACGACATCCAGGGCGTCGGCTTCGACAACTTCGCGTCCCTGCTGTCGGACGGTTCGCTGCTGGCCTCGCTGCGGATCACGCTGGTGTATGCCGTCCTCGTGGGTGTCTTCCAGAACCTCTTCGGGCTGGGTCTGGCGCTGCTGCTCGAGCGGGACACGAGGCTCAACAGGGCGATTCGCGCGGTGTTCTTCATCCCGGTGCTGATGTCCGCCCTCGCGGTGGGCTACATCTTCGCGGCGCTGCTCAAGCCCGAGGGGGCCGTGAACGGCATACTCGGTGCCCTGACCGGCACCCACGTGAGCATCCCGTGGCTGGGGAGCACCACCTGGACGATCGTCGTCGTCGCCCTCGTCAACTCCTGGAAGTGGATGGGGTTGGCCATGATCATCTTCCTGGCCGGGCTGAAGACGATCCCCGAGGAGGTGCTGCAGGCGGCGAAGGTCGACGGCGCCGGACCGTGGAAGACCTTCACCGCGGTGCGGCTGCCGCTGCTCGCCCCGGCGGTGACGTTCAACGTCGCCACCGCTTTGCTCGGATCGCTCAACGGGTTCGACACGATCCAGGCGACGACCGCCGGCGGACCGGCGCAGAAGACGGAGGTCCTCGACATCTTCATCTTCCACACCTTCGGCTACGGACTCTTCGCCCAGGCCACGACGATGAGCCTGGTGCTGTTCCTCATCGTCACGGTCCTCGCCTTCCCCGTGATCGGCTATCTGCGCAAGAGGGAGCGTGTCCTCTGATGTACAGGTCGCAGCTCTGGCCGCGGGTGGTCCAGCCGACGATCGCGGTCGTCCTCGCAGCCGTCGTCATCGGGATCCCGTTGTGGCTGGCCGTGATCACCTCCGCGAAGTCCCGCAGCGAGGCGAACCTCCCCGACCTCACCCTCCCGTCGGCGTGGCACCTCGCCGACAACTACGCCCAGGCGTTCAGCCAGGGCCGGATCCTGTGGGGCCTGTTCGGCAGCCTGCTGGTGATGCTGCCCGCGGTGATCGGGGTGCTGATCTTCGGGTCGCTCGCCTCGTGGGTGCTGGCCCGCCGCTCGGGCCGGCTGACGGCTGCCCTGTATGGCGCGGGGATCAGTGGCGTCGTCCTCCCGCCGGCCGTCATCACCATCGTCCTGCTGCTGCGCCAGATGGGTCTGGCGAGCACCCCGCAGGGGATGATCTTCGTCTACATGGGGATGTACATGTCGGTGGTGATCTTCTTCATCACCGGCTTCGTGCGGACGATCCCGGTTGAGCTCGAGGAGGCCGCCCGGATGGACGGCGCCGGACCGTTCATGATCTTCGTCCGGATCATCCTGCCGCTGCTGCGGCCGGTGATCGCCACGGCCACCATCCTGGTCTGCCTCTACATCTGGAACGACGTCTTCTACTCGTTCTTCGTCCTCGGCGGCGGAGCGGTGAGCACCCTGCCGCTGAACCTCTACGCCGTCGCGAGCAGCAACCTCTACCAGAACAACTGGAACCTGATCTTCGCCTACGTGATCATGATGAGCCTGCCCCTCCTGGTCGTCTTCGTCGTGGCCCAGCGTCGGATCATCTCCGGCATCACCGGTGGCGCCGTGAAGTAGACGGAGGTGTCTGTGGCCGCGGTGCCGATTCACCTCACCAAGCAGCGGGCGCACCCCACCTCCCCGAATGCCTTTGGAAACATTGGGGTATCGCCGAGGGTCCGAGCAACGCGTCCGGGTGTCATAGTGACACGCTGACCAACATCGAGGATGGCTTGGCCCCCGACATCGAGGAGCGTGAGGCGGACCTGCAGGAGCGTGAGTCCGCTCTTGCCGACCGGCTCGCCAAGCTCGAGGCCGCTCGACCGGCCCACCTCGAGACCGTCGAGAGCGTCTGTCAGGCCGCCGATGTCCGCGACGTCGAGGCAGACGACCGGGACCGGGTGGCGGCTGCGCGCGACCGTGCCGCTGACGTGCAGGCGTTCACCTCCCCGCAGCACCAGAGTGGCTACGGCGCGGACCTGCCTGCCCGCCGGCACGCAGCCCTGGACCGGGTCGACGCCAAGGGCGACCGGACCTCGGCGGCGGGCGACCGGGCCCTCCTCGGAGAGGTCCATGATGATGCGGTGTCCCCAGAGCAACAGCGGCCCGAGTAGCGCAGGAATCAGCGCCGGACCGGCCCCCGGTGAGTGGGCAGCCCGGGGTGCTGAGGGTGCTGAGAGGCCTCCGCGTCGGGGGTGAGGTCGGAACGACGCAGCAGGTGACGCGGGGTCGACCGGAACGGGCCGGTGGACGTGAGCCGCAGCGCCGCGTCGACGTGGAGGAGCTCGCCGGGGTCGAGCAGCCGCCATCCGGGGTCGTCATCCATCGGCTCGCTGGCGACGACCACGGCGGGCCGCGACACCAGGTGCTGAGATCGGGCGTGGATCCGCGTGGTCCGTGCCTCCAGGGGTCGGCCGTGGCCGGTGCCCCCTGGGGGTCGCTCGAGCACGTAGAGCTCGTGGGTGTCCGGGTAGCGGAGCGCCCAGAGGTCGGTCGCGGTGGCCATGACGAGGTTGAGGGCATAGACGGGGACCTGGTCGATGACCCACGCGACGGCCGCCGTCAGTCCGGCTGTGACGTCGCCGCCGCAGCGTGCCGTCTCGGCCGTGATCATCGCGAACAGCCGCTCGCTGTCGGTGTCCCCGTGCACGAGGTGCCCGGCTCCCCGTGCTCGCAACCTCGCGTCGATCGACGGGAGATCGGCCAGGACGCCGTTGTGGGCGAACACCCGCCGGCACTCGGTGAACGGGTGCGTGTTGGCGAGGGTGCGGGCGCCGGTGCTCGCGTAACGCACGTGGGCGACGAACGTCGAGCTGCGAAGCGTCCGGGCGGCTGACGCGAATTCGTCGTCCTGCCAGGCAGCGAGGGGCTGCTTGTCGACCACCGGTGTCCCGTCGGGCGTGAAGACACCGATGCCGGCACCGTCGGGGTTGCGGTGGCTCTGCGCGGAGAGGCTGTCGGCGGCGTCGACGAGCCAGAAGGTGGCCGCGACGCGTTCGGCTCCGGCGTGCAGCGCGAACAGGCGACACATGGGTCCTCCTCACATCGATGGAGCGGGCACACCCTCAGGATGGCCCGTGAAAACAGACCCGCAGGGGAATCGCGGGACTTCCGACACCACATTGCTCTCGCGTGAGGTATTTTCTACTCACTCGATGACGAGCGGCGACGGAGGACCCATGCACGGATCTGGGCAGGCCCTCAGGGGAGTTTGCGCTCTCCGCATCCTCGCCGCTCGGCCCCTGCGTCACGCCGGGCTCGTTGTGCCCCGGCCCAGCCGCCTATACGGCGCGACCCTCTCGAAGGGCCTGTGCGCTGCCGCGGCAGGTCTCCATCCGATGGAAGGAAGAGCATCATGACCGTCAACGTTCCCGACACCCGGCGACTCGCCCCCGAGGCCGACCCGTCGATGGCCGCGGAGGTGCATTCGGCTGACGCGAGTCTCTACGAGCGCCTCGGCGGCTGCTACGGCATCGCCGGCGCCGTGGATGTCCTCGTGGACCGGCTGTTCAAGAACGTCAGGGTCAACGCCAACGCAGCGGTCCACGAACATCACGGCAACAGCGCGAATGCCGCCGGCTACAAGTTCCTGGTCACTGCCTGGTCGATCGAAGCGACCGGAGGTCCGAAGTGCTACATCGGCCACGACATGACCGTGGCGCACGAGAACCTCAGCATCGACAAGGACGGGTTCGACGCCGTCTACATGGAGATCGAGTCCACCCTCTTCTACCTCGGAGTTCCTGAAGAGGAGACCACAGAGTTCATGGGCATCATCGAGCGCTACCGCTCGCAGGTGGTCACCGCCTAGCGATCACCGCCCGGCGGGTTCACGGAACACGAAGCCCGGCGGGACCGTGAGGTCCTGCCGGGCTCCGGGCTGTCACCGTTTCAGACGTGGCGCGAGCGGAAGGGCAGCCACACGGCAAGACCCATGAGGGCCATCCCGAGGGGGAAGTGGATGGAGGTGACCCAGGGTGCGTCGCCGATCAGGCTGCCCAGGTGACCCTCGGCAGCCAGCAGCACGAGCAGGACTGCGGTCCCGATGATGAGGTCGCGGCGCGAGCGCAGCGTGACCACGGCGATGACGAGGGCGACGAGGGCCAGCACGATGCTGGCCTTGGCGCCGAGGTCGTGCACCCGGACCCAGGTGTCCTGGTAGTCCATGCCCTCCTTGATGAAGAGTCCGGCCCACAGGGCCTGGAGAAGTATCACGAGGCCGGTAACGCCCACCGTCACGGAGTAGACGGTGTTGCGGGCGCCGGGCGTGCGGGTGTCGGGGGAGGCTCTCGTGGTGCGCGTGGTGTCAGTCATGAGGAGGTCCTTAGTCGGAGGAAAGAAGGAGGAACCGCGCAATTGACGCTACGACCCAATTCGTCACGTTCCGGCTATCGGGGGCTTAAGTTGAGGTTAACTCAACCGTCCCCAACATAAGGCTAGCCTCTCCTCATTGACACAGGGCACGAGAATGCCAACTTGAGGCCGCAGCCGCTTTATGGGGATGCGCAAGGACAATGCAGACTCGTATTCGAATACCCGGTGACCCTCCGGCGTTCAGCCGGCGTTCCACCCGCTGTTGTAGACGTCGAGGCCGAAGCGGTTGAGGCCGGTCGCCCCGGCATACCCGAGGTAGGGCAGTCGGAACACGTCCTCGAGCGATGCCAGCAGCGAGTAGTGGTTGTAGCTCGTCGTGCTCCAGGTGCCCGGAGTGACGTACTTCGAGATGACCAGGGCGCCGATCTTGCCGCCGCCGAGGCCGGTGATGCCCGGGAGGGGAGAGTTGGGGCCGGCGCTCTCCCCGCAACAGGCGGTCGCGTCGCTCTGGGGGCTGTCGGACTCGTCGGCGGTGATGACGAGGACGCCGTCGGCCGCGAACGCGGGGGAGGCGAGGATCTTCGGGACCCACTGGCGCATCCACGCGTCGACGCTGAGCAGACCGCCCGGTTGGCCGTCGACGCACGGCGCGTCGTGGCCGTCGTGGCAGAGGTTGGGCGTGATGTAGGTGAGGTTCGGGGTCGTCGCGACGGTTCGGAGGTCCGTCTTGAGCTTGCTGAGGTCGACGACGTGCGTCGCGCAGTCGGCCGAGCCGGTGACCGAGGCGAAGTACATGAACGGGTTGTGGCGCACGGCGTACTGGTCTCCGACGTGCGCGGTCTGCGTCGGGTCCTGCGTCCCGACCACGGGGTGGCGGCAGGCCGTGCCCATGTCCTCCATGTAGCCCTTCCAGCTCAGCCCCGCGGCGCTCAGCTGGTCGGCGACGGTCGGCACCGTCGCGGGGAAGACACAGCCGTCGCCGACGGCCTGGCCGGGCGCGACGGTGCCGGCGCCGACGAAGGCCGAGTAGATCTGACAGTCCGACTGCATCTGCGGGTTCGGCCCCTGTCAGGAGATCTGGGCGACGTAGTTGGGCTGACTGTTGTGGGCCGTCCCGTAGTAGGTGTTGAGCAGGACTCCCTTGCCCCGCAACGTCTTCGCCAGGTAGGGCGCCGCTGACCCGGCACCCCACGTCTTGTCGTAGCCCTTGTTCTCGATGTTGATGACGAACACGTGCTTGGCCGGTGGGACGTAGGCCGCGATCCCGGATGCCGCGTCGCTGGCGGTGAGTCCGGACGACGCTGCGAGGAGGGCAGCGGTCACGGCGGTAACCGCGGCGCCGATTCCCACACGACGGGAGAACCGTTGGCGCAGAGTGTTGTTCACGGGAGTGTCCATCCGTCGGTGAGGGCCTTGGCCTTGAGGTCGGGCCATTCAGCCTGTTCCGGTCCGGTGACCGGGGCCGGGGTGCAGGTCGTGGCCACGAACGGCGGCACGGTGTATGCCGGTGCGGCGAGCGAGCCCGGCCGGGTGAAGTCGAGCACTTCGACGAGGTTGCGGGCAGCGGTGTCGCGTGGGGTGAGCGGCGGAAGGGACCAGCGCCACTCGATCGCTTTGAGGATCGAGGTGTGGTCGTAGGTTGCGTGAGAGATCCGGCCGCGGCGGGCTCGGGGGGAGATGACGATCGTGGGCACGCGGAACCCGCGTTGCTTCGTCGTGGGGCTGACGTCGGGTGCGGTCCCGGGCACGACGTGGTCGTAGAAGCCGCCCCACTCGTCAAAGGTCACCACGAGCATGGTCCGTTCCCAGTGAGGGCTGGTCGTCACCGCCTGGTAGACCGAGTTGAGGAAGGTCTCCCCGGCCCGGATGTCGGCGTGCGGGTGGTCGTCGTTGGACGACCCGGATGCCTCGTCGAGGAAGCGCGGGTCGACCACGCTCACCTGCGGCAGGGTTCCGGCTGCGGCGTCGGCGAGGAACGCCGGGAACGGCTGGGAGATGGGGAGGTAGCTCGTGCCCCACAGCGCGAGGAAGGGGATGTCGGAGAAGTAGTAGCGCCCGGTCAGGCCGGCCGCGGCGAGCCGGTCCCAGATCGTGGGCATCGTCGAGGTCGTCGTCGAGTTGTGCAGACGGTCGGTCTGCGCCGCATGCAGGTAGAACCGGTTGGGGTAGGTCTCGGCCATCACCGGGGCGAAGTACCGGTCGCAGGTCGTCCACCCCGGCGCGGCCTGGCCGAGGAAGCCGAGGTCGGCCTGTTCGTAGTAGCCGATCGGGAGCAGGTCGTCTTCGCCCGCTCGCAGCCACCCGTCGGCCTTCCCGCCGTTGAGCTGGATCCGGCCGCCCTCGTAGGAGTGGTCGGGGTCGGAGTGGCCGCAGCTCGCGGACTGCGTCAGGTGATAGGTGCCATGGGTAGCGCCGTACCGGTCCGTATACGTCAGCCCGGCCTGGCGGCCATCGGCCCCCGGCAGCCACCCGAGGAAGTGGTCGAACGACCGGTTCTCCATCATCACGACCACGATGTGGTCGATGCCAGAATCGCCGGGCGCGGGCAGGGGCACGGCCGCTTCGGCCGGCGTCCGGGTGAGCAGCGGAACTCCGAGGGTCACCCCACCGGCCACGGCTGCAGCTGAGGTCAGCAGGTGTCGTCGAGTCAGATGCACCCCGTAACGGTAAAGGGGACCAACGAATGCCGGGGTCCCCATCGTGTCGTTCACCCCAGTGTTCATCTGCCCTTCACGCAGTGGCTGAGGGACCGACAAACGTGGTGCTCGTCCCCCTCGCGGCAGTCTCTGAGCGCGAAATACCACCCCGCCGGGTCAAGCCCGACGATGCAGCGACCGCAGTCGGCTTGGGTCCGCTCCTGTGGGTGACCGGTCGTGACCCGATCCCAGCCGGCCGCTGCAGCTTCGAGGCCGCTGCGACCTCACACCTCGAGCCCTCTGCCGTCAGGTCCCTCGCCCGACACTCGTGCGCTCAGAGACCCCCGCGGCCTCCTCACACTGTCGGACTGGCCGAGCGGGTCGCTCCATCCGGTCTAGGACGTGCGGTCGTCGGTGTCCTGGGGGACGGTCGCCGGGGCATCCACGAGGGCCTTTTCCGGCACGCTGGCCCGACGAGCGAGGGCAGGCAGGCCGTGGGCCCGGCGCGCGAGGATCCACAGCGGTGGGCCCACGAGCAGCGCCGCGGCCAACAAGGCGCCGGTGAGCTGGTTCGAGGCCCCCAGCAGCTTGAGTGAGGAGGCGAGCAGGACGAAGGCCAGTGCCCGGCGCACGAGCCCCCCGGGAGCCCGTGAGGAGAGCTGGGCACCGATCCACACCCCGGGGATCGATCCCAGGAGCAGCGAGAGCGTGAGGGCGAGCTGGAAGTCGCCGAAGAGCACGTGACCCAGGGCTGCTGACGCGACGAGGGGTACGGCCTGGAGCAGGTCGGTGCCGACGAGCTCGCTTGCTTTGAGCGTG
>NZ_JANXRJ010000048.1 GCF_025353065.1 Lapillicoccus sp.
AGGACCAGCACCGCGGCATACGTTGTCACGTCACCACGTCTCCCGGCGACGATGACGCAGTTGGCCGACGACTCCGGCGCCACGTCGTATGCCGTGCAGAAGGCCGCCGTGTCGGCGAGAGTCACGTCGATGCTCGCCACCCGCGCGCCAGGCACGAGCGCAGCAGCGTCCGCGACCGGCGCGGCGACGAGGTCGAGGTGGTCGGCGAGGGTCAGCCAGTCGAGGGTCCCGATGTCGGAGCGCATGACGCCACGCTAGCCCGTCGTCGTCGCACCCTTGTTGTCACTGAGAGACACTGCCGGGGGCTTCGAGGAGTCGGTAGTGGTCAGCCACCTTCACCACGGTCCAGCCCAGCTGGTTGACGAGCCCGTCCCCGAGCGAGGAGCTGTCGGGGAGGAGCGCGACCCGGGCGCCTGTCGCGGCCACGGTCTTCTGCCATCCCGGAGCAGCTTGGCTGGCGTTGACGTAGTCGGTGACGTAGTCCAGCGAGAAGATCTCGGTCCGCCCGTCGATCACCGGAGCGAGTTCCGGGTGCGCCCAGTCGAGCCAACCCCCGAGGACGTAGTCGTTGAGGACCACCGTGCCTCGAGGAAGGGCCGAGAGGGAGGGATCGAGGCCGGACGGGACCGAGCCCGGTCGACGATCGGCCAGGGGAATCGACAGGAGCATGACCACGACGACCCCCGTGAGGACCGCCCACTTCTCCGGTCTGAGGAGCTTCCCGGTGGCCCGAGCCCCCTCGGCGGTCCGAGCCTGGGCCTGGTTCAACGCGGCGGTGACGAGAGGCGCGACGATGACGGCCGCAATGGCAACCGTGCGGCTGTAGAGCAGGCACCAGCCCAGCGCGAGAGCCCAGAGGCCGACCCGGCTCCAGCTCACCTGCCGGCTGCTCCTGGCCCACACCAGCACGACGAGGACGAGGCAGCCCATGGTGAGCGCAGGAATGGGGGTCGAGAAGTCCGGTGGTGCCCACTCCGTGACGAATCTCCCGTAGCCCGAGACGGTCATCGGCGCCGTGAGCAAGCGGGGCCCCACCGGCGTCAGACCCGCCGCGACGATCGTGAGGACCGGCACGAGGGCCAACCGGCTGGTCGCGCGAAGGTCGAGGCGTCCTCCGGTGTGATCCTGCAGAGCCATGCCGGCGACGACGACGAAACCTACGAGCGGCCCGAGGAACCACATCCCGTGGCAGCAGGCCCAGACCCAACCCCATGCGACGAGCCACCAACGGGGGCGGCGATCGTCGGCAGTTCGAAGCCCAGCACCCACGCTGACGGCCAGGAAGATGAAGGAGACGATCTGAGGCCGGGGTCCCAGGTTCGGGAGGGCACACAACAGCCCCGCGGTGGCGCCGATCACGGTCTGGACCAGCGTTCCTTGCGGCCGGCAAACGGCGATCAGCGCGACGACGAGAAGCACGAGGCCGAGCTGCCACAACCAGGCGACGCCGGCCAGACCGGCCACGGAGTCACCGACGGCCATGAGGGCCTCAGGGGCCCATTCGTGCAGCATCCACGTGGTGCTGCTGAAACCCGACCACGTGTCGGTCGTGATCAGCTGCCCCGAGGCGAGCAGCTGGTGACCGGCCCGGATGTGCCAGAACGTGTCGGGGTCGCGGACGACGAGCGGCCGGAGGAGGACAAGGGGAAGGGCTCCGAGGATGACGCGCGGCAGCCAGACGTCGAACAGGACCGATCCCGGCGGTCGAGCGGCCTCCTGCGAGGTATCGGTGGCTGACCGCAGAGCGGGGGGATCGACAGAGCTCGGCGCGTGGTTCGGCGCGGTCGTCGTCACGCACCCAGCATGGGGTGGACGGGTGCAGGAGGGACGGCCGGAAAGAACATATGACCGAACGGACGAGGCAAGACCGGGCGTTCGGCCTGCTCGTGCTCAGCCAGTAACCTGACCGGCATGTCGACTGAGGGCGGGAACCGGGCGATCCTCGCTGCCCTGGCGGCGAACCTCGGGATCGCGGTCACGAAGTTCATCGCCTTCCTGCTGACGAGCTCGAGCTCGATGCTCGCGGAGTCGGTGCACTCCCTGGCCGACTCGGCGAACCAGGCCCTGCTGCTGTTCGGCGGCAAGCGGGCCCGTCGGCAGGCCACCCCGGAGCACCCCTTCGGCTATGGGCGGGAGCGCTACTTCTGGGCCTTCGTCGTCTCGATCGTGCTCTTCTCGGTCGGTGGCCTCTTCGCCCTCTACGAGGCGTACCACAAGTGGGAGCGGCCCGAGGGGATCACGAGCTTCGCCTGGGTGCCGATCGTCGTCCTCGTCGTCAGCATCGGCCTCGAGGGCTTCTCGTTCCGCACGGCGATCCATGAGTCCAACCCCACCCGGGGGACGCGCAGCTGGCCGCAGTTCATCCGCAGCGCCAAGGCGCCAGAGCTGCCCGTGGTGCTGCTGGAGGACTTCGCCGCGCTCATCGGGCTCGTCTTCGCCCTCCTGGGGGTCGTGCTCACGATCGTCACCGGCAACGGCCGCTGGGACGCCGCGGGGACCGGGCTCATCGGTCTGCTGCTCGTGACGGTCGCCCTCGTGCTCGCCGTCGAGATGAAGTCGCTGCTGCTCGGCGAGGCCGCGTCCCCGGACCACGTGCGGGCCATCGAGGCCGCGATCATCGGCACCGAGGGGGTCGGCCGGCTGATCCACATGCGGACCCTCCACGTCGGCCCCGAAGAGCTGATCGTGGCCGCGAAGGTCGCGGTCACCGAGACCGATACGGCAGACCTCGTCGCGACGACGATCAACGTGGCGGAGCTCAACGCCCGGCAGGCCGTCCCCGACCTCACCCTCCTGATGTACCTCGAGCCCGACATCGACCACGGCAACGATGAGGTCCGGCCCTCCTGGGACCCCACCAGCACCACGCCTTCCTGACGGGGGACCGGCTCAGGGCAGCGGCCGGTGGGCCGTCTCCTTCATCCCGAAGACGTAGACCAGCAGCGAGACGAGGCAGAGCGCGCTGACGTAGTAGGGGAAGAGGGTGCCGTGGCCGGCGTTCTTCAGTGCCGTCCCGATGTAGGGGGCCGTGCCCCCGAAGAGCGCGACGGAGACGGAGTAGGGGAAGCCGATGCCGGTCGCCCGTACCCGCGCGGGGATCGTCTCGGCGTTCACCGCGGCGGCGATGGAGGTGTACATCACGAGGAAGACCATGCCGACGCACTCGACGAGCAGGAGTCGGCCCGCGCTCCCGTCGAGGAGCCCGAGACCGGGCACCGTCAGCACGACGAAGGCCGCCGCGAAGGTGATGAGCAGCGGCCGCCGGCCGACCCGGTCGGACACCATTCCCGCGATCGGGTTGAGGAGGCCGAAGAAGACGAGGGCGAGCGTCCCCACGGTGAGGGCGTCGCTCTTGCTCACCCCGGCATACGTGTTCGCGTAGGTCGGCAGGTAGGTCGTCCAGGTGTAGTAGGCGATGGTGCCCGCCACGGTGATGCCGACGATGAGCAGCGACTGCCGCGGGTGGTGGCGCAGTGCGTCGAAGATGCCCGGCCGCGACGCACGGCCCTCCTTCATCGCCTCGACCGTCGCCAGCGTCTCTGTGGCGCCCCGACGGATGAGCAGGCCGACCAAGGAGAGCAGCGCCCCGACGAGGAACGGGATCCGCCACCCCCACGACCCCATCTGCGAGTCGCTGAGGCTGCGGGCGAGCAGGGCCGACAGACCGGACGCGATCAGCTGCCCGATCGTCGTGGATACGTACTGGAAGCTGGAGAAGAAGCCCCGCCGTGTCGGCGGGGCGGACTCGACGAGGAACGTCGTCGAGGCGGCGAACTCGCCGCCGATGCTCAGCCCCTGGATCAGTCGCGCGACGAGGAGGAGCACGGGTGCAAGGACCCCGACCTGGGCGTAGGTCGGCAGCACGGCCATCAGCAGCGACCCGACGCCCATCAGCAGGATGGTCAGGGTCAGCGCCGCCTTGCGTCCCAGCCGGTCGGCGACGGCCCCCATGAGCAGCCCGCCCACCGGCCGCATGAAGAAGCCGACCGCGAAGACCGCGAAGGCGTCGAGCAGGGCCGTGAGTCCGGACTCGCTCTTCGGGAAGATCTGGACCGCGAAGTAGGTCGCGAGGAAGGAGTAGGCATACCAGTCGTACCACTCGACGAGGTTGCCCACCGAGGCTGCGGCGAGCTGCCTGGGTGAGTGCCCTCGAGCTTCGGTCGGAGTAGCAAGGTCCAGACGAGGACTCGTGTCGGGGGAGGTCTCGGACATCGGGTCAGACAACCACAGGACCCCGACAACCGCAGCCTGGCCCACGCGGCATACCGGCCCTGCGTGCCCTCGTCGGTCCGAGCCGTTAGAATGGGGGTTCTGCCGGCGTGGGTGATACCCCGCGAGATCAACTGTCCACACGGACGACGATGTGCCCAGATGGGCTACGCCGGGTCAGCCAACCACTCGATTCAACGGGAGAATTTTCCATGTCCTTTGACTTCAAGGTTGCCGACCTGGGCCTCGCCGAGGCCGGCCGTCACCAGCTCCGACTCGCCGAGCACGAGATGCCCGGCCTGATGGCCCTCCGCGAGGAGTTCGGCACCACCAAGCCGCTCACCGGCGCCCGCATCGCCGGGTCGCTCCACATGACCGTCCAGACGGCGGTCCTTATCGAGACCCTCACGGCTCTCGGCGCCGAGGTCCGTTGGGCCTCCTGCAACATCTACTCGACCCAGGACGAGGCCGCTGCGGCCGCCGTCGTCGGCCCCAACGGCACCCCCGAGGACCCCCAGGGCGTCCCGGTCTTCGCCTGGAAGGGCGAGACGCTCCCCGACTACTGGTGGTGCACCGACCAGATCCTCACCTGGCCCGGTGGCGAGGGCGCCAACATGATCCTCGACGACGGCGGCGACGCCACGATGCTGGTCCACCAGGGCCGCGAGTGGGAGACCGCCGGCCTGGTGCCCCCGATCACCGACGAGGACTCCGAGGAGTTCGGGGTCTTCAAGGAGCTCGTCCGCGCGACGATGCTGACCAACCCCACCAAGTGGACGACCGTCTCCGAGAGCATCATGGGCGTCACGGAGGAGACCACCACCGGTGTCCACCGGCTCTACCAGCTCGCCGAGACCGGCGACCTGCTCTTCCCGGCCATCAACGTCAACGACTCGGTGACCAAGAGCAAATTCGACAACACCTACGGCACCCGCCACTCCGTCATCGACGGGCTCAACCGCGCCACCGACGTCCTCATCGGCGGCAAGGTCACCGTGGTCTGTGGCTACGGCGACGTGGGCAAGGGCTGTGCCGAGGCGCTCCGCGGCCAGGGTGCCCGCGTCATCGTGACCGAGATCGACCCGATCTGCGCCCTGCAGGCGGCCATGGACGGTTTCCAGGTCGCCCTGCTCGAGGACCTCCTCGCCACCGCCGACATCTTCGTCACCACGACGGGCTGCTACGACGTCATCACCGCGGACCAGATGTCGCGGATGAAGAACAAGGCCATCGTCGCCAACATCGGCCACTTCGACAACGAGATCGACATGGCCGGCCTGGCCAAGCTCCCGGGCATCGTCAAGACCGAGATCAAGCCGCAGGTCCACGAGTGGACCTTCGCCTCGGGCAGCAGCATCATCGTGCTTTCCGAGGGTCGCCTGATGAACCTCGGCAACGCCACCGGCCACCCGAGCTTCGTGATGAGCAACAGCTTCTCCAACCAGACGATCGCCCAGATCGAGCTGTTCACCAAGAACGCCGACTACGCCAAGCAGGTCTACGTCCTGCCGAAGCACCTCGACGAGAAGGTCGCCCGGCTGCACCTCGACGCCCTCGGCGTCCGGCTCACCGAGCTGACCAAGGGCCAGGCCGAGTACCTCGGTGTCGACGTCGCCGGCCCCTACAAGCCGGAGCAGTACCGCTACTGACGTCGCCCCACCCCCTGGCCTGAGGGCCAGAACCGC
>NZ_JANXRJ010000058.1 GCF_025353065.1 Lapillicoccus sp.
CGTTCGACGACCTCGCCCGGTTCGAGGAGGAGGTCGCTGCCGCCGATGCCGTGCTTGAGGGCACCGACCTCGACGCGCAGGCGTCCCGCCCGGGCACCTCGACGGCCTCCTCGACGGCCTCCTCGATGCGCTGGGTGCTCGTCCACATGGTCGAGGAGTATGCCCGGCACAACGGCCACGCGGACCTGCTGCGGGAGCGCATCGACGGGGCCACCGGCGACAGGTGACCGGCGTCAGCCCCGTCGAGACGTCACACTCGTGGGCGGACCGCACATCGCGGCCCACCGCCTCCCGGGGGACGGATGAGGTGGCTCAGGGTGGGAGGAGAAGCGTCACCGCTCGCCTGAGGCCCATTTCCCGTATTCGTCGTACTCCCCGCCCTCGGCGGGGGCCCACTCCTCCTTGTCGACGTCCTTGTCGACGTCGGAGTTGCGCTCCGGCTCTCGCCGGGTCGTCGTGGACCCGTGCAGTTCTCGCTCAAGCGCGCTCAGGTCGGTGTTGGGAGAGGAGTACTTCAGCTCCCGAGCCACCTTGGTCTGCTTGGCTTTCGCCCGGCCGCGCCCCATGGCGTGACCCCCTCATGCGTCTGGCGGGTCCGCATCACTCAGGTCGCAGAACCGAGGGGTCCTTCGACATTCGCGGAGCGAGCCCGGGAATCGTGTGTATTCGTGGGGCTAACGCTACCCCAGCCAGGGGCGTTCCGCGTACCCGACGCCGCCGTGCGGGTGGACCGGTTCAGCGACCCGCACGATCGGGCTCGGAAAGCCACATCCCCCCGGGCACGGCGGCCGCCATCCGTTCCTCGGCGAGGTGGTCGGCGGCCCTGGCCGGGGTGATCCCCTGCTCCTGCGCCCGGGCGAGGACCCGGACGGTGGCGTCGAAGATCCCTGCCGTGCGCGCCCGGGCCCGCTCGAAGTCGAAGCCATGGAGCTCGTCGGACACCTGGATGACGCCACCGGCGTTCACCAGGAAGTCGGGGGCGTAGGTGATGCCGCGGGCGGCCAACCGCTCGGCCGTCCCGCCCGGCCCCTCCGTGACGAGCTGGTTGTTGGCGGCGCCGCACACCACTCGGGCGCTCAGGACCTCGACGGTGGCCTCGTCGAGAGCGCCTCCGAGGGCGCACGGGGCGTAGACGTCGAGCGGCCCGGCGACGAGGGAAGCGACGTCTGCCGCGACCTCGATCTCGGGGTGCTCGGCGACGAGCCGGGCCACGGCCGCCGCGTCGACGTCGGTGACGACGACGCGGCCCCCCTCCTCGAGGAGGTGTGCGGCGAGCAGCCGACCCACCTTGCCGACGCCGGCGATCCCGACCGTGCGCCCCGCGAGCCCGTTCGCGCCCCATACGTGCTCGGCGCTCGCCTGCATGCCCCGCAGGACCCCGTATGCCGTGAGCACGCTCGAGTCGCCCGCCCCACCGCGCGCCACCGAACGGCCGGTGGCGAACCGCGTCGTCTCCGACACGACGTCCATGTCGGCGACGTAGGTCCCGACGTCGGAGGCCGTGACGTATCGGCCGCCGAGGCTCTCGACGAACCGGCCGTAGGCGCGCAGCAGCTCGGGCGTCTTGTCGGTGGCCGGATCACCGATGATCACGGCCTTGCCGCCCCCGTGGTCGAGCCCCGCGAGGGCGTTCTTGTACGCCATCGCGCGCGACAGGCGCAGCGCATCGGCCAGCGCCGCCCCGTGCGTGGGGTAGGGGTAGAAGCGGGTCCCCCCGAGGCCGGGACCGAGGCGGGTGTCGTAGAGCGCGATGACGGCCCGCAGTCCCGTCCGGCGGTCGTGGCACACCGTGACCTGCTCGTGCTCGCTCCCGAGGAGGTCGAGCTGGGCATCGGGGTGGGCATCGAGGTCGTTCGCAGGGCTGGGGGGTGGCGTGCTCGTCATGGGTGAGGGTCCGCTCGGTTCCGTGTCGTCAGTGGTCATCGGTGGTCATCGGTGGTCATCGGTGGTCGCTCAGGGGTGTTCGGGTCTGCTGGCGGTGTGGATCTTGCGCCCGGACGAGCGTAGTCGGCGTCTTTTTGACACTGAACGGCACATAACCCTCCTTTATCGACGTTCGGGGATGTAACGTATGTTGTGGGGAAAGCGCGGTGGGGGCACCGGTGCAGATTCCGATGAGGAATGCGGGGAGAGAGCAAATGGCCATGGCCATCGAGACACACGAGCACGAAAAACTGTTGACACCAGCTGAGGTAGCGGCAATGTTCCGCGTTGACCCGAAGACGGTGACGAGGTGGGCGAAGGCGGGAAAGCTGACGGCCATCCGGACGTTGGGCGGACATCGTCGCTACCTCGAGAGCGAAGTCAGCCGCCTGCTCGGCACCACCTGAGCAGGAGCGTTCAACCTGAGCACGCACGATTCGGCCGGGTCCACGGGGGTGGATCCGGCCGTTCGCGTCTGGGGGGCGTCCAGGCCCACGTGCGGGCCCACGTCCGGGCCCGCGCGACATACGCTGTGGGGGTGAAGCCACCGGCCTCGAGCGACCCCGTCGCAGCAGTCGACCCCGTCGCCACCGTCGTCCCCGCCACCGTGGTCGACCAGCCCGGGGCGGTTGATGCCGCGCCGTCGGCGCGGCAGGTCGCGACGAGCGGCGAGGGGCGGCCACTGTGGATCGCCATCACCCCCGGGTCGGCCAAGCGCACCATCACCCAGGCGGTCCTGCTCGTCGCCGCCCTGCTGCTCGGCACCTGGGTGTTCGGCGCGCTCAGCTCATTCATCTTCCTCCTGCTCCTGGCCTGGTTGCTGTCGATCGCCATGGAGCCGCCGGTCGGTTGGCTGCTCGCCCGGGGGATCAAGCGCCGCGGGCTCGCAACGGGCATCGTCATGGTGGTGATGCTTCTCATCATCGGCGCGAGCATGGCCCTGTTCGGGCAGGTCTTCCTCTCGCAGGCCACCCAGCTCGGCGCCAAGTTCCCGGCGGCGGTGACGCAGGGGATCGACTCGATCAACTCGACCTTCCACACGACGATCGACGTCACAAAGATCCAGGCGGACCTCCAGGTGACCCCGGCCATGCTCGGTGATCTCGCGGGTCGCTACGGCGGCGGCATCCTCGGCGTGTTCGGTTCGGTCCTCACCTTCGTCTTCGACGCGCTGACCATCCTCGTCTTCGCCTTCTACTTCTCGGCCGACAGCCCCCGCCTGCGGCAGACCATCGGGTCGTGGCTCCAACCGCGCTACCAGAAGGTGCTCACCACGGTCTGGGAGATCGCCGTCGAGAAGACCGGCGGCTACGTCATCTCCAAGCTCCTGCTCGCCACCCTGTCGGCGCTGTTCCACTCCGTGTTCTTCTGGGCCATCGACATCCCGTTCTGGCTCCCGCTGGGGCTCCTGGCCGGCATCGTCGGGCAGTTCATCCCCACCGTCGGCACCTACATCGGGGTCCTGCTCCCGGCCCTGTTCACGTTGCTCGACAGGCCGATCAACGCCCTGTGGATCGCCCTGTTCGCGACGGTCTACCAGTCGGTCGAGAACTACATCTTCACCCCCAGGATCAGCAAGCGCACCATGGACGTGCACCCGGCGATCGCCCTGGCGTCGGTCTTCGTCGGGGCGGCGCTCTTCGGTCCTATCGGGGCGATCATCGGCATCCCGGTGGCGGCCGCCCTCCTGACGATCATCGACACCTTCCGGCGTCGCCACGAGCTGCTGCCCGAGCTGGCCGAGCTGCAGGCGGCCTCGCCGCCCGGGATGCCAGCCGTCAAGGCCCCGCCTCCGGAGGAGGCGGCATCGGACGCCCGACGCCATCACGAGGTGCCCGCGACCTGAGGTCAACCGTGCGCGGGCGGCACGGCCCCGATCGTCAGCAGCACGTTGGAGTAGTGCGAGTCGTCGCCCGTGGCGATCGTCAGCGCGAGGTCGGTGCTGCGGCAGGCGGCCTTGAAGTCCGCGCGCGCCAGCAGGGTGATGGGCACCGGTGTCCCGAGCATCTCCGAATAGCGCTCGGCCCAGGGCGACGGGCTCCCGTCGTCGGGGGCCATCAGGGCCGCGGCCTCGAAGGGGGTGGCCTCGACGAGGGTGGCGAGGACCTGCTCGACCGTCACGAGTCCCGGCCGCAGGTTGAGGTGCACCAGGGTGGCGGCAGGGTTGGTTCCCGTGCTGTGGGCATAGTTGGCGTCGGCGAGCAGGACCGTGCTGCCGTGCCCGGCGGACGCCAGCGCGGCGAGGATGTCGGGGTGGATCAGGGGGAAGTGCAGCACGTGGGTCGTCCTCGTGTCCTGGACGTCCGGGGGGCGTCGGGTCGGGTATCTCGGGTGGTGCGAGGTGGTGCTGGTACAGGCTAGGTCCCGCCGCCGATCCGCGCCCGGGACAGGGTGTGCTGCAGGACGACGACGACGAGGAACAGCCCGCTGATGACCGACCGGCCACGCTCAAGGACGTCGCCGACCTCGCCGGTGTGTCGGTGTCTCGGTGTCTCGGTGTCTCGGTGTCTCGGTGTCTCGGTGTCTCGGTGTCTCGGTGTCTCGGTGTCTCGGTGTCTCGGTGTCTCGGTGAAGACGGTCTCCGACATCGTCAACGGCTACGCGTTCGTCCGCGAGGACAACGGGGCCCGGGTCGAGGAAGCGCTGCGCTCGACGGGGTACCGGCCCAATCGGGCCGAGCGGCACGGAGCAGGACCGCGCGGACAGAAGTGGTCAGGTGACCAGTTCCGCACCGGACCCGCCAGAGGACGGAGGCCGTGGCCGGATCGTCTCGGGGAGCGCTGTCCACCACCGCAGCGAGGTGCCCCACTCGGGGTCGTGCTCGGCACCCGGACGGGCGAGGAGGGCGTCGATGAGGTCGAACCGCCCCCGCATCCCGAGCGCATAGGCCACTCCCCAGGCGTTGCTCGCGGGCAGGTGGTCGCTCGGGCACGTCGTGCGGGCGTGGATCTGTCCCTGGGCACAGCTCTCGAGCAGCCGGTCGCGGGCGGTCCGCGGTCGGCCGACGGGCTCGACGCAGTTGCCGAGGGCGGCACCGGCGAGCGGTGCGAGCTCCGGGGCGCCGACCTTCCCGGTCGTGAGGTCGGTCAGGATCTCGAGCCCGCTCGGCTGGACCAGCCACGACAGCATGCTGAGGTCGCCTGTCGCTCGATAGACGTCCGTATGCCGCACCGCGGAAGCGAGGTCGGCCGCCAGGACGTCGCCGAGGGTGCGCCCCTGGGGCGAGAGCATGAGGACGGCGAGCGCGGTGTCGCGGGTGTCGAGGTGTGGCTCGCGCAGGGCGGTGCTGATGAGGGTCGAGAGCATCTGGTCGTCGGCGTCGGTCGGGGTGTCGGCGACGAGGGTCGCGACGGTCCGCTCGAGGATGGCCTGCTGCTGGTGCGGCTCCAGGCCGCTGGAGGAGAGCAGGTCGTCGACGACCTTGCGCTGGGTCGGTGTGAGCGGTGAGGCGTCGCGGCCGCCCCGCGCCCGGCTGGTGTCCGTCCGCTCGGCGAAGCTGGCGGCGGCACGGCGCGCGCGCACCGGCGAGCTCTCGTCCTCGACGATGTCGAGCACGATGGGCAGGAGGTCGGTGACCGTGCCGATGTCGAGCAGCCCGTGACGGACGAGGGTGGTGGTGGTCGACAGCGACGCCCAGAGTGCTCGCGGGTTCGGCGGGTTCTTGATGACGTCCATGAGCACGTGGTGGCCGCGGCGGTCGGGGCAGAAGCGCAGCAGCGTGGCGTAGTCGGAGTAGAGCTGGACGTCGTCGTCCGTGAGGGCGCTCTCGATCATCTCGATGACGGCATCCGTCGTCCGGTGGTTGCTGACCATCCGCGCCGAGGCCTCCCACCGGTGGGCGTACTCGAGCCCGGTGGTCACCGCGGTCTCGCTGGAGAGGCGGTAGATGAGGGTCTCCCAGTCGCGCTTCCGGACGAGCACGTGCGGGCTGGAGCCGAGCAGGGTGGTGAGCCGGTCCCAGTCGAGCCCGGTCATCGGCTCGTACTCCAGTGCCCTCTCGAGGAGGGGCATCGCCTCGACGACGATGTCGGCCGAGATCGGGGCCGGGATCGCCGGCAGGCTCATCAGCGGGGTGTCCTCGCGGGCGATGAGGTCGATGGCGCGCAGCAGCTGCCCCTCGGACAGCTCGAGCACGTCCTCGTAGCGTCGGACGAGTCCGTGGGTCAGGGCGACCTGACCGTTCTCCCAGCGCTTCACCTGGGCACGGTGCGGGCTGTCCTCCAACCCGCGGACGAACCCGGCGGCGGAACGACGCGCAGGATCACTCGCGTGCAGACGCGCGTTGCGCAGCACCCATTGGAATGGACCGATCACTCCCCGAGCCTTCCCCCACCTGTTTCCCCCGTTTGCCTAGCTGCGTCATGGTAAGCCCACAGGTAACTCCAATGGTCTCAACATCGGCCCGAACTGGCCCGACAGCGTCTGCCGGCGACCTGTTCATCCCTTACCTTCCGAAATACGGCTTTAAACCGGTCGGCAGGGAGGCCCGCCCAGGTGGACGGCTGTCCTCATCGGGGGCCGAGCACCCGGTCGAGGAAGGCGTTGCCGAACGTCCCGTCGGGGTCGACCCGGTCCCGCAGCGCGCGGAAGTCATCGAGCCGCGGATAGAGCGGAGCGAGCTGCTCGACGCCCGCGACGAAGCACTTGCCCCAGTGGGGACGGGCCCCGAACGGCAGGAGGACGCGCTCGAGCGCCGGCAGCACGGCATACACCCCGGCGGGGTCGCGCAACCAGGTGAAGTGCAGGCCGACGACGTCGGTCCGGTATGCCGCGCTGAGCCACAGCGGGTCGGCGGCCACCGTGCGGATCTCGCCGCCCACCAGCACCGGCGCGAGGTGCGCGCCGAGCTCACGGACGGCGCGGATGGCCTCGACGGCACTGCTCCTCGGGACGAGGTACTCGGTCTGCAGCTCGTCGCCGCGGCTCGGGGTGTGCTCGAGCCGGAAGTGCGGGAGCCGGTCGAGCCAGGGACCCGGCACGCCGAGCTGAGGCGTCATCGCCTGCAGGTCCGACCCTTCCTGCATCGTCATCGGGGTGGTGGCCCGTCGGGCTCCGAGCAGGTCGGCCGGAGGTGTCGTGCCCCGGCTCTTGAGCCAGACCTTCGGGATGGTGTCGCCGGTGAACGGGGTCACCAGGCTGACGCTGTAGGCACTGCCCATCACGCCATCGAACACGGAAAGCGTTGCGTCCCAGGGGATCTCGAGATAAATGTCTTGGCGCACGTCGTAGGTCGGCTCGACGTCGAGCGTGATCCGGGTGGCGATGCCGAGGGCTCCCATCGAGACGACCGAGCCGTCGAAGTCGGCGTCGCCACGGACCACGTGGCGGAGCTCGCCGTCCGGACCGACGAGGTCCAGGGCGGCCACCTGGGCGGCCAGTGAGCGGTTCGCGTCGCCGGAGCCGTGCGTGCCCGTCGCCACCGCCCCGGCGACGGAGATGTGGGGGAGGGAGGCGAGGTTGGGCAGCGCCCACCCCCGCTCCTGCAGCCAGGAACCGATGTCTCCGTAGCGCGCTCCCGCGCCGAAGGTCACCGTCCGGGCGCCTTGGTCGAGGACCGGGTCGAGTGGCAGGCCATCCGTCGCGACGAGCGTCCCGCTGGTGTCCCCGATGTCGGTGAAGGAGTGGCGCGACCCGAGGGCACGGACCCGGGTCGCACCGGCGACGAGCTGCTGGAGCTGCTCGGTGGAGGTGGGACGCTCGAGCCGGCCCGCGGCATACGTATGGTTGCCCGCCCAGTTCGTCATCGCCGTCGACATGAACCCCATTGTCGTCGGTGCTCGAGGCGTCTGCCGCGGACGGGTCACCATCCGTCGATGTGCAGCACCTCGTCGACGGGCTGCCGCGGCGCCGGTCCGAAGGTCTCTCCGGTGTAGTAGGCCGTCGGGATGAGCGCGCCCTGGCGGATGCCCTCGGGCAGGCCGAGCAGGTCGGCGACCTCCTGCTCGTGGTGCAGGTGGAGCGTGGTCCACGCCGTCCCCAGACCGCGGGCGCGGGCGGCGAGGCAGAAGCTCCAGGCGGCCGGCAGCAGCGACCCCCAGAGGCCGGCCTGGCTCCCGTCGCCGAGGTGGTCGGCCCGCAGGCAGGGGATGACCAGGGCGGGGACCTCGCCGAGGTGCTCGCCGAGGTAGGCGACGCTGCTGCCCACCCGTCGCTGCACGGGCGCCCGGTCGGGGTCGTCGGCGAAGAGGCTGCCGGCCGAGCCGGACGAGGTGAGGTATGCCGTGACGGCCCGCCGGTAGATCTCGCCGATCGCCGCCCGCCTGGCCGCATCCGTCACGACGACGAACGACCACCCCTGCCGGTTGGATCCGGAGGGCGCCTGCATCGCGACCTCGACACACTCCCGCAGCAGGGCCATGGGCACCTCGCGGGTGAGGTCGAGGCGCTTGCGGACGGTGCGGGTGGTCGTGAGGAGCTCGTCGGCAGTGAGGTCGGGGGTCATTCCGCCATCGTGCCAGCGTCCGTGGGCCGACGCCGGGGCGCCGGTCTCCACGCGTCGCGGGAGATGAGGACCTCGCGGAGCAGGTCGGGCCGGTCGGTGATGATCCCGTCGACGCCGAGGTCGAGCAGGTCCCGCATCCTCGCCGGGTCGTCGACGGTCCAGGCGACGACTCGGATGTGCAGGTCGTGCGCCATCGTCACCAGTCGTCGGGCGACTGCGGGCGGTCCGACGAGTCGGACTGGTAGGTGGGCGAACTCGCCTGTTGCCACACCCGTGGGTGGCCTGGCCCCCGACCACGCGGCAGCGACGAGGCCCGTCAGGGCGTGCCAGCCCAGCGCCGTCGTCACGGCGGGGACGTGCCCGCGGACGTCGGCCAGCCAGGCGTCGGGCGCGCCGGCGACACAGACTCGCTCGGCGACGTCCCGGCGGCGGAGGAGGTCGAGCATCGGTGCGATGGCGGCCCGGACCTTGAGGTCCACCGTGAAGCAGGCGTCGGGGAGGTCGTGGAGCACCTCCTCCAACGTGGCGACGGAGGCGTGGCCGCCGACGTGCAGCGCTCGCAGCTGGTCGAGCGTCCGGTCGGCCACCGCGCCACGGTCCGTGGTCGTGCGCCCCAGGGTGCGGTCGTGCACGCAGACGAGGTGCCCGTCGCGGGTCACCCGGACGTCGGTCTCGAGATAGCGCAGGCCGAGGCCGGCCGACAGCCGGAAGGCCGCCTGCGTGTTCTCCGGAGCGAGCGCTGCCCCGCCGCGGTGGGCGATGGCGAGCGGTCCGGTCTCCCGTCCGTAGCTCATGCCACACACGCTGCCCGGTGGAGGTCGAGGAGCAGGGCGGTCGTGCGGTCCCAGGGGAACTCCTCGGCCCGGGCCCGGGCCGCCGCGGTCCGGTCGGCGTGTGGCATGGCCAGCACCGCTCGGATGCCGTCGGCGATCGCCGGCCCCTCGGGTGCGGTGCAGGTGCCGGCTCCGGGGGTGAGCAGTTCACTCACCGCCGACGTCTGCGAGGCCACCACCGGTGTGCCACAGGCCAATGCCTCGAGCGCGGCGAGCCCGAAGGTCTCGATGGGTCCTGGCGCGAGCACCACGTCGCTGCCGCCGAGCAGGTCGGCGACCTCGCGTCGTCCCGAGAGGTGGCCGACGAACTCGACGGGAAGGCCGACCGCCCGTCGTTGCAGCGATCGCCGCAGGGGCCCGTCACCGGCGACGACGAGGGTCGCACGGAGACCGTGCTCGAGCAGGTGCGACAGCGCGTCGATGGCCAGGTCGGGTCGCTTCTCCCTCGAGAGCCGGCTGCAGAGGACGAGGCGCGCTTCGGGGCGCACGGTCCGCCGCGTCGGCGGCCGGAAGGCCTCGAGGTCGACGCCAAGCGGGATGTGGACGGAGGTCAGGCCGATCCGAGCCAGCTCCATCGCCGCGAAGCGCGTTGTCGTGACAACCTGGTCGAAGCGCTCGACGGTGCCGGCGTTGTGACGGTCCACGATCCGGCGCAGGCCGCGCGGACCGAGGGGGGAGAAGGCGCTGAGGACCCCCTCGAGCTGCTCGTGGAGGAAGACGACCGAGGGGATGCCCGCACTCCTCGCCCAGCGGCCGATCCCGCGCAGGGTCAACCGGTCCGAGACCTCGAGGCGGTCGGGGGCGAGCACCTCGAGAGCCGTGAGCACCGGCTCGATCCGGGGCATGACGTGATAACCCGACCCCGGCACGGGGGTCCCGGCCAGCACGACGTGACGTCCCCAGTCGTGCTCCGTCGTGCCTGCTCGACGACCCGGGGTCACGAGGACGAACTCGTGCCCGGCGGCGCGGTAGCCGCGGCCGAGGGCGCGGACGGTGGTGCGGATGCCGCCGCTGTGTGCGGCATACGCGTTGGTGACGTGGACGATCCGCATCAGCGGGCCCGGCTTCCGACCGAGGTCGCCAGGTCGTAGTGGGCGAGCAGCGCCGTGCAGACCCGGAGCCAGGTGCGATGAGCCACGGCGGCCTTCGCGGCGGCCCCCATCGCCCGGCGCTTGCGCCGGTCGCCCACCAGGTTGGCGACGCACGCCCGCAGGCCCGGGAGGTCGTCCGGCTCGTAGAGCCAGCCGGTGCGGCTGCTGTCGACGAGGTCGAGCAGGCCGCCGGCGCCGACCGCCACGACCGGGATCCCGCTGGCCATCGCCTCCTGGGCGGCCTGGCAGAAGGTCTCGTGCGGCCCGGTCTGCACCGCCACGTCGAGGTCGGCGACGGTCCGCGAGAGGGCGGCGCCGGTGAGCAGACCGGTGAACTGCGCGTGGGGCAGGAGCCGCTGCAGGTCGGCGCGGTCGGGACCGTCGCCGACGACCACGACCTGGACCCCGGGCAGACCGTCGAGCGCCGCGAGGTGCCCGACCTGCTTCTCCGGCGCCAGCCGGCCGACGAAGCCGACGCGGACGACCGGGTCGTTCTCGGGCCGCGTCCGGTGGACGGGGTTGAAGGTCGCGAGGTCCACGCCCCGGGGCCAGACCTCGACGCGCGGCACCCCGTGGCTCTCGAGCTCGCGGGCGACCGTCGGCGTGGGCGCCAGTGTGACAGCTGCCCGCTCGTGGATCGACACCACTCGCCGCCACAGCGCGCCGGTGACCGGTCCGATGTTGTATCGCGCGGCATACCCCGGCACGTCGGTCTGGTAGATCGCGACGACCGGGAGGCCAAGGGCCTGCGCCGCGCGGACGACGGGGCCGCCGAGCATGAACGGCGACGCGAGGTGGATGACGTCGGGCTGCAGGTCGGACAGCTCCCGGACGAGACGGGTCGCCGTCGTCAGGGAGACCCGCACCTCGGGATAGCCGGGGAGCCCGACGGACGGCAGCCCGGTCACCGGCGTCCCTTCGCACGAGGCCGGGGGGTCGCCGGGAGTGAGGACGTGGGCGTCGTGACCGGTCCGCTGCAGGTGCCTGAGCACCTCGATGACCGAACGCGTCACACCGTTGACGTGGGGGAGGAAGGATTCCGTGACGATCGCGACCTTCACGCCGTCAAGGACAACAGGATCGGGCGTCGCCCCGGGGGGTGCCGGGGTGTCGCGTCGACGCACGTCACGTGAACGGCCGGGGCAGGCCACCGAGGTGAGGAGCCGTCGGGAACGCCTCCCGGCACACCGGCCACCGACAGGCTTTGCCTGCCGTTCGCCTGGGAATCCCCTGGACGTCACCTGGACCTCGTTGGCTGGGGCCGACTACTCGTCACCTCTCACCCCAACACACAGAGGCGGATACCTTGCGTCACTCACACGACGGTCCGGAGCACTCCCACGGGCCCGGTGCCGACCACACCGACCACACGCACGACACGATCGACCTGTCGGTCGTCGCACCGCTCGCGACCGACCTGAGCGTCCCGGACCACGAGCTCTCCCCGTCGGAGCTCGGTCGTCGCGGCTTCCTGCGTCGGGCCGGGCTGCTCGGGGCCACGGCCGCCGCAGTGTCGGTCTTCGCCGAGGCCGGCCCGGCCGCCGCGTCGACGGCGTCGACCGCGTCGCCCATGCCGACCCCGGCGCGCCCTCCGACCGGCCAGTACCACTGGCTCGCGGGCGACCACCACATCCACACCCAGCACAGCAGCGACGCGCAGTACCGCGTCGCCGACCAGGTCCAGCACGGCTCGGCCTTCGGGCTCGACTGGATGGTCATCACCGACCACGGCAGCCTCACCCACGCACGGCTCGGCGTCGAGAAGGTCAACCCCGACATCGTGGACGCGCGCAACCGGTTCAAGGACCGCACCCTCGTCTTCCAGGGCCTCGAGTGGAACATCCCGGCCGCCGAGCACGGCACCGTCTTCGTCCACCCGGGCAAGAACGAGGTGGCCGTCCTCAAGGAGTTCGAGAACGGCTTCGACGGTGTCGTCAACGGCTGGGGGGCCTCGACGAGCGACAACGAGCGGCACCTCGAGGGCCTCGACTTCCTCGCCGCATCGGTGAGCTCGAAGCGGGTGAGCGACGCGGCGTTCTTCGCCAACCACCCGGCCCGGAAGGGCCTCGACTCACCGCACGAGATCCGGGGCTGGCGCACGCGGCAGCCGCGGATCGCTCTCGGGATGGAGGGCGCCCCGGGCCATCAGGCGGCCGGCATCAAGGCGCCGCTCGGCGCCGGCTCGGGCCGGGGGTTCTACGACAACAGCCCGACGGCCGACAGCTTCGCGGCATACCCCCTCGAGAGCTACATCACCTACGGCGGCTTCGACTGGATGACGAGCACCGTCGGTGGTCTGTGGGACAGCCTCCTGGCCGAGGGTCAGCCGTGGTGGATCACGGCGAACTCCGACTCGCACACGATCTACCTCGACGACTCGGTGCGCGGGGGAGCCGGGACGCAGGCCGAGTTCGACGCGAACGGACGCTACCTCGACCCGGTCCACGGCACGGTGGGACCGAAGGCGACCAACGGTGACTTCTGGCCCGGCTACTACAGCAAGACCCACGTCGGCGCCGAGGACTTCACGTATGCCGCGGTGATGGAGGGGCTGCGGGCCGGCCGGATCTACGTCGACCACGGCGGTCTCACCCGCTCGGTCGACGTCACGGTCCGCCCGCGCGGCAGCGCCGCTCCGGGGACACCCCTCGGATCGGTGCGGTCGGTCACGAAGGGTGAGCGGCTCGAGCTGCAGGTCACAGTCGGCGCGGCCAACCTGCCCAACTGGGCGCAGTTCGTGCCCAAGCTCGCCCGCATCGACGTGATCCGCGGTGGCGTCACCGGGCTCGCCTCCGACACGGACACCTTCTCGGCCCCGGCGACGAAGGTCGTCTACCAGCGCGACGTCTCCCGGGCGGGCGACCGGATCGCCTTCACCTACGACCTCGGTCCGGCGAGCGAGCCGTTCTACGTCCGGGTGCGCGGGACCGACGGCAACCGCAGCGCGGTCGGCCTGGGCGGCGCGTCGGTCGACCCGATGGGGCCGGCCGCGGACGTGCAGGGCGACGCCGACCCGTGGGCGGACCTGTGGTTCTACACCAACCCCATCTGGGTCCTGCCGCGCTGATGGCGAGCCGGCTGACGACCTCGCCCTCCGGCGAGGCGCCCTCCTGGGCCACCACTCGGGAGGCCGAGCACGCGTTCTCGGTCCTCGCCCTGGTGGGCTCCGGAGACGTCGTCAGCGCCGCGACCCACTTCTCCTCCTCGAGCAGGGCGGTCCTCGTGACCGTCCTGCTCGCGGGGGGAGAGGTCGTGGTCCTCGGCAGCCGGGACCCGGTCGACAGCGCACACGTGAGGCGGCTGCATGCCGACCGCGAGGGTGGTCGCCTGTTCCAGTTTTCCGGGTCAGCCCTCCTCGAGGGCGTCATGACCGTCGGTCGCCTCGTGGAACGGTCGGCGATCGAGGACGTCACGATGATCGGTCACCGCGAGCCGGCCCCGCGGCATACCGAGATCGACACCCAGGCCTTCGTGCGACCGCACCTGGCCGGTGGTCGGGTGCAGCTCGTCGTACGGCCCGCCGCGGACGGGCGCGTCGTCCCGTTCGAGCAGCCGAGCCCGACGCCCTGCTGCGCCGACCACTGACCTCAGCCGGCGGCCGTCACCCCGCTCCTGGCGAAACCCGTTGGTGTCCCGCCAGGAGTGGGGCCGTCAGACATCTCGGCTCAACAGACGGCGCAGTGGCTGCTCATCGGCGTGTTGACGTGAGTGGGGGCCGCGGACGCTGCCGCCGGGACCGCTCCGGCGAGGAAGGCGGAGAGGGCGAGGATGGAGAGGATGCGACGCATGGGGGAGCTCCTTGTGAGTGTGCGGATGTGAACCGCACCATCCTACGGATCGATCTCCCAGGGTTGAGGTCTCGACGCCAACGGATCTGGCGTCAGGAGTATAATGCCGCGCTCGTTCGCGGAGTAGGCAGACGGACAATTCCCACCGGCGCCGGTATCGGAGCCGGCGTCCACCCCTGAGCGACCGTGTCGTGGTGCAGGAGAACGGATCCGGACGAAGCGTCACCCGATGCGCCGCAGGCCTGCGACGGACGAGGGCGTGCCCGCGGCGCGCGGGGGTCCTAGGGTCGTCACATGACCCAGGACGAAGCAGACCGGTCGGTGCCCACGGAGAGCCAGCGTCGGCTGCGACATCTGCGGGCCATGTCGGCGGATCCCGCGCGGATGGACCTCTTCGAGGCCCTCAAGGTCGAGGGTGGACCGATGAGCTCGGCCGAGCTGGGTCGTCGGGTGCCGGCCGCGCGCGGTGGCCTGCAGGCCCACCTGCGCAAGCTCGAGGAGGGTGAGTGGGTCGAGCGGGTCAGCGGCGGCGGCCGTCAGTCGGTGTGGCAGACCCGTGGCGGTCCCATCGCCTGGTCGGAGAGTGACGTGGTGGATCCGGACGTGGCCCTCGCGGTCGAGGAGCTCTACTGGGTCTCGCTGCAGCGCCGGATCAACCGGATCCGGCGCTTCGACGCCGAGCGACAGACCGGCGAGTGGCCCGAGGCCTGGGTGGAGGCGAGTATCGGACATGACTATTCTCTGTGGCTGACCGCCGCAGATCTGGAGGACCTCGAGGGGGAGCTGGTGTCGACGATCGAGAAGTACCGGCTGCGCGCCCTGGCCCGCCAACGCGAGGTGCGCGCCGCGGCCGAGAAGCCCGATCGGCCCCGTCCGCCGGCCGAGCTGGTGTTCGTCACGATCTCGGCCTTCCCGATGAAGTCGACGGTGTAGCGGAGGTGGATGTGGGGATCTCCGGATCGACCGGACGTCGCACGCGCTCGAGGTTGTGGGTCTACCTCGGCGCCCTGTCGGCCGACACGGCGGCCGACGAGATGTTCTACCTGGCGCTGGCCTGGGCGGCGGCGCACTCGGGCGACGCGTTGTCGGCGGCGGCTGTCCTGGCCGCCGGGTCCGTGCCGCGGGTGCTGGTGATGCTGGTCGGTGGGGTGGTCGGGGACCGCTACGGACTGGCGCGGGTGGCGACCCTGACGCTGGTCGTCCGTGCCGTGTTGATGACCGTCTTCGCGGTCCTCCTCATCCCCGACCGACCCCCGACGGTGACAGTCCTGGTGCTCCTGGCCGTGGGAGTCGGTCTGGCCGACGCGTTGCACATGCCGGCGATGGGCGGGATGGCCGGTCTGCTGGCCGGTGACGGCGAGCAGGCGACGGTCCAGGGCTGGGTCGCGAGCGTGACCCGGGCGACCGGCGTGGCCGCCACGGCGGCAGGTGGGCTCCTGCTGGGCTGGCACGAGGTGTCGGTGGGCTGGGCGGCCACCGGTCTCCTCCTGGTCGCGCTGCTGGCGGTGATCGGACTCCGACGCCGGGAAGGTGCTCGGCTGCGGGTCGTCGACGAGGACGAGGCCTCGGGCTCGGTAGTGGCGATGTTGACGGCCGGGCTCCGGGTCGTGCGATCGGATCGTGTTGTCATGGTGGCGCTGCTGGTCTTCACCCTCGCGAACTTCGCGGCCACCGCGCCGATCATCCTCGGCGTGCCGCTCAAGGGTGTGGCTCTGGGGTGGTCCGGCACGGAGTACGGCCTGGCCTATCTCGGGTTCGCGCTGGGATCGGCGCTGGGAGCCGCGTCGATGGCCCAGGTCGCCAAGCGGATCCGGCTCAAGATGCGGGCGGCCCTGCTGCTGCTGATCCCGGGCGGGCTGGGGCTGGTCGGCCTCGCCCTCGCGACGCAGGCGTGGACGACGGGGCTGGCCTGCCTGGTCACCGGTCTGTTCTTCGCGCCGGCGGCCGCACTGCTGATGGGGGAGGTGCGGGAGCGGACCCCGGCCTCGATGATGGGGCGGATCTCCTCGGTCGTGCAGTTCTCGATCTTCGGTCTCATCCCGGTGGGGCACGTGCTGTTCGGCTGGCTCGTCGGGGTGATGGGGCTGCGGCCCGCCGGGCTGCTGATGTCCGCGGTCCTCTTGGTCGCGATCGTGGTGGGCTGGGCCTTCGCGCGAGGCCATGTTGCGACGACCTCGAGCGATGTCGTGGGTGGCTCGGAGGTCGCGCCGTCGGTCAGACCGGCGGACGTCCTCGGTGACCCAGGCTGAGGCTGTCGAGCTCGAGATCCAGTGCGCGGTCGATCCTGACCCGGGTGGCCGGGACGTAGAAGTAGTCGGGGGTGATGTCGACGCAGGCGCGCTCGCTGAGGACCTGGCCGATCGCCCAGATCACGCTCGCGCGGGGGTCGCGGATGGTGCCCTGCCGGATCTTCTGGATGTAGGTGTGGGGCGTGGCCTGACCGCGGACCACGGAGATGGCCTCCGCGAGGTGCACGTTGTTGTCGAAGTCCACGATCCGGCCGTCCTCGAGCCACTTCACCGTCGCCAGCAGGCGGTTCAGCGCCGTCGCGATGTCGGGGATGCTCGTGCTCCGTGAGGCCGTCACCGGTCGATTCTAGGTCTTCTTTCCAGTACGGGAAAGTTGTTGACCAAAAGTTTGCCGAACCTTGACGGAGTTTCCCGTCGCCCAGGGCCGATATGACCTACCTTTCCCATTAGGGAAAGAAGGGGTTCAAACCATGACAGTTGTACTCGCGGCCGTGCCGATACGGCGCCCACTGCTCGACGTCGTCGACGACGAGCTGCTGGACGCCCTGGGGGTCGAGGGCGTGCAGCACCTGGATCACCTGATGGATGGTCGACCGGTCTACATCCCGGCCCTCTTCGCCGGCCCGTGGCCGATGGAGGACGCGCGACGCAGCCCGCGAGTTCGGTTCGTGGTGGGGGAGATCCGGCGCAATCCGCTGACCTCACAGTGGTGCGGACCCGTGCTCATCGAGACGGCCGCCGGCGTCGCGGCATACATCCAGCCGGCCTATCTGGCGCACCAGGCCTGCGACTCGTGCCTCGGGGTCTGGTCCGATCGTTCGGGCGAGGTCTCGGCCAAGGGCTCGGGCTACGAACTCTTCCGGATTGGGCTGATGCCGGGGGCGTCCGGCCCGCTGGAGGTGCTCACCCACACCCGAGATCTTGCGTCTCGGCTCGGCGAGCAGACGATTCTGGTCGCGAGGCCGGTCACGACCCGGCTCGTCTTGCCGGCCTGAAGGGGAAGCTGCCACCGGCCGGCGATGGAGGGGGCCGGCAATGACGCCCCCGGGCGTCACCCGGTGGCAGCTTCCCACAGGGTGAGCGCGGCGGCGCGGGCGGCGATGGCTGCGGCGGGATCGTGGTCCAGGTTGCCGGACTGGGCGGCGCCGTCGTAGAGCAGGTGCAGCTGGTGCCCGAGGGTCGCCGGGTGGCGGGCCCGGCCCCTCGTGGCGAGATCGGTGAAGAGCTCGCGGAACCAGGCCCGGTATGCCGTGGTGTCTGCGTCGACGAGCCCGCCCGGTCGGGCCTCGGCGCTCGCACTGGTGAAGGCGCAGCCACGGAAGCCCGGCACCCGCATGGCCTCGGCCTGGCTGTCGAACACCGCGAGCAGCTGGGCTCGCGGTGTCCGGTGCTTCGCGACCGCTGCGGTGATCCTCGCCGCGGTCCCGGCATGACGCCGCAGGAGATAGGCGTGGACCAGTTCCTCCTTGCTGCCGAAGGTGTTGTAGAGCGACGCCTTCGCGACCCCTGCGTGCTCGATGACCCGGTCGATGCCGACGCACTGCACGCCCTCCTGGTAGAAGAGCTCGCTGGCCGCGTCGAGCAGCCGCTCGCGGGCTGACGCCTTGACTCCCGACGGGGGGGCAGCTGTGGTCATGATGGTCACCCTTCCGGACAGATCTGTCTGATGCTAGCGCTCGACTGCGGTCAGACGGCGGTGCGGCCGCCGTCGACCGGGATGAGGGCGCCGGTGACATAGCTGGCCCGGGGCGAGGCGAGGAACGCGATCACCTCGGCGATCTCCGAGACCTGGGCACCACGACCGAGCAACGTTGTCGCACCCAGCTGCTCGATGAGCTCCGGGCTGGCGCCGTCGCTGTGGACCGGCCCGGGCGCTACGGTGTTGACGCGCACTCCGGCGGGGCTGTATTCCGCGGCCCAGGCCCGGCTCATCGCCGTGAGTGCGGCCTTCGTGGCGCCGTAGGCCGCGCCACCGGCGAGACCGACGTGACCGGCCATGCTGTCCACGCTGACGATGCTCCCGTGCCGCCGACGGGCCATGCCGGGGGCGAAGGCTGCGACGAGCTGGTAGGCCACGCGGACGTTGCTCGCGAAGAGGGCGTCGAAGGTGGGGGTGTCGAGATCGGCGGTCGGGCCGAACCATGAGACTCCACCGTTGTTGACGAGGACGTCGACGTCGCCCACCTGCTCGGCCAGGGCGGTGACCGCGGCGGCATCACCGAGGTCCGCTCCGACGAAGTGCGCGTTGCCGCCGGCGTCCTCGATCGCGCGGACGGTCTCGGCTCCCCGCTGGGCGTTGCGGCCGTGGACGATGACCTCGAAGCCGTCGGCCGCGAGGCGGGTGGCCGTGGCGCGGCCGATCCCCGACGTCGCGCCGGTCACGAGAGCGACGGGGCGGGGGGTGGTGCTGCTGCTGTTGGGGACTGACATCTCGACTCCGATGAGTAATGAGTAGACCGGTCTGTTTGCTCTAGTTCGAAGAGTAGACAGATCTGTCTGATCCGTCAACCCTGGCCGACCCGGGCGCGCGGCGGTCATCCGCGTCGCTCCTGTCGTTCACCGGGGGGCCGGTCGGTGGCCTCCTGCGCGTGGGAGGGTCGATCCGTCTGGGAGACCCGCGCCCGTCCGGCGCATCGCGGTGCGCCGGAGGAGAGCCGTGTCAGAACTGCAGGAACAGGTCGGTCCCGCCCGTCAGGTCCGCCGCCGGGGGTTCTTGGCCGCGGCCGGGGCGACGGCCGGGGTCGGGGCGGTCTCCCTCGTGGGGGCGCCCGGTGCCGCAGCCGCCCCGGGCGACACCGTGACGACGGCGGGCGGGCGCGGGTTCGCGCGCACGAGTGCGAGATTCGCGCTCGCCGTGCTTGCGGACACGCAGTACCTCTTCGATGCCGACAGCGCCGACCCGGCACCGCTCACGGAGACGTTCCGCTATCTGGTGCAGGAGCGCGCCGAAGTCAACATCGCGTTCATGACCCACCTCGGAGACGTCACCGAGCACGGGAGCGAGGACGAGATCACCCGCGCCAGCCGCACTTTCCGGGCCATCGACGGGAAGCTGCCCTACAGCGTCCTCGTCGGCAACCACGACGTGGACGGATCGACCGACGACCAGCGTGGCGACACGGCATACCTGCGGGCGTTCGGTCCTCAGCGCTTCGCCGGGACATCGGGTTTCGGCGGCGCCTCGCCCGACGGCTACAACAGCTTCCACGTCATGACGGCCGGCAACCGCGACTGGCTCGTCCTCGCCCTGGACTGGCGGGCCTCGGACGAGGGGCTGGCGTGGGTCCAGACCGTCCTCGACGCGCACCGCACCCTGCCAACCGTACTCACCACCCACGAGCTGGCGGGCGCCGACGACCAGGGGAAGGCGTCGCTGTCGGAGTATGGACAACGGCTGTGGGACAGCGTGATTCGCGGCAACGACCAGATCTTCCTCACCCTCAACGGACACTACTGGCCGCCCGGCCGCACCGTGCTCACCAACGACGCCGACCATGACGTGCACGTCCACATCACCAGCTACCAGGACCGCTACTACGGGGGCGGCGGGACGATCCGGCTCTACGCCTTCGACCTCGATCGCGACGCCATCGACGTCTCGACCTTCTCGCCGTGGTTCCTGTCGCACCCCGAATGGCAGCGCACCGAGCTCGACTCGGAGACGCTCGAGCTGACCAGCGACGTCGACCGCTTCAGCCTCTCCATCGACTTCGCGGCCAGGTTCTCCGGCTTCGCCCCGGTCCCCGAGCCGCCCTCGCGGCCCGCGACGGCCGTGGTCTCCCGAGACACCCTCGCCTACTGGCGTTTCGACGCGAGCGCCTTCGGGGGTGCCGGCACGGACGGCGCACCCGTGGCGGACGGAGCCCTCGTGCGCGACCTCTCCGGACACGGCAACGACCTGCACGTGCAGCGGCTGCACGGCGGTGACGCCTCGGTGCTGCGCTGGTCGATGGACCACATGAGCGGCCAGCCGGCGCACGCCAGCCTGCGTTTCGACGGGGGGCAGAGTCCGGACCGGGGAGCAGTCCTGCAGACGGCGGCCGGGGTGCCGATCACCCGCGCGAGCGTCAAGGCGGGCTACACGATCGAGCTGTTCCTCAAGCTGCCCGACCCCTTCGTGGGCGCCCACGGCTTCATGGGCATCTTCAGCTGGGTCGACCGCGCCGGTGACGCGGGCAAGCACAACGGCTACTCGCCGCTCGAGCCGACCTGCAGCCTCAACCTGTCCGGCGAGCGCTTTCTCCAGTACGTGGTCTATCCCGAGGTCCAGAACGCCAGCCCCACCTCCTGGAGCCACGTCCTCCCGGTCGGTCGCTGGTTCCATGTCGCCATCGTCAACGACGCGAAGGCGACGACGGTGTATGTCGACGGGTCACGCATCGTGCGCAACCCGAGCCAGCCCTCGACCGGCATCGCGCTGATCGGCAAGCCGTTCGCGCTCGGGGGGAGCTCGTTCGACGAGGTCTTCGGGCAGGGGTTCTACGGCTCCCTCGGCGACGTCCGGATCAGCCGGCGGGCGCTGCGTCCGGCCGAGCTGATGCGAGTCTGGGTCTGAGACTCTGGGTCTGACGGCTCAGCCGGCGCCTTGGCGGGTGACTGGATGCGGGGGATCGAGGGTATGAAGCGGGCATGAGCGACCACGCCACGATGTCCGAGCTCCTGCACCGGCCCAGCCGGCCGAGCCGATCCGGCTTGGCCGGGACCGTGTCCGCCGGGCTGATCGCGGGGGTGCTCGCGACGATGGCCAAGGGCCGGGCCGAGGCCTGGCTGCAGCCGGTCGCGGAGCGGGTCTGGCCCCCGACCGACGCCGAGAAGCGGGTGCCCGGGGCCGATCCCGCCGATCATCCCGAGAACATGCCCCCGTCCGAGATCGCGGAGCGAGCGGTGACGGCCGTCGACCGGGACGAGGCCGACGACGCCGACCTGGTCGGCGCGGTGGGTGCCCAGCTGCACTGGGGCATGGGGCTGGGGTTCGCGGCGGCCTACGCCGTGGCGGCGGGGCGGTACCCGCGGCTCCGGTTCGGTCTGGGCGCTCCCGCGGGACTGGCCCTCTATGCGGCGACCCACGGCTCGACCCTGCCTATGGCGGGTCTGCAGCCGCGGCCCTGGAAGATGCCGCCCGCCGCGGTGGCGTGGGAAGTCGGCTCGCACGTCGTCTACGGCATGGCCCTCGAAGCGCTGCTCCGCCAGCAGGCCCGCTACACCCGCTGACCGGCGAACCCGGGTCGGCCTTGCTTTGCATATGCCGCGGTGCCAGTCTTCGGCGCGATCCGTCAGCGCCGCCGATCACTCGTCCAGGAGCCTGACACGCCCCGCCTGCACCGTTTCACCATCATGGTTCTCACCTTGCGGTCGGGGTCGGCGTCGGTGTCCAGCCGGCCCCGAGCCCGCCGACGACCTCGCTGCAGACCGTCGCCCAGCCGGCCGGGACGATCCGGCCATCGTGCTCAGTCCGGCCGTCTTCCTCGCCGTCGGGGACAAGGAGTCCGTCGGGGCGGACACGACTGGGGGACATGGCAACCCGCGTTCGTCGAGGGGATCCAGAACCTCGCCGGACACCTCAGCGCCACCAAGCCGCGGGAGATCGACACTCCTCTCGTGGACACCGCAGGCGACGACTGGAGCGGCGGGGTGGTCGCCAGGACGCGGCCGGGACAGCCGAGTGGACCACCGAGTTCGGGACACCGGCCGACGACCGGCTCGACGGCGCGGTCGACACGGGTGGCGGCACCACGACGGTCGCCGGCTACACGAACGGAAGTCTCCACGGGTCGCACCCCGCCGCCACCTCCGGCGACATGGTCGTGGCTCGGCTCGATGCGTCGGGGAAGCGGGACGCGCTCCTCGCGCACCTCACGGCCGTGGGCGTGGTCGACTGGACCACCCAGTTCGGCGGGACCGGTGAGGACAAGGCCCTCGCGGTGACGGCGACGAGCACCGGTGTTGTGTCTCGGGTCTCACGTCCGGGGCCGTGCCCGGGGGAATCGCCATGGGTGTTCGCTGTCGCGTTCACGCGCCGTCACGGGTGCTCCCGCGGCGTCGAGCCGGTTCGGCACCGCGGCGGACGACAGCGTCGACATCTTCGGCGAGTCCCAGCTCGCGGGCGCCATCCAGGGCATCCACATCATCGTCACCGGAGTGACCTACGGCAGCACGACCGCCACCCTCTCGCACGGAGGTGCCGACGTGTTCGTGACGAGCGTGCCGGCACCCTGACGGCATACGGGCCGGGCGGGGTCCCGGATCGGTAGGGCTCACCTGCGGCGCGCGCGGGTGCGTGTCATAATGAGCCGGCGCCGGACGTCGGGCGCCGTGGGTGCGAGGACGCAGGGGTCGCTCGGTGCGCCCCTCGTGACGACAACCGGAGGCCCGACCATGACCGCACTCTCCCGCCGATCCTTCCTCATGGGGGCGGGCCTGACCGGTGCGGCGGTCGCCACCGGCGCCTGCTCGTCGGACTCGGGGACCGGCTCGCCGGCGTCGGCGCCCTCCACGGGTCCCCTCACCGGCACGGTCAGCCTGACCACGTGGGGCAGCGACCAGGAGATCGCCACCTTCAAGAAGATCGCCGCCGCCTTCACGGCCGCCCGGGGGGCGAGCGTCAAGGTCGAGGTGCTGCCCTACGATCAGATCCGCACCGTGGTCGACCGGCGCCTGCAGGCCAAGCAGGCCCCCGACCTCTTCCGGGTCTCCTACACCGACGTCAGCGGCTACGCCCAGAACGGCGCGCTCGCCGACCTGACCGACTACCTCGGCAAGGGCTTCGGCGACGCCTTCTTCCCCGGCCTCTGGAACGCGGTGACGCTCGATGGCGCTCCGGTCGGTGTGCCGCACCACACCGACACCTCGGCGCTGGTCTACAACAAGGCCCACTTCGCCAAGGCGGGGATCACCTCCGTGCCGACGACGCTGGAGACCGCCTGGACCTGGGACGAGCTCGTCGAGGTGCTGCAGCGGCTCAAGGCAGCCGACACCGGCGCGGCCCCCTTCGCCTTCAACTACCAGCTCTACGGCGCCTACCGCTGGTTCAACACCCTGTTCCAGGCCGGTGGCACGGTGCTCGACGGTGGCCAGAAGACACCGACGCTCGACACCGACCAGGCCAAGGCAGCCCTGACGTGGACCCAGAGCCTCTACACCAAGAAGCTCCACGCGGAGAGCGTGCTCGTCAAGCGGCCGACCTACCCCGACGAGATCTTCCCGACCCAGAAGATCTCGATGATCCAGGCCGGTGACTTCCTCATCCCGTCGCTGCAGACCGCGATCGGCAAGAAGTTCGACTGGGGGGTGACCTACCTGCCGCGCAACGTCGCCGCGGCCACCGACCTCGGGGGGAACGCGATCGTCGTCACCGACCAGTCGAAGAACAAGGCCGTGGCGGCCGAGTTCGCCAAGTTTCTCGTGACGGCCGAGAACATGAAGCTCTTCTGCGAGCAGACGACCGTGCTACCGGTGCGCAAGGACCTCGTCGACAAGACCCTGTCCTACGCCACCCGCCCCGACCTCATGCCGGTCTTCCAGAAGCAGGCGACGACGATGCCGGACGCCCTGGTCAAGACCTCGACCGTCGCCGCCTTCCCCGGGATCAACCAGGCGCTCGTCGACACCATGGACCAGTTCCTCTCGAACCCGTCCGCCGGGGTCGACTCCGTCGTGTCGTCGCTCACCGCGGGGATCGACAAGGCCCTGAAGGTGTAGAGCCCGTGACCGCGACGCAGGAGCGCCCACGGCAGGAGCCCCGCAGACAGGTCCGGCGCCACTTGCCCGCGCGCCGTCGCGTCGTGAGCAGCGCGCGACGGGCCGAGCAGTGGGCGGGGGTGGTCTTGGCCACCCCGGCGCTGCTGGCGTTCACGATCTTCATGTTCGTGCCGCTGGTGATGACGGTCTGGTACTCCCTCAACCGCTACTCCGGCTTCGGTCGGATGCGGTTCCTCGGCCTCGACAACTACCGCACGATCGTCGGTGACCCGACCTTCTGGCAGGCCCTGCTCAACACCGTCGTCCTCACGGTCGTGACGGTGCCGCTGGGCATCGCGCTGGGGCTCGGCGCGGCCCTGCTGCTCAACAAGGTGATGCCGGCCCGCGCACTCTTCCGGGCCCTCGTCTACGTGCCTGTCGTCATCTCGGGGGTCGCGGCGGGCATCATCTGGCTGCGCCTCTTCGACCCTCTCATCGGCCTCTTCAACCAGCTGCTGGGATCGGTCGGTCTGCCCGAGATCGACTGGCAGGGCAACGGCCTCGCGGCCATGGTCTCGGTCATCATCGTCACGACCTGGCAGGGGGTCGGCTTCGGCATGGTGGTCTACCTCGCCGGTCTGCAGGGCATCCCCGTCGAGCTCTACGAGGCCGGCGCCGTGGACGGAGCCGTGGGCTGGCGCCGCTTCTGGCACATCACCTGGCCCCTGCTGCGCCCCACCACCTTCTTCCTCGTCGTCTACTCCATCATCGGGAGCTTCCAGGTCTTCGACGTGGTCTATGTGCTGACCCGCGGCGGGCCCGGCACCTCGACCACCTTCCTCGTGCAGTACGCCTACGACCAGGGCTTCAACCAACGACGCCAGGGGTATGCCGCGGCCATCGGCGTCATCCTCTACGTCATCGTGCTCGCGTTCACGGTGCTCCAGTGGCGGCTCGACAAGAGGAGGGACGAGGCATGAGCTCTGCACTGTCGGCGGTCGCGGCCACCGAGGCGACCCACGACGACGACGTAACGGTGAGCGACCGGCAGGAGCCGCCCCAGCCCCGCCGGGTCGTGGCCACCCGCGTGGTGCTCGCGGTGGTCGTCGTCCTGCTGCTGTTGTTCCCCATGTACTGGATGCTGCGCACCTCGCTGGCCAGCACCGACGAGCTCAGCCGTCTACCCGTCTCCCTCTGGCCCTCGCAGTGGCAGTGGCAGAACTACGTCGAGCCCTGGCGGCAGTTCCCCTTCGCGCGGTGGCTGGCCAACTCGGTCGTCATCGCCGTGCTCTCGGTGACGCTGACGCTCGCCATCAACCTCTGTGCCGGCTACGCCTTCGCCAAGCTGCGCTTCCCGCTGCGCAACCTGCTCTTCCTCATGATCGTCAGCACGCTGATGGTGCCGGTGCAGGTCATCATGATCCCGCAGTTCCAGATCGTCATCGACCTCAACCTGCTCAACAGCACGTGGGGTGTCGTCCTCCCCCGGCTGGCGGAGGCCTTCGGCCTCTTCATGGCCCGTCAGTTCTTCCTCGGCATCCCCGACGAGCTGCTCGAGGCGGCCCGCGTCGACGGGGCCGGGCACCTGCGCACGTTCTGGTCGATCGCGCTGCCGCTGTCGAAGCCGCTCATCGCCGCCCTGGTCATCTTCACCTTCATGTGGCGGTGGAACGAGTTCGTCTGGCCGCTCATCGTGCTCACCGACCCCAACTCCTACACGCTGCCCGTCGGCCTGCAGTTCCTCATCAGCCAGTTCAGCTCCAACTTCGGGCCGCTGCTGGCGATGTCGTTCCTGTCCATCCTGCCGATGCTCGCGGTCTTCGCCGTCTTCCAGAAGTACTTCGTCCAGGGTGTGGCCCGGACGGGCCTGAAGTGATCGGCCCCGACGGCAGGGACCTCACGCGCCCCCCGGTCGACGAGGTGCTCGGCGCGCTGGGCGAGGTGCGTCGGCTGGAGCTGGAGCGCGAGGGGATCGCCATGTTCCTCGCCCTCCACGACGCCCGGCCGGGGCGGGTGCTGGCCGTCCACGACGAGGCGGCCCGTGCGGAGGGGGAGCACCTGGTGCGGCTCTTCGACGGCTATCACGAGGCGCTTGAGCAGGCCGGGTTCCCCCCGGCGGACGACGAGCCCGACGTGACCGGGGCGCGTGAGCTCATCGACGTCCTCGTCGTGCTCAGCGACCAGCACCTCAGCCTGCGGACGATGCGAGCGCCCGACCCGGCCGGCACGACCGGCGGTGCCGACCCGTGGCCGGATGGGGTGGGCTCGGGTGGCTGACCTCGACGTCCTCGGAGCCCCCTTCCAGCGGGCGGCCTTCGGGTCCGGCGCGTTCCTGCGAGTCGTCAACTGGCACAACACCCCTGACGCCCGGCGGGGAGACCTTCGCGCCCAGCTCTCGGGCTACCTCGATCACTACCACCCGGTGCAGCCCGACGACCTCGACCGGTTCTTCGAGACCGGTCGGTGGCTTCTCGACCGCCCGGGCTTCATCCCGGCCTTCTACGACGGCTACCGCAACAACGTCACCGTGGCCGCACCGGTCTGCGAGGAGCTGGGGATCAGCGCATGGTTCTTCCCTCCCACCGGCCTGCTCGACGTGCCCCCCGAGGACCAACGGGCCTACGCGACGGCCCACGACGTCACGCTGCTCCCCGAGGAGCCGCACGCGCCGTGGTGGATGACGTGGGACGACCTGGCCCAGATCGGCCGGCGCCACGTGGTGGCCGCACACACCGCCACCCATGCCGCGGCCAGGGACATCACCACGCCGGAGGACGTGGAGCGCGAGATCCGGCAACCCGTCCGCCAGCTGACGCAGCTCACCGGTCGGGTGCCGCCGGCCTTCGCCTTCCTCTACGGCACGCCTCCCATGCGGGGAACCCTCGCCGGTGACGCGGTGCTGGCCTGCGGGGTGCGCTACGCCACGACCAACACGGCATACCTGCGGATCGCCGACTGAACCGGACTGATCGGTGTGGGCGTCGGCGGGCGTCGACCGAGGTCAGGACGGCGCGAGGGCCGCAGCGATCGCGTGCTGGGCGGTGTGGCGGCTCGGCTCGCGGTAGAGGGGAAGCAGCCCGGTGGTGAGAGCGTCCAGCCCCTCGACGTCGAGCCAGGCGTCGCCACCCAGCCGCTCACGCCCCTCCGGAGTGAGGTGGATGGGCGCCCAGCCGGGTGGGCCCTCGCCCACCACGACGAGGTCGAAGCGCTCGTCGGCGAGGAGCCGAGCCGCGTTGCGCTCGCCGATGCGGTGGTAGGCGACGGTCTCGACCTCCAGCCCCGGAATCAGCACCTTGACCGCGTGGACCGAGCCGTCACCGGGGGACAGATCGCGGTAGAGCACCTCGAAACCCTCGTCGGCAAGACGTCCGACGACGTCTCTCAGGTGCTCCTCGCTCGTGCCGGGTGCGGGTGTCGACGGGAGGTCGGCGAAGGCGACGATCTCGTGGCGCCGCAACACGCTCGCCGCGACGAGCGGGCGCCAGGTGGTCTCGGGGAGGGCGAGCCAGTCCACCATCGCCGTGAGGACGCGCTGCTCCTCGGCGGCCGGGTCCATCGAGGCGATGACCCGCTCGTAGGACGGCGGAGCGATGGCCCGCACGGCCTCGAGCGGACCGTGCATGAGCTGCTTGCGGGGCCGCGCGTTGGCGAACTCCAGCAGGGCCTTGCGGAGGGCGACCTCACGGTCGGGGTGGACCGCCTCACCGCACGCGGTGGCCGAGAGGATGTCGTCGTCGGGGGCCGACCCGACGACGTCGATGTTGGCCATCCCGAAGTCGACGGAAGCGAGCTTGGCGAGGACCTCGACCCCGGCCGCCGCGAGACGGTCCAGGGCCGCCCGGGTCTCGGGGTCGGTGACGGCGTCGAGGTCGAGGACGCACCCGGTGTCGAGGGCCCGGAAGGTCAGGCCGTTGCCGTCGCGCTGCACCACCTCGAGGACGGCGTGGGCGAGCGCCTGGGCCAAGGTCGAACCGGCCCCCAGCCCGTTGGACACCGGCGTGGTCAGCCACCCACCGGGGGGACTCACGGACGGCAGCTCGGAGCCGGCGCTGGCGACCAGCTCGGCCGGCACCCATACCGGCGAGTCGTTCTCGAGCCGTCGCATCGACAGCCAGACCAGGTCGGTGTCGTCGTCGAAGGGCACTCCCGCGGGCAGGCAGAGCCGTCGGGGGTCGACGACCGCGCCCACCCCGTGGCCGGCTCGAAGCGCACGGAGGGAGCCGGTCTCGTAGTGAGCGCCGGCCAACGCCCTTGCCGCACAGACGTGCTCGACGCACTCGCCGAGCGCTCCTACCCGCGCCCGCTGCTCGGTGCTGCCATAGCCGATCCCGCCGGTGCCGGCGCCGGCGGCCTCGCTCCACCACGTCGACCAGACGGGCACGCCGACGTGGTCCAAGGCCGTGAGGGGGAACTCCAGCAAGGACTGGGGTCCGAGGGTACGCACGAAGCTCTCGGTGACGCGCTCGAGCGCGGGATCGTGGTGGGCCGGCATGGCTCCACCCGATCAGACCCGGGCCGGGCCGTCCAGTGAGGGGAGGTCGCGAGGAGGCGGCGACCAGGGTGCCCGCACCCGGACGGATGCGGAGGTAGCGGCCGTTGAGCTCACGGGGCAGCCGGCCGGTCACCGGGAGGTCGGTGGTGCTGATCGCGTCCGGCACCGGCGCGACGTTGCCCGAGAGATAGGGGTTGCGGGTCGTCGTGGTGGTCAGGACCGCTCCGATCGTCAGAGGTGATGATGCAGCTCGTACCATCAGAACCGTCCACATCCGCGAGGCGCTCGCCGACCCCGCACACCTCAACGCCGCCCTCGGCTACTACTGGGGACAGTTCGACCCCACCCGCTTCGGCTCGCCGGAGTGGGCCTCCGAGCAGGAGGCGGCCTGGGGAGGGTCGGTGCCGCAGCCGACGCTCTACCTCCACGGGACCACCGACGGATGCCACGGTGTCAGCGAGCAGCAGGTCGCTCGGGTTCCGGGCTACGCCGGGCCGGGGTCGGAGGGGAAGCTCGTCGACGGGGTGGGTCACTTCATGCTCGTAGAGCGCCCGGACGAGATCAACGGTCTGATCACCGACTGGCTGCACCGCACCCCTGCGGTGGGTCAGGCCTGATGGTGGAGGAGGTGAGAACGCGCTGAGGAGAGCGCGTTTCCTTCTCCACCCGTCGAAGAGGTGACGTGAGCCGGGTGGAACCGGGTCAGGCGCCGGTCGCGGCGGGTAGCCAGACCGAGATGGTGGTCCCCTCGCTGGGCCTGCTCTCCACGCCCAAGCTGCCGCCCATCGCCTCGGTGAGCCCCCGAGCCAGCGGCAGCCCGAGCCCGACCCCCTCGTCGGAGTCGCGCCCCAGCCGGTCGAAGGGGACGAAGAGGCGGTCCAGATGTTCGGCGAGGATGCCGGGCCCTGTGTCGCGCACCGTGATCCGGACCCGTCCCTGCTCGGCGCCCCACCCGACGAACACCGCTCCGTCCGCTCGGTTGTAGCGGATGGCGTTCGTCACCAGGTTGATCAGCACCTGCCTGACCCGCCGCTCGTCGGCGTGCACCTGGATCGAGAGGGTCGAGGTCTCGGTGTGCAGGGCGACCTGCTCGGCCGTGGCCAGTGGCTTGACCATCGCAAGCACATCGGCGACCACGGGCTCCACCGTGACGTCGTGGAGGGCCAAGGGCAGTGACCGCGCCTCGATCCGAGCGACGTCGAGGATCTCGTCGACCATCGTCAGGATGTGGTCGGCCGCCCCGGCGATGTGGTGGAGGGCCGACGCCCGGCGCTCGGGATCGAGGTCCAGGGTGCCGAGCAGCTCGGTGAAGCCGGTGATCGCCTGCAGCGGGGTGCGCAGCTCATGGCCCAGCGCGCAGACGAAGTCGGTCTTGGCGCGGTTCGCGGCCTCGGCGGCCGCCCTGGCCAGCTCGGCCTCCGCCCGCTGCCGCCGCTCTCGCTCGGCCGCGCGCTGGCTGGTCACGTCCAGCACGTTCACCGAGAGGGCGCGCGGCGACCCGGACGTGTCCATGATGGGCGACACCGCCACGAACAGGTCGAGGACCCGGCCACGGGCCGTACGGGTCGTGGCCTCGTACTCCTCGTGACGGTGGCTGGCCGGGCGCGGGCACCGTGGGGTGAACACCTCGTCGAGATAGGTCCCGACCACGGCGGACTCGCCTCGCCCCAACATGGTCCGCATGGCGCGGTTCACCCGGATGATGGCGCCGTGGGGAGTTGTGAGCGCCATCCCGACGGCGTTGTCCTCGAACGCGCGGCGGAAGCGCTCCTCGCTCGCGGCGAGAGCGCCGATGACGGTGTCGTGGTCGATGGCGATGGAGGCGAGGTGGGTGAGTCGCTGGACGAGGTGCTCCTCGCGCGGTGAGGGCAGGTGCGGGCTGGAGTGGTAGACGGCGAAGGTGCCGCAGATGCCGTCGCGCCCGTGGATCGGGGTCGACCAGCAGGCCCGGAGACCGAAGAGGTCGGCCAGCGCCCGATACCGTTCCCACCGCAGGTCGGTCCGGATGTCCGCGGCGACGACCGGGCTCCCCGTGAAGGCGGCGGTCCCGCAGGACCCGGCGTCCGCGCCGATGGCCATGCCGTCGATGCTCGCCGAGTAGGCGGCGGGCAGCGAGGGCGCGGCGCCGTGCCGGAGGGTCGCGGCGTCACGGTCGAGCAGCAGCACCGAGCAGTGGCAGCCCGGGACGAGCACCTCGAAGGTCGCCGCGATGTCGGTCAGCACCCCGGCCAACGCGGCACCGGCGGCGATCTGCTCGAGGATGGCGGTCTGCCGGGTCAGCAGCGCGACGGCATCCGCCCGGTCGGGATCCAGGTCCGGATGCAGGTCGAGGGTCGTCACGGTCCCGACCGGTAGCCGACGCCGCGAACGGTCACCAGCTGGCCCGGTCCGAGCTTGTGCCGGAGCCGGTGCACGTGCTCGGTCACCGTGGCCTCGCTCAGCCAGCCCTGCGAGCACGACCAGACCTGCTCGAGAAGCTGGGCACGGGTGAAGACCTGCCGAGGGTGCGCGAGGAGAAAGGCGAGCAGGTCGAACTCGCGGGCCGTGAGGGCCACGGGCTGACCGTCGAGCTCGACCTCGCGGGTGCAGGCGTCGATGCGCAGGCCCGAGCACCGTCCGTCAGCCCTCCCGGCCACTTCGCGCGGGACCACCGGGTGGCCGCTGCTGCGTCGCAGCACCGAGCGCACCCGCGCCGCAAGCTCGCCGGGGGAGAAGGGCTTGACGAGGTAGTCGTCGGCGCCGAGGTCCAGACCGACGATGCGATCACCCTCGCCGCTGCGTCCCGACAGGACGACGACGGGCGTGGGGTCACCGCTACCTCGGAGACGGCGGAGCAGGTCGAGCCCGGACATGCCCGGCAGCGACAGGTCCAGCACGATGAGGTCGGGATGGTGGTCGGCGATGCCCTGCCAGGCGGTGTTGCCGTCGGCCGCCTCGCGGACGTCGTATCCCTCCGCCTCGAGCTGCCAGCAGACCACGGTGCGGACGCGGCTGTCGTCGTCGACGACCAGGAGTGAGGGACGGCTGTTCGTCACCGCGCTCGCGACCATGCGTGCTCCTTCCCGGCAGAGTCCGCGCACACGGCGTCGTGCAGGCGCGGCAGTCCTGTGTGGGTGCGACGCTACCCGTCTGCACGGGCGCAGGCGAGGGTTTGTCAGGGGAAGGCGGCCCGGACCTCCTCCGGGGTCGGCCCGCGGGGTGAGAGGAGGACGACCGCATCGTCGAAGCCCGCCTCAGCGTAGCGACGCAGGGCCGCGCCGAGGGCCGCCAGCTGCGTCCGGTCGTCCACCGGAACGGCGCAGACGATCGCCCGTCGCCCGCCCGCGGCCCGGTACCGCTCGTGGGCGGCGATGATCTCGTCCGGCGGGCTGCGGTAGCCGGAGGCGAGCCACCCGTCGAACTCCCGGGCCGCGCGCTCCACGTTGGCGCCCCACGAGCCGAGCAGCATCGCCGGTCGGCCGCCGTCGGGGGCGGGAGCGAGGTCGGCGTGCTCGTCGCGCCCGTCCGACAGGAGCACCCGCAGTCGGTCCGCATGGCTCCGAAAGGTCCGGAAGCGCCCGGCATACTCCCGGTCCAGCGCGAGGTAGTCGGCCTCGGTCGACCCCGGGCTCACCCCGAGGGTCAACCGGTCGCCGCACACCGCCATGAGGCTGAGCGCGCGATGGGCGACCTCGGCAGGGTGCAGCAGCGGCAGCTGGACGGTCGCCGTCCCCAGCTCGACGTCCTGGGTCACCGTCGCGGCCACCGCCAGGGTCGTGAACGGGTCGGGCACGAGCGCACCGCGCCCGACGATGTGCGGGGCCCACAGCGACTCGAAGCCCGCGGCCACCAGCCGCTGCGCCCACGGGGCCACAGCATAGGGCGGCGCGTCGGACAGGTGGACGAGCGTGGCGCCGAGGCGCATGAGGTGTCCTCCTCCCGGCTCAGTCGGGCGGGCCGAGACGGGCCGCCGCGAACCGCTCGTACCACCGCAGGGCATCGGGGTCGTCGACGGACGCGAGGTTGGCCGCCTTCTCCAACGGCGTCCCCCGCATCATCTTCTTGATGGGCACCTCGAGCTTCTTGCCGCTGAGGGTGTGCGGCACCGCGGGCGCCTCGAGGATCTCGTCGGGCACGTGTCGTGGGGTGAGGCGGTCGCGCAGCGTGGCGACGATCTTCTGCTTCAGCTCGGCGTCGACCTCCTGCCCCGGGGCGGGGACGACGAACAGGCCCAGCCAGTATGCGTCGTCGGGCTGCTCGACCCCGATGACGAGCGCCTCGGCGACCTCCGGCATGGTGGCGAGCACGTCGTAGAAGTCGCTGCTGCCCAGCCGGACGCCCTGCCGGTTGAGAGTCGAGTCGGAGCGGCCGTGCATCGACACGCTGCCATCGACGTGCATCGTGACCCAGTCCCCGTGGCGCCAGACGCCGGGCCAGGTGCCGAAGTAGGACTCCGTGTAGCGCTGCGCGTCCGGGTCGTCGACGAGGTGGACCGGCATCGAGGGCATGGGCTGGGTGACGACGAGGTCGCCGACGACGTCGATGACCGCGAGGCCGGCCTCGTCCCACGCGGCGGCGTCGACACCCGCGAGTCGGCCGCCGATCCGACCCGCGCGCACCGGCGTGTACTCGTTCGCGCCGACGAAGGCCCCGGAGATGTCGGTGCCGCCGCTCGTCGAGTCGATCCTCAAGGATCCGCTGACGTGCTCCATGACCCAGTGGTAGCCGCTCGGCGGCAGCGACGACCCGCTGACCATGAGGTGGCGCAACCGCCCGAGGTCGTGCTGCTGGCGGGGAGACCGCTCGGTGGTCGACGGGGTGTTCTGGGACGCGGTGATGACCGCGGCGCCCAGGAGCATCACGTCCGCCCGGGTGCGGGCCGCGACCTCCCAGACCGCTCCGGCCGGATACCCTGGGCTGCCCTCGTAGACAACGATGCTCGCCCCTTGGCTCAGCGCGCCGAGCTGCATGTTCCACAGTGCCCAGCCGGTGGACGTGGAGGTGAACATGCGCTCCCCCGGGCGCAGCCCGCAGTAGAGCCCGGCCCACTTGCTGCCCTCGAGCGTGATGCCGCCGTGGCTGTGGACGAGGCCCTTGGGCCGTCCGGTCGTGCCGGAGGTGAAGAGCACCCACAGCGGGTGCGAGAACTCGACCTGGTCGACCACCAGGGCCTCGTCGTGGGCCATCACCTCGTCCCAGGTCGCCCCGCCCTCGGGCGTGGGGCGGTCGGGGAAGGCGTAGGCGACGTGGACCACGTGTCGCAGTGTCGGGAGCCCCCGGCGGAGCTGCCGGACGACGTCGCTGCGGTCGAGCGTCCCTCCGTTCCAGTGGTATCCGTCGGCGGCGATGAGCACGGCGGGCTCCAGCTGCGCGAGGCGGGCGATGGTCCCGTCGGCGCCGAAGTCCGGGGAGCAGCACGCCCACACCGCCCCCACGGCCGCGGCGGCGAGGCAGCCGATGACGGCGTGCTCGGTGTTGGGCAGGTAGGCGGCCACCCGGTCGCCCGGGCGCACCCCGGCCTCCCGGAGCCAGGCCGCCAGCGCAGCCACCGACCGCCGTAGCCCCTCGAAGGTGATCTCTCGCGCCGCCTCGCCGCCTTCCTGCACGCAGACCAAGGCCGTGTCCTCGTCGCTGCCCCGACGCAGTGCGTGCTCGGCCCAGTTCAGCCGGGCGCCGGGGAACCAGCGCGTGCGCGGCATCGGGTCCGCGGTGCGCACCTGCGTCCAGGGCGCCGAGAAGGCGACCTCGAAGTAGTCGACGATGGAGATCCAGAACCGGTCCAGGTCCTCCACCGACCAGGCCCACAGGGCGTCGTGGTCGGCAAACGGCCGTCCTTGACGTAGCTCCAACCAGTCCAGGTAGGCCCGCAGCGCGGACTGCTCGATGCGCTCGGCGGTGGGGCGCCAGAGGACGTCGTCCGAGCCGTCGCGGGGAGCCATGGTGCGACCGTAGAGGCCGGGGTCGGCATACCGCGCGGTGGACAGCGAGCGTTGATGGTCCGTTGAGACGGCGACGAGCCTGCGTTGAGGAAGGGCGCCAAGTCTCGGACGTGTCCGCGCAGGCGACCATCTCAAGGAGCCGACCGATGAAGCTCGCTCTCTACCTCCCGAACTTCCGCGACCACGTCACGGTCAAGGAGCTCGAGGACCTCACCGCCCTTGCCGAGGACCTCGACTTCGACTCGGTCTGGACCCTCGACCGGATCATCGTGCCCGAGGCCTCCGACCGCGGGGAGCTGCAGTTCCCCTTCGGCATGATGACCGACTTCCCCCTGCAGATGCCGGTGGTCGCCCGGGGCAAGTGGTTCCAGGGCATGACGCTGATCCCGTGGCTGGCCGCGAAGACGACCAAGGTCCGCATCGGCATGAGCATCATCGACACGCCGTATCGCGCGCCCGCGGTGCTCGCCGCCGAGCTCGCCACGCAGGACCACCTGTCGGGCGGGAGGCTCAACGTCGGCGTCGGCGCCGGGTGGATGCCGGAGGAGTTCGCCGCCGCCAGCGTCCCGCAGCTGTTCGCCCGTCGCCACGGGCACGTGCGCGAGACGATCGAGATCATGCAGGGCATCTGGTCCAACGAGCTGTTCGAGTACCACGGCGAGTTCGCCGACTTCCCGCTCTCCGGGTTCGGCCACCAGCCCCTGCAGAAGCCCGGCCCGCCGATCTACTTCTCCGGTCTGAAGGACTCGGCGCGGTCGGCCAAGCGCATCGCGAAGTACGGCCTGCAGGGCTGGATCGGCATCCAGGACTCGCCGGAGGACATCAAGCGCTGGAAGGACGAGATGGAGCGCGAGCTGGGCGAGCTCGGCCGGACGTTCCCGGACGGCGTCGACATGTGCAGCATGATCTGGTTCACCATCACCGCTGACGCGGTCGACCAGACCCCGGCCGGCAACGGCT
>NZ_JANXRJ010000090.1 GCF_025353065.1 Lapillicoccus sp.
GAGCAGCACGACGAATGGGCCGAACAGCGCCGCTACCTCGGGCTCGACCTCATCACCCGCTGCCGGGCCGTCCTGAACCCCCAAAAGAGCGAGGAGGTAACCACCACAACGATCCCCGGCGCCCTCAGCGCCTAACCCCGGATCACGGAAGGATCACGATCGTCGTACACCACCCCCCAGGACTTGACCCCTCCTGGGCCCAGTGATAGCGATCCAACGGCGAGCTCGACACGTCGCGGGCCACGTCCTTCGAGGTAGCACCATCAATAATTTCGACAGCGATCGCGCACTCGCAGCGTTACCTGCTTGCGCCGGCTTCACAAGTATGTGAGTGACGACGTGGCTCGCACTGCGACGTGCTTCGGGCGCTGGACGCTCTGATGCTGTGCACTCGCGAGCAGCCGGGCCGGACGGCGCTCGGCACCGGTCCGGCGTCATCGGCTTCGTCGGCGGTGGACTTGTGCCGGAGTGGTTCCTCGACGCCGGCGGATGAGGGTGCCCAGTGTGGTGGCGTCGCGGTAGCCGACGGCATGTGCCACGGATCTCACGCTGAGATCGGTGGTGCGCAGTAGGTCGAGCGCCCGTTCGAGACGGATCTGCTGGACGTAGTGAACCGGGGTTGTTCCGAGCACCGACGAGGTGAGTCGCTGCAGGGTCCGCTGGCTCACGCCGAGGTCGGAGGCGAGCAGCCTGATGTCGATCGAGCCGGTGAGCCGGTCGCGCACGGCCCGGTCGAACGCGACGAGCACCGGGTCGGACGTCGGGAGAAGGTTCGGCCGCATCAGGTCGCCTTGCTGGGGACGGTCGCCGACGGCGAGGTAGTCGCTGACCGCGTCAGCGAGCCATGGGTTCACGCGGCGCACCAGCGACAACGCCAGATCGATGTGTGCCAGGGCCGCGCCCGCGGTGGTCACAGTCTCGCTGACGACCAGCGCCCGCGACTCGTCCAGCAGGACATCGGGGTAGCGGGCCCGAAAGGTAGGACCGAGCCACCAGCTGGTGGTGGCGACCCGCCCGGCGAGCAGGCCCGACTCGGCGAGCAAGAAGGTGCCGCTGCACGCTGCGGCCACCGCCACACCGTCGGCATGCAACGCGCGTACATCCTCGAGCACGTCGCTGGAGCTCACGGCCTGCAACAACTCATCGGTGTCGATCAGCCCCAGCGACGGGATGAGCAGGTGATCTGGCCGCGCCGCCGACAGTGTCGTTACCGGGTCGGTGGCAGCGGTGAGCCCGTAGCCCGTGGTCACCCGGTTGCCCGTGGCGTGCAGGGTCACCCTGAACGGGTCGATGTGCTCGTCGATGCGCGCGGCAAGCAGGTCCGCGGCTGAGAACACGTCACGAAGCAGACCCATTCCGGAATCTGCGACGCCGTCGACGAGCAAGATCGCGATGTGCATGTCGCAAACGCTAGAAGACTTGTCGTGATGGACGCAACACCTTGGGGCTTTCCATGGGAACCTCTAGAAGGAACAAGCGGCGAATGCGGGGTGCGAAGGCACGCCTCCGGTCCCGATGACGATGGAGGAACCATGACTGAGGTAACGGCCCATTCAGGTCTGCTCGGCACGACGAATGTGCACGTCGAGGACAGCGGTGGTTCGGGCCGGCCGGTCGTGCTGATCCACGGCTGGCCGCTGTCGGGCGAGTCCTGGTCGGAACAGATCGCGCCCTTGCAGGCTGCAGGGTTCCGCACGGTCGCCTATGACCGGCGTGGTTTCGGCCGCAGTGACAAGCCGCGCCGCGGCTATGACTACGACACGCTGGCTGACGACTTGGCTGCGGTACTTGATGAGCTCGACCTGCGCGACGTGACGTTGGTGGGTTTCTCGATGGGCGGCGGAGAGGCGGCCCGCTACGTCGGCAAGCACGGCCAAGAACGGCTGCACAGCGTCGTGTTCGCCTCCGCGGTTCCGCCGTATCTGGCCAAGACAGACGACAATCCGGACGGCCCGCTCGACGGCGAGACAGCCAACGGGATGGAATCTGGTCTCAAGGGAGACCGGGACGCCTTCTTCGACCAGTTCAC
>NZ_JANXRJ010000142.1 GCF_025353065.1 Lapillicoccus sp.
GCCTCGGCGGCGTCGAGCTGTCCGGCGAAGTCGACGACCAGGTCGTTCCCCTCGGCCCGGAGGAGGCTCGTCACGTCGAAGCGGTGGGTGCGGTGCATGTTGCGGGGGGAGCCGAGGAGGTGACCGTCGAGGCGCACCTCGCAGACCGTGTCGAGGCCGCCGAAGACGAGCTCCACCCGTTCGCCCGGGGCGGGTGAGGCCTCGTGGAGCCGGGTCGAGTAGCGCCACGACGTGCGGCCGATCCACTGCAGGCCGGTCTCGTTGAGGTCGAGGTAGGGGTCGGGAATCCGCTGTGCAGCAAGTAGATCCGTGTGGACACAGCCCGGGACCGTAGCCGGCACGTCGACGGATCCGAGGCTGTCGGGCACGGCGCCGTCCGTCGCAGTGAGGGTCCACGGCTGGTCGAGGACGGACCTCACTTGACGGCCCCCGCGGTGACTCCGGCCACGAAGCTCTTCTGGGCCAGCAGGAAGCCGACGACCACGGGGATGCTCACGACGAGCGAGGCGGCCATGATCTGGTTCCAGTAGACGTTGGTCTGGGTGGAGTACTCGCGCAGGCCGACGGCCAGGGTGCGGTTGGCGTCGTTGGTCATCACGGAGGCGAACAGCACCTCCCCCCAGGCGGTCATGAAGGAGTAGATCGCCACGGCGATGACCCCGGGACGGGCGGCCGGGAGGACGACGCGCCAGAGCGCTCCCAGCGGCGTGCACCCGTCGACCATCGCCGCCTCGTCGAGCTCGCGCGGGATGGAGTCGAAGTAGCCGACGAGCATCCAGATCGAGAAGGGCAGGGTGAAGGTGAGGTAGGTGATGATGAGGCCGAGACGCGATCCGACGAGCTGGATCCCGGTGGCGCTGTTGATGTTGGTGAAGATGAGGAACAGCGGCAGGAGGAAGAGGACGCCGGGGAACATCTGGGTCGACAGCACCGTGGTGGTGAAGACCGAGCGTCCACGGAAGGTGAACCGGGAGACGGCGAAGGCCGCGAGGATCGCGAGGGCGACGCTGGCCGCGGTGGCCGACACCGACACGATGACGCTGTTGGCGAAGTAGCGGGCCAGCGGCACGGTCGACCACATGTCGACGAACGGCGCGGTGGTCAGCGACGACGGCCACCAGGTGAAGTTGCCCTGCACGTCGCGCAACGGCTTGAGGGCCGCGGTGATCATCGCGTAGAGGGGGATCAGCGTGAAGAGCCCGAGGACGGCGATGACGACGGCCCGGAAGGCCTTGAACGGTGTGGTCTCACGCACGACGTGACCTCCGGTTGGTGATGAGCAGGTAGGCCGCTGTGACGACGAGGAGGAACAGCAGCAGGAGCACGGACATCGCCGCACCGCTGCCGAAGTTCCACGTGAGGAACGAGGCGTTGTAGATGTGGAACGAGATGAGGTCACCGGCCGGCGGCTGCGCCGTGCCGAAGAGGACGTAGGGGGTGTTGAAGTCGCTGAAGGTCCACAGGAAGAGGACGAGCACGAGGACGAGGTTGACCGGCCGCAGGGAGGGCAGTGTGATGCTGCGCCACTGCCGCCAGTTGTTGGCGCCGTCGACCGAGGCCGCCTCGTAGAGCTCGGTGGGGATGCTCTGCAGGCCGGCCATGATCGTGAGGAAGGCGAACGGCCAGAGGCGCCAGACGGCGACCGTGACGATCGAGGCGAAGGCGTTGCCGCCGAGCAGCCAGAACGGCCGGTCGGTGATCAGGTGGAGGTTGTCGGCCAGCACGTGGTTGACCAGGCCGGTGTCCCGCTGGAGCATGAAGTTCCAGGTCAGGATGCCGGCGTAGGCGGGCAATGCATAGGGCACGAGGAAGAGCGTGCGCACGACGCCCCGGCCGCGGAAGGGCTGCTGGAGGGCGATGGCGGCGGCCATCCCGAGCCCCCAGGAGAGGGCCAGGGCGCAGATCGAGAACGCCAGGGTCACGCCGAAGGACATCAGCAGCCCGCGGCCGATGCTCGAGTTGACGTCGACCGCCAGCCGGTAGTTGCCCAGACCGGCCCAGGGGGCCTCGGACCAGTTGGCCAGGAAGAACTTCGTCAGCCGGACGAAGCTCATCCAGATGCCGACGAACATCGGGATGATGTGGATGAGCAGCTCCATCACCACGGCGGGCGCGAGGAGCACGTAGGGCAGCACGCGGTGCCGCCGGTCGTGCGACCTCCTGGGCCGTGGCGTGCGGCCCGTGGTCGCGACGGATGTCGTTGCGGTGGTTCGTGATTCAGTAGTGGAAGCCGACACGGCATACCTCTTCACATCTCGGGGGAACGCGGTGCTGGTGGCCCGGGTGTCAGCCGGGCCACCAGCCTCGAGGTGGGAGCGGTCGATGAACCGCTCGCGGGGGGAGGGTCAGCTGCCGGTGGCGGCGCTGACCTGGTCCTGGGCGTCCTTGAGACCGGACTTCACGTCCTCGCTCGAGATGGTGCCCCCGGTGGCGATCTTGGCGAACATGCTGTTCATCGCCTTGCCGACGGTGCTCTCGAACTGGTCCTCCGCGGCCACGAGCGGCAGCGGCTTCGACATGTTGGCGTAGATGTCCTGGAACGTCTTCGCCTCCTCGGCGTTGTCCGTGAAGACGGGGGTCTCACCCTGCAGGACCGGGAGTGACGAGAACGGCTTGCCGAGGGTCTTCTGGGTCGCCGGCGAGGTCATGAAGTTGACGAACTTCAGCGCCGCGTCCTTGTTCTTGGTGTTCTTCATGATCGACAGGTTGATGCCGGCGATGAAGGTCGCGATCTTCGTCCCGCCGGTCGGGGAGGGGAAGGGGACCACGCCGTAGTCGCTCGTCTTCATGCCGTTGGAGACGATGGAGTTGTCGGCGTTGTTCTGGTTGAGGATCATCGCCACCTTGTTGGTCGCGAAGTCGTTGACGGCCTTGGTCCCGTTGTCGTACTGCGCGTTGCTCGGGTTGACGACCTTGTCGGTCTGCATCAGGTCGAGGTAGCGCATCACGCCCTTGACGTTCTCGTCGCTGGTGAAGGTCGGCTTCCCGCTCGTGTCGAACCACGAACCGCCGTCCTGCGATCCGTTGATGAACGCGAAGTGGACGTTCTCGGTGTAGCTGCCGGCGGCGAGCGCGAAGCCGTACTGCTTCTTGGCCGGGTCGGTCAGCTTCTTGGCCGCCGTCACCATGTCCTCCCAGGTGGTCGGGGGGTTGAGGCCGGCGGCCTTGAACATCGCCTTGTTGTAGTAGAGACCGTAGGCCAAGCCGTAGAGCGGCACCGAGGTGACGTCCTTGCCGGCCATGCCGCCGGTGTCGAGCGCCGCCTTGACGAACTTGTCCTTGCCGCCGATCGCGGTCATGGCGGCCGCGTCATAGGGCAGGAAGGCGCCGGAGGCCTGGAGCGAGGAGGCCCAGGTGTTGCCGATGTTGAGCACGTCGGGGCCGGACCCCGAGGCGATCGCGGTCTGGATGCGGGTCTGGAGGTCGTTCCAGCCGATGACCTCGAGGTTGACCTTGACGCCCGTCTGCTTCGTGAAGGCGTCGAGGACCGGGGTCAGGACCTGCTTGTCGTTGTCCAGGCTGGTGCCCTGGTTGCTCGCCCAGTAGGTGAGGGTCGCCGGGGTGGCGCCACTCGTCCCGGCGCCACCGGCGCCACTCGTGCTGGTGCCGCTGCTGCAGGCGGCTGCACCGAGGGCGAGCGCCGGTACGGTCAGTGCGGCCAGAAAAGTTCGCAGTCTCACGGTCAGACTCCCTTGTCCGAGATGGTGGGCCTCCGCCGCGCGGATGTGGGGCGGGGCCAGGTGATGACGGAAGTCTGTACCTAACCGGTTAAGAACGGGAGGCTAACCGGTTAAGTTCACCAAACCGTGACCTTGGCGGGCCGACTGCTCCAACGCCAGGGTTGGCCGGGTCGGACTGACTCAGGCCGGACCGGTCGTCTCCCGGACGAGCAGGGTGCCGACCGGCGAGTAGCGGTGCACCTCCGTGCTGCCGCCGATGAGGTCGAAGAGCAGGTGGGTCGCGAGCCGCGCCTTCTCCATCAGGCCGTGGTCCATCGCCGTCAGCTGGGGGCGGGCGACGTGGCAGAGCACGGAGTCGTCCCAGGCGATGATCGACAGCTCCTCCGGCACGCGGACCCCGAGGTCTGCGGCGGTGCGCAGGACGGCCGTCGCCATGATGTCGTTGCCGACGATGAGGGCGGTGGGCCGGGTCCGGGCCGACAGGGTGAGGAGCCGATGGGCCTCCGTCGCCCCGGACTCGTAGGAGTAGGTCCCCTCCACGTGGCGCATCCGCATGCCGCGGCGATTGCCCTCGGTTGTCATCATCTGGGCGCGGACGCGCTCGTGGATGTAGGTCGTCGGGCCGCTGATATGAGCAATACGCTTGTGTCCCAGCGACTTCAGGTGGTCGAGCATGACTGTGACGGTTTCGACCTCGGGGGTGATGAGACGGCCGATGTGGTCGTCGATCGGTGACGACGTCACCATGACGGCCGGCATACCCATCGAGAGCAGGAGGGGGACGCGGGGGTCGTCGTCGTGCTCGTCGTAGAGGATGAAGCCGTCGACCCGGCCCTGTCGCGCCCAGCGACGGTAGACGTCGAGGTCCTCGCCGTTCTCACCGGTGAGACGCAGCAGCAGCGATCCGTCGGCGTCGTTGAGAAACTGCTCGACGCCGAAGAGGGTGCGCATGTAGAAGCCCTCGGCCGTGATGACCTGGGGGTCGCGGGCGATGACGATGCCGATGGTGCCGGTGCGGGCGGCCGAGAGGGCGACGGCAGCCGAGCTCGGGTGGAAGCCGAGCTCCTCGGCGAGGTCCAGCACCCGCGCCCGCGTCTGGGCGCTGACCCCCGGTCGACCGTTGAGCGCGTAGGAGACCGACGCCTTGGAGATGTCGAGGCGGCGGGCGATGTCACTGATCGTGACGCGCTCTGGGCGGGCGATGCTCACGGCATCGATCCTCCCAGACCGGCCGTGAGCCGGGCGACGACGGCTCGCACGGTGGGCGACCGCGGCTCACACGAAGGGCGCCGGGTCTCCGGCGCCGAGACGCGACACCTCGGGGGAGCCCGACGAGTAGTCGATGACGGTCGTCGGCGTCGGGAGGCACTCGCCGTCGATGACGGCGTCGACCTGGTGGTCGAGCTCCTCCTTCACCTGCCACCCGTCGGTCATCGGCGTCTCCTCGTCGGGGAGGATGAGCGAGCTGGTGAGCAGCGGCTCGCCGAGCTCCTCGAGCAGCGCCTGGACGACGGGATGGTCGGGGATGCGCACGCCGACGGTCTTCTTCTTGGGCTGCAGGAGACGACGCGGCACCTCCTTCGTCGCGGGGAGGATGAAGGTGTAGGGCCCCGGGGTCGCGGCCTTGATGGCCCGGAAGACGTGGTTGTCGACCTGCACGAGCTGGCCGAGCTGGCCGAAGTCGTGGCAGACGAGGGTGAAGTGGTGCTTGTCGTCGAGGCGGCGGATCGCCGTGATCCGGTCCTTGCCGTCGGCGTTGCCCAGGCGGCAGCCGAGCGCGTAGCCCGAGTCGGTGGGGTAGGCGATGAGCGCGCCGTCGCGCAGCATGGCCACGACCTGGCTGATCGCGCGAGGCTGGGGATCGTGCGGGTGGATGTCGAAGAACCGCGCCATCAGGGCCTCCTCAGTCCTTGCGGTCGGGGACGACGATGTTGAGGACCATCGAGACGATGGTGACGACGACGGCGCCGAGGACGGCGCTCCAGAAGAAGCTGTCGACGTGGAAGCCGAGCCCGAGGTTGCCGGCCAGCCACGAGGTGAGCTCGAGCATCAGGGCGTTGACGACGAGGGTGAACAGCCCGAGCGTCAGCCAGATCAGTGGGAGCGAGAACAGCTTGACGACCGGCTTGATCACCGCGTTGACGAGGCCGAAGACCAGCGCGACCAGCACGATGGTCACGACGGTGCCCGTCCACTCGGTCGAGCGGTTGAAGCTGATGCCGCTGACGACGAGCCCGGCGACCCACAGCGCGGCACCGTTGACCGCCGTCTTGACGGCGATGCGCGAGAGGAGGCCCATGGCGTCATCCTGTCACGCGGTCAGGCCCCCGCGGGGGTATGCCGCGGGGCCGGCTCAGTCCCGGCTGACTCCCGGCTGACTCCCGGCTGAGTCCCGGCTCAGGCGAGGCTCAGGGTCCGGAACCTCGGTAGGGCGACAGTGGCAGGACGGTGAACTCACTCAGTCCGGAGGTGGCCATCGGGAGCGCGTCGACGGCTCCCCGCGCCTCCTGCTCGGTGTCGGCCTCGACGAGGAAGGCGGCGCCGGGGACGTCACCCCGGAGCCAGATCTGGCGAACGACTCCCGCGGCATACAGCTCGCGCACGCGCTGGGTCTCGGCCGGGATGAGGGCGTCGAAGTCGGCGTCCACGTAACTCTCCGTGCGGCGGCGGCTGAGGACGAGGAACTGGCTCATAGGAGGCCCGCCGTCCAGCCGGGCGTCTCGACGTGGGGCATGTGCCCGGCGTGGTCGACGACGGTGAGGATGGCCCCGGGGGTGAGTGCCACCTCCTCGGTGACGATCTCGAGCGGGATGGGGTCGTGCCGGCCGTGGACGTAGTGGAGCGGCACCGTCACCCCCGGCAGGTCGGGGCGGGGGTCGCAGTCGGCGAGGTCGTCGATGAAGGCGCCGAGGCCCGGCTGCGCCTCGAGCGCCTGGCGGACGGCCCACGCGGTCACGGCCGGGCTGCCCAGCTCGCCGAACCACGAAGGGATCTGGGACGCAACGTTGCTGGCGACATCGTCGGAGGGGCCGGCGGATAGGCCGGCGGCAAAATCGCGGTTGGCCTCGAGGAAGCCGGAGACGGCGACCATGGCGTGGCCCGGCGTCCCGATGAGGACCGCGCCGGAGAGCAGGTCGGGGCGGGTGATCGCGAGGCGGATGGCGGCCATGGCGCCGAGCGAGCTGCCGACGACGACGGGACGCTGGAGGCCGAGCCGGTCGATGAGGCCCACGAGGTCGGAGACCATGCCCTCGAGGGTGTAGTAGGCGGCCGCGCCCGACCGGCCGTGGCCGCGGGTGTCGGCGGCGACGACCCGTCGGCCCGGGTCGAGGAACGCGGTCATCGACTCCCAGACCCGCGCGGTGAGGAGGAAGCCGTGCACGAGGAGCAGCGGCGGCGCGTCGGGGACGGCCCTGGGCCCGGTCGGGGGCGTCTGTAGGGTGGCGTGCGTGTCGTCGTAGTGGAGGGTGACGTCGGGGAGCTCGAGGAGCGGCATACGTCCAGCACACCCTGTCGGCCCGCCCGGAACAACGAGCGGTCTGCGACGAGAATCATCACGATCCGAGATGGGTGGGGGGATGCCGTGGAGCTGCGACAGGTGCGCTACTTCCTCGCCGTGGTCGACGCCGGGACCTTCACCGCCGCGGCCCGTGAGCTGAGCATCGTGCAGTCCGCGGTGAGCCAGCAGGTCGCTCGGCTCGAGCGTGAGCTGGGCACGGCGCTGTTCGACCGGACCCGTCGGTCACCGGTGCTCACCGTGGCCGGCCAGCGCTTCCTTCCCGCCGCGCGTGACCTCGTCGAGGCCGAGCGGGCCGCGCGCCGATCGGTCTCGACGGGGCCGGTGCGCGACGTGCTGCGGATCGGCGTGACCGCCGGACTCGACCACCGCACAGGGGCGCTCACCGAGAGTCGACCGATCGAGGCGATCGCCCTCCCGAGCGCGGAGCGGCAGGCCGGGGTCGCCGACGGTGATCTCGACGCAGCGCTCGTGCACGGCCTCGACCTGCGGCCCGACCTCCTCGCGCTGCCGCTCGGAGCCGAACGCCTGGTCGCGGTGGTCGCCCACCGGCACCCCCTCGCTGGGCGCGTCATCGCGGGTGTGGGCGAGCTCGCGCCTCTCCCCCTCGTGCTCGCCGAGGGTGCGCGAGGGACGACGCTCGCCGACGTCGTCCTGCACGCTTGCCGCGCGGAAGGTGTCGAACCCGATGTCGTCACCTTCGCGGCCTCAGTGACGCCGTTCGCGGCGGTCAGGGCCACCGCCCGGTCGTGGACCGTCTTCTATGCGGAGCAGGCCGCCGCCATCCGGCCCGAACCGCTGCACGTCCGCTTCCTCGACCTCGAGCCGGAGCTCACCGTCCCGGTGCACCTCGTGGTGCGGCCGGAGCGACGGGCCTTCGGGCGACGGCTCGCCTGCGCGATGGTCGCGGGCGCTGCCTTCGCGAACGTGCGGGTCGCGGGCGCTGCCGGCGACGGTGGCCGTCCTACAGTGGCGACATGACCTCGACCACCTCCGGCACGGAGCCGGCCCCTTCAGGGGAGCCGGAGCAGGTCCGGCTCCGGGCGGCGCTCGGCCGGCTCCCGGCCTATGTGCCCGGGAAGGCTGCTGCCCCTGGACCGGGGCTCACGGCATACAAGGTCTCGAGCAACGAGAACCCTTTTCCGCCGCTGGCCAGCGTGCTCGAGGTCATCGCGGCAACCGCCGGATCGATCAACCGCTACCCCGACATGGCGGTGCGCGACCTGACGGCGGCGATCGCGACGGCGGTGGGTGTGGCGCCCGAGAACATCGCGACGGGCAACGGCAGCGTCGCCGTGCTCAGCCACATCATCATGGCGACGTGCGACGCCGGTGACGAGGTCGTGCACGCCTGGCGCTCCTTCGAGGCCTACCCCATCGTCGTCGCGCTCGCGGGGGCCGAGTCCGTGCCGGTCGGGCTCGACCTCGACGCCCGCCACCGGCTCGATGCGATGGCCGCCGCGGTCACCGAGCGCACCAAGGTCGTCATCGTCTGCTCGCCCAACAACCCGACGGGGACGACCGTGCGCCGGGGCGAGCTCGAGACCTTCCTGGACGCGGTGCCGCCGCACGTCCTCGTCGTGCTCGACGAGGCCTACGTCGAGTTCGTCACCGACCCCGAGGCGCCGGACGCGATGGCCGTCTGGCGCTCGCGACCCAACGTCCTGGTGCTGCGGACCTTCTCCAAGGCCTACGGTCTCGCCGGCCTGCGCGTCGGGTATGCCGTGGCCCACCCGCGCGTCGCCGCTGCCCTCCGCCAGACGGCAACCCCCTTCGGGGTCAGCTCGATCGCGCAGTCGGCGGCGATCGCCTCGCTGTCGGCGTTCGGCGAGCTGGAGCGACGGGTCGAGGCGCTGGTGGCCGAGCGGTCTCGTGTCGCGGGGGCGCTGGAGGAACAGGGGTGGAAGCTGCCGGAGAGCCAGGCCAACTTCGTGTGGTTCCCCCTCGGGACGGACTCGGGTGCCTTCGTTGAGGCGTGCGAGGCGGCGGGCCTGGTCGTGCGGCGGTACGGCGACGACGGTGTCCGCGTGACTATCGGCGAGACCGAGGCCAACGACCGCCTCCTCGAGGTCGCCGCAGCCTTCGGCGCCCGCTGACGCGCCACTGCGGGGGGTTGACGCTGCGTCAACCCTCTCGTCGGGACCGTCGTCCCCTGCCGAAGTCGGGATCGTTCGATGGCGGCTCGGATGCGGCGACCGAGAGCCTCGAGATCGTCCAGGTCGGACCAGACCACGCGGATCACCTCGAAGCCGATCTCGCTCAGCCGGTCTTCGCGGCGCTTCTCCAGCCATAGCCGTTCTTCCGGAGACAGCGTCTGACCTCGGGCGTCCACGACGTCGACCTCACGGCCGTACTTGATCTTCCCGTCGAACTCCACGGCGACCCACGTCCCGTCGATGACGAAGTCGATGAACGCGAGGAATCCCGGCTCGCTCACGGCGAACTGCGGGGTGGCGGAGAAACCCATGAGGTGGAACGCGTGCCCCAGTCGAGTCTCTCCTGGCGACTCCCGCCGCCCGTCCACCAGTCCGAGTGCGGTCCGCACCGGCCCGATACCTGGATGGAGGGACAGAGCTCTGACGACGTCGCCGAGATCCCCTGCGGTGAGGAGTGACCTCCGAAGCGCGGCGTCCGCCGCGATCAGTGAGGCCATGGGCTGAGCCGAGAGTCCGACCTGCACGATGGCGAGCGCCGGGATGACCGTCAGTGGCGTGTCCCGGCCGGGCGGTGGTGGCGCAACGAGATCCGAGGACACGACGCGGCCGAGCGACAGTCCGTCTCGCGTGCGCGGTGAGCCGGGGGTCGTTCGGTTGAGCCGCGCTCGGGACCAGTCGGGCCGGTAGGTCGGTAGACCGAGGAGCTGCAACGCGCTGTGGTGCGACGCCACAGCTCTCCCGGAATGCGATCGGAGCATCGCCCTGGTGAGCAGCACGTGGGTACTCGCCGCGGACACGGCCGGCCCCATGGCATACCAGCCGCGGGCAAGGAGGATGAGCTCGCCGCGCGAGGCAAGTCGTGCCAGCTGGCGCGGCTCGAAGCCCGCGCGACGGGCATCCTGGTGGCTGAGCACCCCGTGCTCATCGGCCACCGCGGAAAGTTCCTGCATCCCCCCATGCTGGAGGAAACCGCGGCCCTCCCGCGGACGCCTGTGGACAACTCGTCTGGGCTGCCGCTACCGGACGGGGGTTGACGCTGCGTCAAGGGGGTTGACGCCCGTTA
>NZ_JANXRJ010000157.1 GCF_025353065.1 Lapillicoccus sp.
TCGCCGAACTCGCCAGACTCAGCAGACTCAGTAGACTCAGCAGACTCAGCAGACTCCGGACCGTCAGCGGCAGGCGACGTCTCGCCCTCACCGTCACCGCCGCCGACACCGAAGTCCTTGTCCATACCCCCGACACTAGACGCGACCACCGACAGACCCACTTCGTCGCTAATGCCCGAATCTCGTTGCGCACCAACCCTATACAGGGAACTCGGCGAGGTGCTGAGCGGGCGGACCCGGGAGATCGGGGCGACCGGAGCGACCTGAGTCGGCGGCATACCGACTCATGGGCAAACCCTGACCGCGGGTTCGCCTGCCGTGACCCAGACCCTGCGACCGTCGGGCCATGTCCACTCTGCGGATCCGTCCCTGGCTCGTCGCGGTCATCGCGTGCGTCATCCTCGTGGCGGCGGCCGTCCAGACGGGTGCGGCGCGGGCGGCCGTCACGGCGCTGACCGTCGCGCAGGCGATCGCCCTGCAGGACGGCAGTTCCGGGAGCGTCGTGGGCTTCGTGGTGGGAGAACCGGTTTCGGCGACGACGGTGAACCGGTTCGGCTTCGCCGGGGACACGGCGATCGCCATCGCCGACGTGGCGTCCAAGACCTCGTCGACGACGATGCTCTACGTCCAGGTGACCACCGCCTACCGGTCGGCCTTCGGGCTCAGGTCGACCCCGTCGCTGGTCGGGAAGCAGATCGAGGTGACGGGCAGCCTCTCGGCCTACTTCTCGCCCCACGCCGGGCTCAAGGCCCCCACGGCCATGACGATCTCCGGCGCGACACCCACCCCACCCCCGACGACGACGACGGCCTCTCCCACGATCACTCCCACCGGCCCACCGGGAGGAGGCACCGACACCTACTATGCCAACGCCCTGGGCCGGTCGGGCGCCGACCTCAAGGTGGCCCTCCACACGATCATCCGCACCCAGAGCGTGCTCAGCTACGACGGGGTCTGGACCGCGCTCAAGGACACCGACCAGGACCCCGCCAACCCCGACGACGTGACCGAGATCTACAGCGGCCGCTCCGTTCCCAAGTCGAGCAACGGTGGCAATCCTGACGACTGGAACCGTGAGCACGTCTACGCCAAGAGCCACGGTGACTTCGGCACCACCCCCGGTCCGGGCACCGACGTCTACCACCTATGTCCCGAGGACGTGTCGGTCAACGGGCACGCGGCAACCTCGACTTCGACAACAGCGGGAACGCCGTCGTCCAGTGCGCCGGGTGCCTGGCCGACGCCGACTCCTTCCAGCCCAGGGTCACGGTCAAGGGCGACGTCGCTCGGATGATCTTCTCTGTGGCCGTGCGGTATTCGGGAGACGACGGATTCGCCGACCTCGAGGTGAACGAGTCGGTGAACAACGGCTCGGCCCCCGACCTCGGCAGGTTGTCGGTGCTGAAGGCCTGGAGCGACGCCGACCCTCCCGATGCCTTCGAGTAGCGCCGCAACGAGGTCATCCACACCACGTGGCAGCACAACCGGAACCCGTTCATCGACCACCCCGAGTGGGTCGACTCGATCTGGCCGTGACGCCGAGCTGGCCGATCGGTGACACCCCCCGGCGGTCGAGCGGGCAGACCCACCAGGCTGCTTCGTCGATCACGACCGCCGAGAGCGGGTGGGTCAAGGGGTGTGTGGGACATCGTGGCCACGCGACGGACCGCTCGAGCCGGCACAGCTCCTCGTGCACCCACTCCTGCACCTGGTCCGCGACCGATCGCAGCTGCTCCACCGGCGCGTCGTCGACGAGACACGACACACGCTGCCCGCTGCCGTCGACGGCCAGCAGCATGGCGCACGGCTGGTGCGCGTGGTGTCTCCACTCCTGTTCGGGGACGTCGCGGACCTCGGGCAACGGCACCCCGGCGATGCGGAGGTCGTGCTCCACGACCTGCAGGGCCCGGGCGAGGTCGGCGTTCATGACGGGCCGGCGCCCGTGTCGGTCACCGGAGCGACCGGCGTGAGGTGTCGGCGCAGCCAGGGGTCGGCGACCGCGTGGAAGGCGTCGGGGTCGCCCTGCCTCACGTAGTGCCCGACTCCGGCGACGACGGCGACCTCGACGCATTCGTTGTCGATCGCGGAGATGGCGGCACGGGTGTCGGGACCGATGAGCACGTCGTCGTCTCCAGTGACGACGAGCGTCGGTGTGAACAGACGCGGCACGTGGTCGGTCCACGGGGTCGACGGGCGGCCGCTACCGGTCGCGAGGTAGGCGAGGTCGACCTCGGCCTTGCTCCCGACCCACGCCCGCCGCTCGACGTCGGGCCACGCGGGCTCCCGAACGCGCATCGACTCCAGCTCACCCTCCGGATCCAGCCCGTATGCCGTGACGTGCCCGACCCATGCTGCGCCCACCTCGGGCCGGTGGCCGAGCACGGGCGGGGTGTCCCAGGGTGGGTCGATGAGGACCAGAGCGTCGACGAGACCGGGGTGCTCGGCGCACGCCGCCGTGAGGGCGGCGCCGCCCAGGCTGTGGCCGACCGCGACCAGGGGCTGGTCCGGCAACCGGAGCTCCGTGAGCACTCGGACGGTGTCCTCGACGTGGACGTCGCCCGGCTCGACGAGCTGCCGCGGCGAGAACCGCGGGGACCGTCCGTGACCGCGGAGGTCGACGGCCACGAGGTGGGCCACCGGCGTCCAGCGGACGACGAGGTCGGGCCAGCAGGCGCCGGAGTCGCCGTTGGCGTGGAAGAGGGCGACGACGGGGGCGGGCGGCGTTCTGCCGTAACGGCGCACGGCGAGGCCGGCGACCATCTCAGGCACCAGCCCAGGCACCGGCCGGGGCCCCGTCACGTGGTGTCGACCTGTGCCGGCCGCTCGAACTGCGCGGCGATCCAGGGATCGACGAGGGCGTGGAAGCCCTCGGGGTTGTCGCGCCGCACGCAGTGGTGCGCCCCCGTCACGATCCCGACCTCGATGAACGGGTTGCCCACTGCCACTAGCCGTTCGAGCATCGGCGGCATCCAGATCACGTCCTGGTCGCCGGTCACCAGCAGGGTCGGTACGCCGATGGCGGCAGCGACCTCGAGGCGCGGCCGCCGACCCGTGACGGCGCCGTCTCCCAGCATCTCGATGTCGATCGCGAGCTTCGCAGCCAACCACGGGTCGAACTCGGAGTCGGGCCACGAGGGGTGGTCGACCCGAGAGGTCGCGAGCGCGGCCGGTGGGTCGACGAACGTGTCGAGCGCCTCGGCGACCCGCTGCCGCGCGCGGTCGGGACCCCGGTCGCGACCTCCTTGGCCGGCGTCCTCGGGGCCGGGGACGCCGAGGGCCGGGTCTTCGAGGACGACGGCGCGCACGAGCTCCGGACGAGTGCCGGCGAGCGCTGCCGCCGTCCCGCCGCCCATCGAGTGTCCGACGAGGACAGGACGGTCCACCTCACCACCGCCGCGCGCGTCGGGGCCTCCGCGTCCCTCGGAAGCGTCGTGGCGAGCAAGGTTCTCGAGCATGACGACGAGGTCGGCGAGGTGCGTCTCACCGACGCCGTCCTCGAGCTGGCCGTCGAGGAAACGGGCCGACTCACCGTGCCCCCTGGCGTCCCAGGCGACGAGTCGGTAGGTCTCGGACCAGCGCTCGACGGCGTCGGGCCAGCAGGCGCCGGAGTCCGTGAGACCGTGCAGGAGCACCAGCGTCGGGGCGCCCAGGTCCTGTCGGCCACCGAGGTGGATGGCGAGGTCACCGTGGAGCTGGCTGTGCGGCATACGTGCCACGATAGCCAGTATGGATGCCGTCACCCAGGTCCCCGCCCTCGTCAACGAAACAGTGTTGGACTACGCCCCCGGGAGCCGGGAGCGCGCCGAGCTGGAGGTGGCGCTGGCCAGGCTCGGTAGCGAGCGCCGCGACCTCCCGCACACCATTGCCGGCGAACGGGTGATGGGCGCGGGACGGAAGATCGACGTGCGGCAGCCGCACGCGCACCGCAAGGTCCTCGGCACCATGCGCAACGCGACCCTGGGCGAAGCCCGGGCCGCCGTCGACGCGGCCAAGGCCGCCGCCCCCGGATGGCGGGCCCTCTCCTTCGACGACCGGGCCGCGATCCTGCTCAAGGCCGCCGACCTCCTCGCCGGTCCCTGGCGCCAGATCCTCAACGCCGCAACGATGCTCGGCCAGAGCAAGACGTGCTACCAGGCCGAGATCGACGCGGCCTGCGAGCTGATCGACTTCTGGCGGATCAACGTCCACTTCGCCCGCGAGATCCTCGCCGAGCAGCCGCCGCTCAACGCGAGGGGGGTGTGGAACCGCACCGACCACCGCCCGCTCGAGGGCTTCGTCTACGCAGTCACGCCCTTCAACTTCACCGCTATCGCGGGGAACCTGCCGACCGCACCGGCACTGATGGGCAACACCGTCGTCTGGAAGCCGTCGCCGACCCAGCAGCTCGCTGCGCAGCTGACCCTCGAGATCCTCGAGGCAGCCGGTATGCCGCCGGGCGTCATCAACCTCGTCACCGGCGACGGCCTCAACGTCTCCAAGGTCGCCCTCGCCGACCCCGACCTCGCCGGCATCCACTTCACCGGGTCGACGCCGACCTTCCAGCACCTCTGGCAGCAGGTCGGGGCCAACCTCCCGAGCTATCGCACCTATCCCCGTCTCGTCGGCGAGACCGGCGGCAAGGACTTCATCCTGGCCCACCCCTCCGCGGACCCCGACGTGCTGCGGACCGCGATGATCCGGGGGGCGTTCGAGTACCAAGGACAGAAGTGCTCGGCCGCATCGAGGGCGTATGTGCCCCAGTCGATCTGGAAGAAGATCCGCACGGACCTCGCCGATCTCACCAACGGCCTCACCCAGGGTGACGTGACCGACCTGTCGAACTTCATGGGAGCGGTCATCGACGAGCGGTCCTTCGCCAAGAACACGGCGGCGATCGACCGGGCGAAGGAGGCCGCCAAGGTCACGATCATCGCCGGGGGGACCTATGACGACTCCGAGGGCTACTTCGTGCGACCCACGGTGATCGAGTCCTCCGACCCGACCGACGAGGCCTTCCGCACCGAGTACTTCGGCCCGATCCTCGCTGTCCACGTCTATCCCGACGCCCGCTACGACGCGGTCCTCGACCAGATGGAGTCCTTCGCTCCCTACGCGCTGACCGGCTCGATCCTCGCCCAGGACCGGAGGGTCATCGCCGACGCGACACAGCGGCTGCGCTTCGCCGCCGGCAACTTCTACGTCAACGACAAGCCGACCGGGGCGGTCGTCGGACAGCAGCCGTTCGGCGGCGGGCGGGCCTCCGGTACCAACGACAAGGCTGGCGCCGCCCAGAACCTGTTGCGGTGGACGAGCGCCCGCTCCATCAAGGAGACCTTCGTCCCGCCGACCACGCACGCCTACCCGCACATGGGCTGAGGGTCGGGCTCAGCCGGCGAGCCAGGCGAGCCCGACCTCGTGCTCCTTGTCGATCGCGTCGATGATCCACGGCTCGGCCGACTTCTCGATCTTGCCGCCGAGCAGGGGCACACGGGCCTTCAGGTCGCCGTCGATCGTGATGACCGAGCCGGCGCCGACGGGTCGCAGGCTGACCGTGCCCTTCATCCCCACCGGGAGGCTGCCGTCACCGATCGCGACGTCGAGGGTGCCCGTCCGGGAGCCGTCCGGTCCGGCGGGGCTCCACATGTAGGTCTCGGTCACCCGGATCTTGGGGCCCACCATCGACTTGAGCAGGTCCGGGAACCCGTCGGTGGGCAGGTCCCGCGAGGTGATGATCTCGGTCTGGTCACCCTTGGGGGTCACGGACTCGCGGTGGGTGATCGGGTGGGTGGCCTCGCACTTCTTGGCCTGGAACGCCAGGTCGCTCACCATGATCGACACGTCGGCGGGGGAGGCGGGGTACTCGAACCTCTTGGTGATCTGCATGGGACCTCACGGTAGTGGGTCGCGATCAGCGCCCGAGGGAGGCCCGGGTGTCCGCGGCGGCTCGGGCGAGCACCCCGGTCGCCTCGGTGAGGGTCCGCTGGAGGGCGCCACGCGAGCGACCCACCCGGCTCGCCAGTCGCTCCGCCCGCGCCGCGAGTCCCGGCAGCTCCGCCCGTCGGTGGGACGCCGCGTCGACCGTCGCCAGGCCCCAGGGCTCGACGACCTGCAACCCGTCGAGGGTCAGGCCGGCCCGGGAGACCTCGGCCTCCAGCCGGCGCAGCTCCTCGGCCTGCTCCGCCAGCTCCTGCGCGTAGCGCTGCAGGGCGGCGCCGGCCGCGTCGAGCCGGTCGACCAGCGTGTCGAGCAGGCGCTGGTCGCGCTCGGGCAGGTCGGGCAGGTCGGGCAGGTCGGGGGAGGCGAGGCGACTCCCCGCCCGAGACCCTGCCGACCTGGCATCGGCGAGCGCCTCACGGGCGGTCAGCAACGTCGCGGCCCGGGTGCGCAGGTCGCCCCCCAGCTGGGAGCACGAGGAGGGGTCGCCCATGAGGGTGGCGATCACCTGCCGTCCCTCCGTCCCCGGCCAGGACCAGCCCCCGGGTCGAGCGACTCGAGCGACTCGAGCGACTCCGGCGACTCGAGCGACGCCAGCGCGTCGGCCACGGACTCGGCGAGGGCCCGCAGGGCATCGCTGGCCTGGTCCACGAAGTCGTCGACGATCCGGCCGGTGACGTGGTCGCCGGTGTCGGGCACGTGGTGGAGCAGCGCGTCGCTGGTGCCCGCGGCACACCGACGGACGTCCGCGAGGGCGGCGGCCAGGAGGTGCCGGGATCCCGACCTGCTCTCGGTCCTCACCTCGCCAGCCTAGGGCCGGACGGGGTATGGCCCCCGGAGTTCTCCACCGAGGGCCCTCCCGGCCGGGCGTCCACCCCTCGGACAGGAGGGATACGCTCGGACGGGCATCCGACGAGGCGTGCCTGAGCACCGATACGGGTAAGGATGAGATGTCTGCGTCGCTGGAGCAGTCACGGGCCGGTCAGCTGCGAGCGGCAGCCGACGGCGACCCGGCGCTGGAGCCGTTCCTGCGGCGCTACTACCGCCACGTGGCCACCGAGGACCTCCTCGCCCGCGAGCCCGCCGACCTGCTCGGCGCCGCGCTGCACCACAAGGAGCTGGCCAGCCATCGACCGGTCGGGACCGCGGACGTCTGCGTCATCAACCCCGACGTCGAGTCCGACGGCTGGTCGAGCGGGCACACGGTCATCCAGATCGTCGCCGACGACATGCCCTTCCTCGTCGACTCGGTGACGGCCGAGCTGACCACGCGCGACCGCGGCATACACCTCGTCGTCCACCCTCAGCTCGTGGTCCGGCGCGACGCGGCCGGCACCCTCGAGGAGGTCCTCGACCTCGACCGCCTCGAGCGGGCCCCGACCGGCGTCTTCGGGGTGGTGACGGAGTCGTGGATGCACCTCGAGGTCGACCGCATCGCGTCCGCGACCGAGCGGGCCGAGCTCGCCGCGGCCCTGACCACGGTGCTCGGCAACGTCCGCGACGCCGTCGAGGACTGGCCCCGGATGCACGACCGGTGCGCGTCGATCGCTGCAGGCCTGCGGGAGACGCCGCCGCACGGCATCGACCCGGCGGTCGTCTCGTCGACGGCCCGCTTCCTCGACTGGCTGGCCGACGGGCACTTCACCTTCCTCGGGTTCCGTGACTACACGCTGGGTGAGGTCGACGGGGTCGACACCCTCGACGTCGTCCCCGGGTCCGGCCTCGGCCTGCTGCGCTACGACCGCCCAGGAGTCGACGCCTCGACCCGGCTGACTCCCGCTGCCCGAGCCAAGGCCCGTGAGCCGGAGCTGCTCATCATCACCAAGGCCAATTCGCGTGCAACAGTTCACCGTTCGGTCTATCTCGACTACGTCGGCATCAAGCGTTTCAACGACCGGGGCGCGGTCACCGGTGAGCGCCGCTTCCTCGGCCTCTTCGCCTCGAGCGCCTACACCGCCTCGATCCTCGACATCCCGATCCTCGACGACCGGGTGCACATGATCCTCGACCGTGCCGGGTTCACCGCCGACAGCCACTCCGGCAAGGACCTCCTCGAGGTCATGGAGAGCTACCCCCGCGACGAGCTCTTCCAGACCGACCCCGACGACCTGCTCGACGTCACCCTCGAGGTGCTGCGTCTGCAGGAGCGGCGCAAGACCAAGCTCTTCCTCCGCAAGGACGTCTACGGGCGCTTCATGTCGTGCCTCGTCTTCCTGCCGCGCGACCGCTACAACACGACCGTCCGGCTGAAGATGGAGGCGATCCTGCGTCGCGCCTTCCACGCCTCCAACGTCGACTTCACCACCCGGGTCGCCGAGTCGACCCTCGCCCGGCTGCACTTCGTCGTGCGCGTGGGTCGCGGCGAGTCGATCCCCGAGGTCGACGTCGCGAGCCTCGAGCGAGAGATCGTCGACGCCACCCGCACGTGGGACGAGGACGTCTCCGAGGCGACCCGTGCCGCGCGCGGCGAGGAGGCGGGCGCACGCCTCGTCGGGCTCTACGGCCGAGCCTTCCCCGAGGCCTACAAGGAGGACTTCCCCCCGCGGGTGGCGGTCGCCGACATCGCCGCGATGGAGTCGCTCGACACCGACGAGATGGTCGAGCTCAACCTCTATGAGGACCCCGGCTCGCCGGCCGACGAACGCCGCTTCAAGCTCTACCGCCGCGGCCCGCTCTCGCTCACCCAGGTCCTCCCGCTCTTCACCCGCCTCGGGGTCGAGGTCGTCGACGAGCGTCCCTACGAGGTCCATCGCGGCGACGGCGTGACGGTCCACGTCTACGACTTCGGTCTGCGCGCACCGCGGCCCGACTACTGGGGCAGTGGCAGCGAGCGCGAGGTCCGGCGCACGCTGCTCCAGGACGCCGTCCGCGCGGTCTGGCAGGGCGAGGCCGAGTCCGACGGCTTCAACGCGCTCGTCCTCGACGCCGGTCTCACCTGGCGCCAGGTCGTCATCCTGCGCGCGGCCGCGAAGTACCTCCGCCAGACCCAGTCGACCTTCTCCCAGCCCTACATCGAGGCTGCGCTGGTGACCAACGCCGCCATCGCCCGGCAGCTCGTCGCCCTCTTCGAGACCCGCTTCGACCCCCGCCGGTATGCCGCCTCGGCCGGCGGCGAGCGCGCTGCCGCCGAGGAGCTCGTCGTCTCGGCGATCCACGCCGCCCTCGACGACGTCACGAGCCTCGACCACGACCGGATCGTCCGGTCGCTCCTCGGGGTGATCACGGCCGGGCTGCGGACGAACTACTACCAGACCGACGAGTCGGGGGCCTTCAAGCCCTACGTCAGCCTCAAGCTCGACCCCAAGCAGGTGCCGGACCTGCCGGCGCCGCGCCCGATGTTCGAGATCTGGGTCTACGGGCCCCGGGTCGAGGGCGTCCACCTGAGGTTCGGCAGGGTGGCCCGCGGGGGCTTGAGGTGGAGCGACCGGCGCGAGGACTTCCGCACCGAGGTCCTCGGCCTGGTCAAGGCGCAGATGGTCAAGAACGCCGTCATCGTGCCGACCGGCAGCAAGGGCGGGTTCTTCGCCAAGCAGCTCCCCGATCCGCTGGTCGACCGTGACGCGTGGCTGGCCGAGGGCGTCGCGGCATACCGGCTCTTCGTCTGTGGCCTGCTCGACCTCACCGACAACCTCGTCGCGGGCGTGGTCACCCCGCCGGCCGACGTCGTGCGCCACGACCCCGACGACACCTATCTCGTGGTCGCCGCGGACAAGGGGACGGCGACGTTCTCCGACATCGCCAACGGCATCTCCCAGCACTACGGCTACTGGCTCGACGACGCCTTCGCCTCGGGCGGGTCCGAGGGCTACGACCACAAGGCGATGGGCATCACGGCCCGGGGCGCGTGGGAGTCCGTCAAGCGGCACTTCCGCGAGATGGGCCTCGACACCCAGACGCAGGCCTTCACCGTCGTCGGCGTCGGCGACATGAGCGGCGACGTCTTCGGCAACGGCATGCTGCTGTCCGAGCAGATCCGGCTGGTGGCCGCCTTCGACCACCGCCACATCTTCCTCGACCCCACCCCGGACGCGGCGACGTCGTTCGTCGAGCGCCGCCGGCTGTTCGAGCTCCCGCGGTCGTCGTGGGCCGACTACGACGCGTCGTTGATCAGCCCCGGTGGCGGCGTGGTCAACCGGGCCGCCAAGTCCGTCCCGATCTCGCCGGAGGCGGCCAAGGTCCTCGGCCTGCGGGCCGGCACGTCGTCGATGACCCCGGCCGAGCTGATGAAGGCGATCCTGCTGGCCCCGGTCGACCTGCTGTGGAACGGCGGCATCGGCACCTACGTCAAGGCGACCTCGGAGTCCGACGCCGAGATCGGTGACCGCGCCAACGACGCGATCAGGGTGGACGGAAAAGCGTTGCGAGTCAAGGTGATCGGGGAGGGCGGCAACCTCGGCGCGAGTCAGCGCGGCCGCATCGAGGCGTCCTTCGCCGGAGTCCACGTCAACACCGACGCGATCGACAACTCGGCCGGGGTCGACACGAGCGACCACGAGGTCAACATCAAGATCCTCCTGACCGGCCTCGTCCGGGACGGGGAGCTCAGCCTCGAGCAGCGCAACGTGATCCTCCACTCGATGACGGACGAGGTCGCGGCCCAGGTGCTGCGCGACAACTACGAGCAGAACGTGCTGCTCGGCAACGCACGGGCGCAGGAGCACTCGATGCTCCCGGTGCACCAGCGCCTGATGCACTGGCTCGAGGAGCGCCGCGAGCTCGACCGGGCCCTGGAGTTCCTCCCGAGCGACGTCGAGATCGCCAAGCGCCATGCCGACGGCCTCGGCTTCACGTCGCCCGAGTTCTCGGTGCTCGTCGCCTACGCGAAGCTCGCGCTCAAGGGCGACCTGCTGCCGACGTCCCTGCCGGACGACCCGTGGTTCCAGCAGACCCTCTCCGACTACTTCCCGGAGCCGATCCGGGCGGGCTACGCGCAGCAGCTGCACTCCCACCCGCTGCGCCGCGAGATCGTCACCAACTCCGTGGTCAACTCGATGGTCAACCGGGGCGGCATCACCTTCGCGTTCCGTGCCTCGGAGGAGACCGGCGCCGGTCCAGAGCACATCGCCCGGGCGTTCGTCGTCTGCCGGGAGGTCTTCGACCTCCAGTCCTACGTGGCCGACGTGGAGGCCCTCGACAACACGGTCACCACGGCGACCCAGACGGCGCTCTACCTCGAGTTCCGCCGGCTGCTCGACCGCGCGGTCCGGTGGTTCCTCACGACGCGCCCCTCGTCGATCGACGTCGCGGTCGAGGTGGCGCGGTTCCGGCCCCCGGTCACCCTGTTCGCCCCGCACATCCAGGACCACCTCCAGGGCGGCGAACGCAAACGCCTCGGACGTCGGGCCAAGGAGCTCGAGAAGCTCGGCGCACCAACCGACTTCGCGTTGCGCGCCGCCGGGCTGCTCGACCGGTTCTCGCTGCTCGACATCGTCGAGATCGCGGAGGACATCGCCGAACCGGTCGGTGACGTCGTCGGCGTCTACTACTACTGCTCCGAGAAGTTCAGCATCGACGACATGCTCACGAGGGTCTCCAAGCTCCCTCGCGACGACCGCTGGGACGCGCTGGCCCGTGGTGCCATGCGCGACGACCTCTATGCCGTGCTGGAGTCGCTCACCCGCTCCGTCCTCGCCACGAGCAGCGCCGGTCTGGCGCCGGCGAAGCGGTTCGACGAGTGGGCCGACGCCAACAAGGACGCCCTCGCCCGGGCGCGCACGGCGCTCGGCGGCATCGAACGGCTCGACCATGCGGGCATCGCCGCCCTCTCCGTGGCGCTGCGGACCCTGCGTGGGATCTTGCGCGGCGGCGGGCGGTCGTCCTGACCGTCGGCTCCGATCCTGCCTGTCCTCCCTCCTCGGTCCGGCCCACCACCCCGGGCGCGGCCTCTGCCCCGCAGTGGGCGGCATAGGCTGCCGGTGTGCCCACGCTCGCCGAGCTCCTCCACGAGAACTCCGAGCTCCAGAGCGCCGACATCGAGTGGCTCCACCTCCTCGTCGGGGACTGGCAGCTGCTCTCGGACCTCTCCTTCGCCGACCTCATCCTGTGGGTGCGGTCCTCGAGGGTTCAGTGGAACGCCATCGCGCACATCCGGCCGACCACGGGCCAGATGGTGTTCTTCGAGGACCAGGTCGGCGCCCGGGCGTCCAAGGCCCGCGCCGAGACGCTCGAGCAGGCCTTCTCCGAGCGGCGCATCGTCCGGGAGCGCGACACGGAATGGCGCGACGACCTCCCCGTGCGGGAGGAGTCGATCCCCGTCGTGCGGCAGGGCCGGGCGATCGCGGTGCTCACCCGGCATACCAACCTGACGACGATGCGGACCCCGAGCCGGCTCGAGCTCACCTACCTCGCCACGGCCGACGCCCTCTCGCGGATGATCGCGGCGGGGGAGTTCCCCCACGCCTCGGCTCCGACGGGGCTCCGGCGCGGCGCTCCCCGGGTCGGCGACGGGGTCGTCCGCCTCGACTACGAGGGGGTCATCTCCTACGCCAGCCCCAACGCGATCTCGGCCGTGCACCGGCTCGGCTTCGTCGGCGACGTGATCGGTGGGTCGCTCAGCCAGATCGTCACCACCGTCCTGCGCGACAGCTCACCCGTCGACGAGGGGCTCCCGCTGGTCCTCACCGGCCGGCAGCCGTGGCGCACCGAGGTCGGCAGCGGCGGCGCCGTGATCTCGATGCGCGCCATCCCGCTCACCGAGGCGGGCCAGCGGTTCGGCGCCATCCTGCTGCTGCGCGACGTCAGCGAGCTGCGTCGCCGGGAGCAGGAGCTGATGACCAAGGACGCGACGATCCGCGAGATCCACCACCGGGTGAAGAACAACCTCCAGTCCGTGGCGGCCCTGCTGCGCCTGCAGGCTCGCCGCACCGAAGACCGCAACACCCGCTCTGCCCTCCTCGAGGCGGTCCGACGGGTCGGCACGATCGCGCTCGTCCACGAGACCCTCAGCCAGGGGTTCGACGAGACGGTCGACTTCGACGACGTCGCCGAGCGCAGCTTCCGCGCGGTGGTCGAGGTCGCGGCCTACGACAAGCCGATCCAGCGCCGACGCACGGGTGACCCGTTCGGGCGGCTGAAGGCGGAGGACGCGACCTCGCTGGCGATGATCCTCAGCGAGCTCGTCCAGAACGCCATCGAGCACGGCCTCTCCGCGACCGGGGGCACGGTCTGGGTCGACGTCGAGCGCACGCCCCAGGTGAAGGGCCCCGACCTGCTCACGGTCTGCATCGAGGACGACGGCACCGGTATGCCGACCGGGCGCCACCCGGGGTCGGGCCTCGGGACGCAGATCGTGCAGTCCTTGGTCCAGGACCTGCGGGGCGTCATCACCTGGACCGACGCCGACCCGCACGGGACCAAGGTGGTCTTCACCGCCCAGCTGCGGACGCTCTCGGGCGACGGGTCGACGACGCCCTACGGCAGCCCGGGGCCGGGTCCGGTGGTCGGGGCCCCGGCCGTCCCCGGACCGACCTCCCCGACGTCAACCCCCACCTAGGAGCATTGGGGGTCATCGCCCACGGAAGGCCACCCGAACGGCGGACGGCTGGCCGGGAGTGGCGCGCTCAGCCGGCGCGGCGGGCGCGGGCGTTGCGTCGCTTGAGCGCGCGACGCTCGTCCTCGGACAGACCGCCCCACACCCCGGCGTCCTGACCGGACTCGAGGGCCCACTTCAGGCAGGTGTCGACGACCTCGCAGCGACGGCACACGGTCTTCGCCTCTTCGATCTGGAGAATGGCCGGGCCGGTGTTCCCGATCGGGAAGAACAGCTCGGGATCTTCGTCGAGGCAGGCAGCGCGGTCGCGCCAGTCCATGAGGATCGTGCTCCTTGTCGTGCGAGGGGCGTCGGCGGCGCGGGCGGCACGGGGCTGTGCCGGGGTCACGGTACGACGGGTCGAGATCGTCGAAGAAGTCGAGCTCGCCGACTTGATCGGGTTGGCTGCGGACTGGTGCGGGCGTCGGGTGTGGGCTGTAGTCGTCATTGTTTCTATCGTGTTTCCTGTGTTTCACAAGCGTAAGCCACCTGGTCGGCGATCTGCGCAGGCTACGGATCGGGGGAATGTGCGGTGGGGCCGGTCGAGCAGCCGCTCTCCGCTGGCCGCGGCCGGGCCCGCCACCGACGTCGGTGTCGGCTCGTCGTGCAAGGATTTGGTCGACCCAAACCTGCCAACGATGTACGGGCGCTCGGTGTTCCGAGGCCGTCGACAACTATCCACTGTCCGCCGCGTGCTTGCAAGTGTTTCGACGTCGAAATACCTGGGAGAAGACCGGCGCGGGTCGCGGCCGGCCCGGTCGCTCAGGAGGGGACGCCGTCCTCGGGGTCGCCTTCCGGGCTCGGCGGCCTCCCCCCGGAGGCGATCGCCGCGACCAGGCTGAGCAGCGCGACCCCGAGCACCAGGCCCCCGATCAGCCCCTGGTCGGCCTGGACGAGGGACGCCGCCACCGGGAGGAGCAGGACGTTCCACACCAGGGTGGGCGTCCGGACCCAGGTCGCGGCGGTCCACCACCCCCGGGTGAGGTAGGCCAGGCCGACCGCCGTGATGACGATGACGATGGCCGACGTGACCACCCGAGCCGTGTCGTTGCCGCCTCCCACGACGAGCTCGGCGACGTAGAACACGGCGAAGCCCAGCAGGACGAGCGCCTCGAGGAGGGCGAGGCCTGCAGAGAGCGTGCGCGCGAGCGGCCGGGACGTCGCACGCGGTTCGGGAGGGGCGGTGCTCACGTCTCGAGACTATGCGAGCCGCCCCGGGGGGCGGCGGCCCGTCGTCGCGGCGGACCGGCCGTCGCCGGTCAGAAGCGGGTGCCGAGCCACCAACCGACAGCGGCCAGTAGGCAGCCCGCGACGAGACTCAGCAGGACGTAGCCCGCGGCATACCGGCTTCGACCCCCCTCGAGAAGCCGGACGCTCTCGACGGCGAAGGTGCTGAAGGTGGTGAACGCCCCGCAGAACCCGGTGCCCAGCAGCAGCGCCAGGTCGTGTCCTCGATCCGGTGCGCTCGACCACCCGAGCACGCCGCCGAGCACCAGTGAGCCGACGAGGTTGACGGTGAGGGTGCCCCAGGGCACGAGGCCGGTATGCCGCCGCTGCACCGCCCGGTCGACGAGCCACCGGCCGGGTGCCCCGACGGCTGCCCCGAGCGAGACGAGCAGGACCGCGGTCATCGCGTCCTCCGGCCGGCCGCCGTCGCGACGACGCGCCCCAGCCGGAAGCCGGCGAGCGCGGCGAGGAACCCGACGCCGACGGTAGCGAGCAGGTAGAGCAGCGCGGTGTCGGCGTGGCCGCCGTCGAGCAGCGCGCGGGTCTCGGAGGTGTAGGTGGAGAACGTCGTGAAGCCCCCCAGCACCCCGACCCCGAGCAGGGGCCGGAGGTAGGGGTTGCGGGGGAGGGTGTCCACGAGCAGCACCGTGAGCAGCCCGAGCAGCAGGGCCCCGGTGAGGTTCGCGATGAGGGTGGCCCACGGCAAACCGCCGCCGGGCGTGGGCAGGGCCACGGTGAGGCCGTAGCGCGCGAGGCTCCCGGCGATGCCGCCGACGGCGATCACCGGGAGGAGGCGGGCCGGGGACGGGTCCGCCGAGGTCGGGTCGGTGTCCGTGTCGACCGGCAGGTCGGCGTCGGGATCGCGACGGCCCCCTGTCTCGGGCTCGTCGGGCCGGTCCATGGGGCGAGGCTATCCAGTCCGCCGGGCCGCTACGACGCGGGGCGGGCGGTGTCGGCCTCGGCGCCCGGTCGGGCTACTGGTGACCGGCGTGGCGGGCGCGGTGGATCTCGAGCTGGATCAGCCGTGCGCTGCGACGGATGCCGGTGGGGGGACGAGTCCGCGCGCGGTCCGCGATCCGGCGATGGGCGAGCTGTTCGAGAAGAGGGGTGTGCATGACGTGGCCCTTCGTGACGTGGGGGATGGTGGGTGAACGGTCAAGGCCGTTGTGAGACAGCGGTGCTGGTCGTCGTCAGGGGCGCTGGACGACGTCGCGGATCCGCCGTGACGCGTCCGTGAGGATGCCGACGATCTCGCGGGTCTGCTCGCGCGTGAGGCCGCGCTTGCGCCAGGCCTGCCGGGCGTCGTTGCGGAACTCGTTGACCGCCCGCTCGAGGTCCTGCAGCGAGCCGCTGTCGTCGTGGCCCCACGAGGTGTCGTGGCCCCCGACGGGGACGGCGTTCGCGCGGGCCTCGCGGGCGGCGTCCTTCAGCTCGGCGCGCAGGTCGCGGGCGCCCTGCTGGACACGGTCGCGGACGCCCTGGGCGAGCTCGCGGACCGACTGGTCGAGGTCGTCGTGGAGGTTCTCGACGTCGCCGCTGCGGGCGGCGACCTCGGCCCGTCCGGCCTCGGTGATCGAGTAGGTCGACTTGCGCCCCTCGTCGCTGCGGGCGACCAGCCCCTCCTCCTCCAGCTTGGCCAGGCGGGGGTAGACGGTGCCGGCGCTGGGTGTGTAGAGCCCGTCGAACCGTTTCTCGAGATCGAGGATGACCTCGTAGCCGTGGCGCGGGCCCTCGCTGAGGAGGGCGAGGAGGTAGAGGCGCAGCTGGCCGTGGGCGAAGACGGGGCTCATCAGCCGACCGCCGGCCGGTCGTCGCCCCAGCCCTCGGGGTGGTCCTGCGGGTGGGACGGCATCGGCGTCGTCGGGTCGTGGGGGATCTGCTGGGTCGGCGGGCTGGGGGGCGGGGTCGGGGCAGCAAGGGAGTCCTGCGGACCACCCGTGCCGGTGGGACCGCTCGTGCTGGTCGTGTCGCTCGTGCTGGTCGTGTCGCTCGTCCTGGTCGTGCCGCTCGTGCTGGTCGTGCCGGTGGCCGAGCCGGCGCGCAGCACGACGATGTTGCCGGACACCGCGTTCGCCTTGATCTTCAGGGCGCCGTCACCCTCGTGGATCCGGCCACCCCGGTCCCAGCCGTGGTGCCCGCCGCGACTGATCGTGCGGCCGTCGACGACGACCTGGCCGCTCGCGGTGTTGCCCTCGACGTCGAAGCCGGTGAGGGGGGCGCGCACGGTAACGTCGCCGGAGACGGAGTTGGACGAGATGTCCGACGTGCCGCTCGCGAGGTCGAGGCCGATGTCGCCGCTCACGGTGGTGATCCTGACCCGCGGCAGGTTGCCCGACTGGATGGTCACGCTGCCGGAGACGGCGTTGACCTTGAGCGAGCCGGCGACGTCGGTGCACTCCACGTCACCGCTCACGGTGTTGAGGTCGAGGTCGCCAACGAGGTCGCTCAGGGTCATCGAGCCGGAGACGGTGTTGGCCGTGACCTCCTCGCGGATCCCCGAGATCAGCGCGGTGGCACTGACGGTGCCGACGGTGGTGCGGACCCTGGCGGGGACCGAGATGCTGACGACGACCTTGTTGTGGCCGAAGTTCTCGACGGTCCGCCTGATCATCTCGAGGATGTTCTTGTCCGAGTCCTTGCCGTGGGTCACCGTCAGCTTGCCCCCGTTCCACCGCACGAGGAGGGGGACCCCGTCGATCTCGGTCACCTCGATGCGGGCGGTGGGGGAGTCGTCGTGGGTGACGACGTCGACCCGACCCCCGACGAGGCCGACCACGAGCTTGGTGACGCGCTCGTGCTCATCGCCCACGTCGAGCACCCTCGGGCCGTCGATCTGCCATTCCTGCGCCATGTCCACCCCTCGTGGTCTGCGGCTCCGGAGGGTCCGAAACTCGCGCTATATCGCGTTCTTCGGAACACGCTATATCGCGTTTGCGGATCGCGCAAGCGGAGTGGCTGGGGCCTACCGGCGCGCAACGACGACCGTTGGACGAGGGCCCGGGCACGCCTGAGCACGACGTGCCGGAGGCCGACGGACCAACGGTCGTCGTTACGCTGGCCCGCCTACAGCGTGACGCGCAGCCAGTCGTACCAGCCGTTGTGGAGCACCAACCAGGCGATGAGGCCGTAGCCCGCCTGGCCGGGGTGGACCCGGTCGCGACCGGAGGCCACGTCGGAGACCCACTGGTCGTGGGTGACGAGCGAGCGGTAGCAGTCGACGTAGGTGACCCCCCGCCGGGCGCACACGTCGGCCTGGGCGTCGGCGAGCGCCTCGATCCGGTGGTTGAGCTCGGTGTCGAGGCCCGGGGGCAGCCCGACGACGAAGGTCGCGATCCCCAGCGAGCTGGCCTCGTCGAGGATGTTGGCGAGGTTGAGGCGGGAGCGTGCGGTGCTGACCCCGCCGAGGAGGTCGTTGGTGCCGACCGACAGGACGAGGCGGCGCTCGGCGCGCTGCTCCCACCGCGGCCCGCACTCGCGCCGCCAGCGGCCCATCACGTCGGAGCTGGTGTCGCCGCGCACCCCGAGGTTGTATGCCGTGAGGTCGAGGTCCGCGTGCTGGGTGCGGCTGACGACGCGGCCCACCCAGCCGAGCCCCTTCGGGTCGCCGTAGCCCGCGACCATCGAGGACCCGACGAAGCAGACCCCGACGTCACGCACCCCGTCGGCCACCGAGAACTCGGCGCTCGGGATGAACGCCGGGGTGTCCGCGCCGGCGGTGGTGGTGCCGGGCGGCCCGTTCGAGACGGAGTCGGTCACGTCGATCCTTCGATGGAGGGGGGCAAGAAGCCATGCTGGACAGGCTTATTCGCCATCGTCACCCTCATCGTCACCCTCGTCGTCATCGAGGCGCGCCAACCAGGTGGCCAGCCGCTCGACCGGCACCTCGAGCTCGGGGTTGAGGTCGACGAACGTCCGCAGCTGTTCGGCGAGCCAGTCGAGGCTGACCTGCTCCTCGCCCCGGCGGTTCGCGAGCTCCTCGATACCCCGGTCGGTGAAGTACACGCTACCGAGGTTATCGCGAGGTGCGGCAGCCTCCGGGGACCCGCCCCGACACGCCACCTCGCGCTGAGGTCGTGGTCTGGCGTCGAGGTCGTGGTGTGCACACCAC
>NZ_JANXRJ010000160.1 GCF_025353065.1 Lapillicoccus sp.
TCGAGGTACTGCACGCGCGGTTCGCTGCTCACACCTACCCCGCCCACACCCACGAGCACTGGACGCTGCTCCTCGTCGATGCGGGCACGGTCCTCTACGACCTCGAACGGACGCACCACGACGCCGACCGGGCGGTGGTGACGATCCTGCCACCGCAGGTGGCCCACGACGGTCGGGCGGCGACCGCCCACGGGTTCCGCAAGCGCGTGGTCTACCTCGAGAGCGACTGGCTCCCGCCCGCCTCCGTCGGATCCACCGTCCGCAACCCGACGCTGGCCGACCCACAGCTCGTCGCCGCCGTCTCGGCACTGCACGGGGCGCTCCTGCGCCGGGACGACCTCGAGGCGGAGACGCGGCTCGCCGCCGTGCGCGAGCGCGTCATCGACCACCTCGTGCCGAGCGCACCGACCCGTCCGAGCGGGCGAGGGGACCGGCGCGGGGACGGGCGGCACGGCATACCGGATGGCGCGGTGTCCCCGGTGTCCCCGGTGTCCCCGGTGTCCCCGATGTCCCCGCCCGGACGCACCCGCATCGCCCGACGGGTCCGCGAGGCACTCGACGCCGATCTCGTCAGCCCACCGTGCCTCTCGTCTCTGGCTGCGGACCTCGACGTCGACCCGACCACCGTCGTCCGCGCCTTCGGTCGCGAGTTCGGCTTGCCGCCGCACCGATACCTCACCGGGCGTCGGGTCGACCGCGCCAGAACGCTGTTGCTCGCCGGTGTCCCGGTCGCCGACGTCGCGACCGAGGTCGGATTCCACGACCAACCCCACCTGACGCGACACTTCCGCCAGGTGCTCGGGGTGACCCCCGGCGCCTACGCCACCTCGGTGTGAAGCCGCGCTGTCTGCGGACAGCTCGAAGCCAACGGCTCCTCAGGTCGAGCGTGGCGTCAGCAACGACAGCGAGTCGCCGAGTCGCCGGATCGTGATCCGGACGCCGTCGGTGACCGGGTCGTTCGGCAGGGCGTCGAGGATGGCGCCCACCCGCTGACCCACTCCCGTGTCGGACCTGCGCGGCGTCGCGGTGATGAGGGTCGGGAGGGCGGCCAGGTGCCGGGCCTCTGCGGCGATCTCGCGGCACGCCGTGGCCAGCTGGGGTGAGCACCCCGGCGGGGTGGCCAGGGCCCGCGTCGCCAGGGTCCGGGCGATCGAGTCGGCCGACCCCAGCACCGAGATGCGGTGCCGCAGCCCCTCGCGGTCGGAGCCGAAGACGCGGCCGCGGGTGAGCGCGCGGTGGGTGCGCACCACCTGCCTCGCGTCGGCGCTCGTCTGCACGACGAGGGTCAGCAGGTCGCGGTCAGCCACCCCACCGTCGTGGTCCGCCACCCCGCCGTCGGTGCCCACCTCCGCCGGAACCGACCCGTCCGACGTCGGGACGGCGGTCCCCGTGCCCTCCGGCTCGCCGCGGCTACCCCCTCCTCGGGGCACACCGGCGAGGTGGTCCGCGCAGGCGTCGAGCAGTGCGGCGAGGCTGGCGAGGAAGGCCCGCCGGGCCACCCGCAGCGTCGCTCGGGTGCTGGCGGGCAGGACGACGAGGGACACCGTCAGGCCGACGACCGCGCCGACCGCGGTCTCCTCGAGGCGCACGACGAGGAGCTGGTCGGTGAAGGTGTGCAGCAGGGTGTAAAGCTGCCCGAGCATCAGCGTGATGAAGAAGGTCATCGCGGTGTAGGAGAGCGCCTGGAGGTAGAAGGCGAGGAAGATGCTGCCCCCGAGGATCACCGCGGTCAGCGGCGTGCTGTCGGCGGTGAGGTTGGCCAGGCCCACGGCGACAACGAGACCCGCGATCGTGCCGGCGATCCGCGAGATGCTCTTGCGGACCGTCTCGCCCGACGTCGCCGTGCCGGTGAAGGCGATGAAGGAGGCGATGACCGCCCAGTAGTAGCGCTGCGGCGAGATCAGCTCGCCGAGGATGATCGACAGCCCGGCCGCGACGCCCGCCTGGATCGCCTGCCGCGTCGTGAGCCGCAGCCGCGACGGGGACCAGCGACGCGAGGTCTCGACGTCGAGGGTCATCGCGGCGAGCCCGGCCGACCCCGGCAGGTTGCCGCTGAAGAGCGTGACGACCGCGTCGAAGTCGTCCTCGTTGCCCTCCTCGAGGGCCTCGTCCGTGTGGTCCGGCCGCAGCGCCGGGTGGTCCCACTGGTCGATCGTCTCGAGCAGGAGGATCGCAGCGGCCCCCAGCCGACGAGCAGCCGGTATGCCGTGGTGCCCCGTCGCCTGCAGCTCCCTCGCCGAGACGAGGGCGATGGCCGTGTCGGCCCAGCCGAGCGACCCCAGGACGATCCGCACGTCGTGCAGGACCTCGGGCGGGATCTCGTCCTCGTGGGTCGCGAGGTCCAGGACGGCCGCGCAGATCTCGTCCATGCCGATCTCGACGTCGACGACCCACCGACGGACGAACCCCGCGCGCAGCCCGTGCGGGAGCGTGCGGGCCGTCGAGAGCTGCCCGTCGAGCAGGAGCGACACCTCGGACAGCTGGATGAGCTGCCCCCGCATCGCGCGCACCGACCGGAGGTCCTCGGGGTCGTCGAGGACGTCCATCGCCGCCGAGATCGCGGCGCGCGCCCTGGCCCGCAGGGTGACCACGGTCCGGCTGACCGCGGCCGACGGGTCGACGTGGAGGACGGTGACGAGGAGCAGCCCGACCCACAGGGTCGCGATGACGATGGCGCCCACCATGAACGGCAGGGACGCGACCGGAGGGTCGAGGAAGAGGGAGAAGAAAAAGGCCTGCCAGCCGAGGAAACCGAGGGTGAACCAGCGGGGCCCGAACCGCCGCAGCCAGACCGCCGCGAAGGACACGAGCGTGAAGGTGATGAGCCCGAGGAGGTGGACCTGGGCCGTGAGCACGCCGAGGATCGCACCGGTGACCGCGGCGACGGCGCCGCTCGCCACGGTGATGGCGGCGACGCGCCGGTCGGACTCCTTGACCGAGGTCGAGAGCGGCATCGCGATGACGGCGCCGAGCAGGAGGGCGAGCAACCCGATCTGCTTCGGTGGCCCGACCACGGCGACGACGACGGACTCGACGGCCACGGTCGTGCCGACAGCGAGGATGGCGCTCACCGCCTGGCGCAGCCGAGCGAGTCCCGGGTCGGACGCGACGACCCGGTCGCGGAGGTCTCGGACCTCGATGGACGCCTTGCTCCGGCCCGCCACGAGCAGTTCCCGCGACCGGATGCTCGCGGGACCACTCATCCCGCCAGTATGCCGGGTCGCCACCAGCCGGCAGACGGGCCCGACACGGTCCCGACGCCTCCGGGCGTCCGACCCCTCCGGGCGTCCGACGCCTCCGGGCGTCCGCTCCCTGCTGAAGCACGAGCCACCATGATGGGAGGGTGCCCGACACCGTGACGTCCACCGCAGCGTTCACCCTCACCGGCCGCGTCGTCGCCCCCGAGGGGACGGCTGACGACGGCGTGGTCGTCGTCGAGGGCGACCTCATCCTCTGGGCCGGTCCGCTGTCCGAGCTGCCGGAGCCTTTCGTCGGCATCACCCCACCTGACGGCTGGGTCGCGGGCCATACTCTGCTGCCAGGGCTCGTCGACACCCACTGCCATGGCGGAGCGGGCGGGGAGTTCGGGGCTGACGACGCGGGTGCGCGCACCGCGATGGAGCACCACCACCGCAGTGGGAGCACGACGGTCGTCGCGAGCCTCGTGTCCAACACCCGGTCCGAGCTGCTCGCCGGCGTCACCGCCTGCGCGCGCCTCGTCGCCACCGGCGAGCTCGCCGGCATCCACCTCGAGGGGCCGTTCCTCTCGCTCGCCCGTCGTGGTGCGCAGAACCCCGCGGTCCTCACCGACGTCGACGCCACCCTCGTCGAGGCACTCGTGCAGGCCGCCACCGACGCCGGCGCCGAGGGCGCGCTGCTGCAGATGACGTATGCGCCGGAGCGGGTCGGCGGGATCGAGCTGCCGCGCCTGCTCTCTTCGCTCGGCATCGTGCCGGCCCTCGGGCACACCGACTCCGACGTCGACACGGCGTGGCACTCGCTGCGACTCGGCCGCGAGCTCGCGCCCCGCGGCGGCCGACCGCTCGTCACCCACGTCTTCAACGGGATGCCGCCGTTGCACCACCGCTCTCCCGGCCCGGTCGCGGCGTGCCTCGGGCAGGCCGCCCGGGGTGACGCGGTGCTCGAGGTCGTCGGGGACGGCGTCCACCTCGCGGCCGGCACGGTGCGGATGCTCTTCGAGGTCGTCGGACCGGCCGGGATCGACCTCATCACCGACTCGATGGCCGCGAGCGGGATGCCCGACGGGTCCTACACGCTCGGGGGCCAGGAGGTCGCCGTCGCCGACGGCACCGCGCGTCTCGTCGAGGGTGGGTCCATCGCCGGAGGGGTCGCTACCCTCCTCGACGTCGTCCGCTGGTGCGTCCACGAGGTCGGTGTCCCCCTGCGGGACGCGGTGTTCGCGGCGTCGACGACCCCCGCCCGCACGCTCGACCTGGTCGACATCGGTCGCCTCGCCCCCGGCGCCCACGCGGACGTGCTCGTCGTCGACGACGCCCTCGCGCTCGTGCGCGTCATGCGCCGGGGCGCGTGGCTCTGACGCGGCACACCCGGAACCCTTGCGGCATGCGCCGGACCCTCTCGTCCGCGTGAATGCCCCCTCTGGCCACCATCGCCGCGGATGCAACGGCTCGTAGGGGCGCTCAGAGGTCAGCGAAGCGCGAGCAGCTCGAGCAGTCGGGCGGTCTCGTCGGTCACGGCGGCGCGAGCGGCACCGAGGTAACGCCGCGTGTCCACGACGCCGGGGTGGGTCGCGAGGTAGTCCGTCACGGCGGCCGTGAAGACGACGTTGAGGTGCGTGGCGATGTTGACCTTCGCCATCCCCGCCCGGACGGCGGCCACGAGGTCCTCGTCACCGACGCCGGAGGAGCCGTGCAGCACCAGCGGCACCGGCACGACCGAGGAGATCGCCGCCACGAGTGCGAGGTCGAGCGTCGCCGTGCGCGAGGTCATCGCGTGGGAGGAGCCGACGGCGACGGCGAGGGCGTCGACGTCCGTGTCGGCGACGAAGGCCGCGGCGGCCTCCGGGTCGGTGCGCACGCCCGGCGCGTGGACCCCGTCCTTGCCGCCGATCTCACCGAGCTCTGCCTCGACACTCACCCCGGCCGCGTGACACCGCTCGACGACGCCGCGGGTCGCGCGCCGGTTCGCGCTGTCCTCGAGCTTCGAGCCGTCGAACATCACCGACGTGAACCCGAGGGCGACCGCCTCGTCGACGAGCCCCTCGCTCTCGGCGTGGTCGAGGTGCAGGACGCACGGCACCGCGGCCCGCTCGGCAATCGCTCTGGTGGCCAACGAGATCGGCGCCAACGATCCGTGGTATCTCGCGCAGTTCTCGCTGATCTGGAGCACGACCGGGAGGCCGGTGCGCTCCGCCGCGGCGACGAGCGCCTCGGCGTGCTCGATCTGGATGACGTTGAACGCCCCCACCGCTCGCCCGGCGTCGACAGCCGCCCCGAGCACCTCGTCGAGTCGGACCAGCGTCATCGGCGCGCGCCTGTCATCGGCGCTCCGCCGATCCGGCGACCACCGTGACCGCCGACCGGCGGCGGACCACCTCGGCTGCGTCGAGCTCGCCCGCGAGCGGCTCGAGGACGGCTGCCGCCGACCACGCCACGGCCTCGGTCAGGGTCGTGGTCCACGGGTCACCATCAGCCAGCCCGGCGCAGATGGCCGCCACCATGGCGTCACCGGCACCGGTGGGGTTGCCCGCGAGGCGCGCGCCGGGGTGGACGGTGATGACGCGTCCGTCGGCCTGCACGACCGTGGCGCCCTCGGCGCCCGCCGAGACGACCACGTCGCGGGCACCGAGGTCTCGCAGGGCTGCTGCCCCGGCGGGGATGTCGGTGGACCCGGTTGCCGCCTCGAGCTCGGCCAGGTTGGGCTTGACGACGTCGGGGTGAGCCGCCACCGCCGCGGCCAGCACTGCTCCCCCGGCGTCGACGACGGTCAGGGCACCGCGGTCACGGGCCACCTCGACCAGTTGCGCGTATGCCGTGTCGGGCAGTCCCCGGGGCAGGCTCCCCGACAGCGCGACGACGGTCGCCGCGTGGCTCTCGACGAGGCTGCCGATCGTCGCCAGGGCGGCCGTCCACTCGTCGGCGCCGATGACCGGCCCGGCCTCGTTGAAGATCGTCGAGTCCCCCGTCGCCGCCGAGACGACGTTGACGGTGCGACGGGAGTCGCCGTTGACGGCGACGAAGTCGTGCACGATGCCTCGAGCCTCGAGGTCGGCGACGATGAGGTCACCCGTGGACCCGCCGACGAGGCCGGTCGCGATGACGGGGATCCCGAGGGCGTGCAGCACCGATGCGACGTTGATCCCCTTGCCACCGGCGCGTGCCCACGACGTCGTCACCCGGTGCGTCGAGCCCGGGACGAGTGCGTCGACCTCGTAGGTGACGTCGAGGGCGGCGTTGAGGGTCACGGCGAGGATCATCCGACGTCCCAGGCGAGGCAGGCCGCGCCGAGACATCCGGCCCGGTCCCCGAGCTCCGCCAGGACGACCCGCGGCGGCCGTTGAAACGTCCGCAACGCCTCGAGCTCCGTCCGGAGCGGCGCAAGAAGGGTCTCGCCGCTGAGGGCCAGGCCGCCGCCGACCACCACGAGGTCGATGCCGGTGATCGTGATGGTCGCGAGGACCGCGCGGGCCAGTGCGGCGACCGCCCGCTGCCAGACCGCGACGGCGTCCGGCTCACCCGCCGCGACCTTCGCGGCGACGGCCCGGGCGTCGACGGCGTGCTGGGTGGCGGAAGGGTTGTCGGCGGCCGACTGGCTGTCGGGGGCCGACTGCCTGCGGGCGGCATACGCGCGGGCGATGGCCGACGCGGAGGCGACCACCTCGAGGCAGCCGCGGCCGCCGCAGGGGCATGGTGGACCGTCCGACTCGACCTGGACGTGGCCCAGCTCGCCGGCCCAGCCTCCCGCCGTGAGGACCGCACCGTCGACCATGAGGGCCCCGGCGATGCCGGTCCCGATCGGCACGAACAGCGCGTGCCGGGCCCCTCGCGCGGCACCGAGCCGGACCTCGGCGAGGAGCCCGGCGCGCACGTCGTGGCCGACGACCGTCGGCACCCCGACGGTCGCCCGGACGAGGTCGCGGATCGACAGGTCACGCCAGCCGAGGTTGACCGAGAGCAACCCCGTGCCCGTGCCCTCGTCGACGAGTCCGGGGACGACGACGCCGCACCCCACCAGCCGGACCGGGGTTCCGTCCTTCTCGCTGGCCGCCACCAACCGGTCGACGGTGCCGGCGACGACGGTGCCGACGTCGTGCGCGATGTCGGGCGGAGTGGGTTCGGTCGTCCGGGTCACGACCCGGAGGCTGCGGTCGACCAGCGCGGCCTTGATGCGTGAACCACCGACGTCGATGGCGGCAACGACGTCGATCGCGGTAGCGACGAGGGGGGCAGCGGCGGTGTCCGACGGCTCGGTCACGGTCACGTGGGACGACCCGGCTCAGGCCGGAGCGAGGATGATCGAGCGCGTGAGGTGACGGGGGTGGTCGGGGTCGAGGTCGGCGAGCCGCGCCTTGGCGAGACAGAGCCGGTGGACCCGCACGAGCTCGGCCAATGGGTCGATGTCACGGTGCTCGAAGTGGGCACCGGTCGAGGCGACCTGGTCTCCGAGGCCGGCGGGCACCTCACCGAACGCCCAGGTCGCGCGTCCGGTCGTGGCGATCGCGATCGGGCCGTGGCGATACTCCATCGCGGGGTAGGACTCTGTCCAGAACTGTGCCGACTCGCGCAGCTTGAGGGCCGCCTCCTCGGCGAGCCCGACGGTCCAGCCGCGACCGACGAAGGTCACCTGCTCGGTGTCGACGAGACCTGCGAGTGCGGTCTCCTCGTCCTCCGCGAGGACGACGCGGGCGTCGGCGACGGCTGCGGACAGGTCCTCACCGAGGGACGCGCGCAGCAGCGCCAGCGTCGACGTGGCGAACCGGGTCTGCACGACGGACTGCTCGTCGACCTCCGGGAGGAGCACCACGTGGTCGGCCACGGTGGTGATCGGGGTCCCGGGCGTGGCGACGATCGCGGTCGTCGTGACGCCGCGACCCCGAAGCCCCTCGAGTACCTCGAGCACCTCGGTCGTCGTGCCGCTCCGGGAGACGACGACGACGTGCTCGTAGCTGCGGGCCAGGCGGTTCTCGCTCGCGGCATACGCGTCGGTCTCTCCCTGCCCCGATTCCTCGCGCAGGGCGGCATACACCTTCGCCACGGAGAAGGAGGTCCCGCAGCCGACCACCGCGATCCGCGCACCCGCCACCGGGAGGAGCGGGCTGAGCTCGGCCACCCGTGCCGTGACGGCCGCCCAGTCGTCCGGCTGACCGAAGACCTCCCGCCGGAGGTGGCTGTCGGGGTGGAAGGCCATCACAACTCCTGCGCCGGTCCAGGGGCGGTCGATATCGCCCGAACTAGACTGATAGTGATTGTTATTCGGGAATACCAAACATAATCCTATCACACGGTACCCACCCGGCCCGTCGATCGAAGGAGCGTCGAATGGCGAGCGACCGCGAGCGGGCACCGCGCTGGAACGAGCTCCTCGGACTCCTCGCCGAGCGTGGACGACTGACCGTCACCGAGGCGTGCAGGCTGCTCGACGTGTCCCCCGCGACGGTCCGCCGCGACTTCAACGACCTGGCCGCCCAGCAGCTCGTGACCCGCACCCATGGCGGGGTCGTCGCCAACTCGATCGCCTACGACCTCCCCGCCCGCTACAAGACGGCGCCCGCCGGGTCCCCTCGCGAGCGGGTCGCGCACCGCGCGGCACAGCTGGTCGAGATCGGCGGGGTGGTCGGTTTCAACGGCGGCACGACGACCACGGCCACCGCGCGACACCTCATGGCCCGCCCCGACGTCGCCGCGAGCTCGGCGAGGGAGCCCACCACCGTCGTCACCAACGCGCTCAACATCGCCACCGAGATGGTCCTCCGGCCGGCGATCCGGTGCGTCACCCTCGGCGGTGTCGCCCGGGCGGAGTCCTACGAGCAGACCGGCTCCCTCGCCATCCAGACCATGCAGCAGCTGTGGCTCGACCTGCTCGTCCTCGGGGTCGGCGGAATCGACCGGGGGGGCGGCGCCACCTGCCGGCACGAGGACGAGGCCGGCATCAACGGGGCGATGGTCGCCCGGGCCGACCGGGTCGTCGTCGTCGCGACCGGGGACAAGCTGGGGCGCACGACCTTCGCGAGGATCTGCGGCATCGAGGCCGTGACCACGCTCGTCACCGACGCCAGCGCTCCCGCAGCCGCGGTGGAGGAGCTGCGTGGGGCCGGGGTCGACGTCGTCATCGCCGACGCCCAGGAGGGCGTGGCCGGCGCCACGCTGCCGTGAGGAGTCTCGGCTGACGCTCCCCGGGACGGGAGGGCGCAGGGGGTTGCCCGGTCAGGCCGGGCGGCTCGCCGCGCGGGGAGGGTCGACCGCTCCGGGGTCGCGGAAGACGCTCTCCAGCGCGAGATGGGCCCCCCCACGGGCGGCCGAGGTGAGACCGAGGGTCGAGGCGGTGACCTCGGGGACCGTCTCGGTCAGGGCCCGTCGTCGGATCTCGGCGGTCACGGGCTCGGTGAGGTGGTCGCTGAAGAAGGCGAAGTACCCGCCGAGGACGATCAGGCGCGGGTCGAAGACGTCGGCGAGGAGCGAGACCCCGGACCCCACTCCCAGAGCGATCCGGCGCAGTGCCTCGAGGGTCCGGGCGTCCCCCTCGTCGGCCCGCCGGTGGATCTCCTCCAGCCGCTCCTCCAGGGCGCGGGACGGGTCGAGGACCGGGTCGCCCGGGTCGGCGACGAGTCGAAGGAAAGCCGCGAGGCCGACCATCGTCTCCCAGCACCCCAGCCGGCCGCAGGCGCACTGGCGCATCTCCGGGTCGAGCGGCATATGACCCACCTCCCCGGCGAAGCCCGTCGCGCCGCGCAGCACCCGGCCCTCGACGATGATGCCGGCGCCGACCCCGACGTCACCGGTGACGTAGACGAGGTCGTGGATGCCCGCGGCCGAGACCTGGGCGTGCTCGGCGACGGCACCGAGCTTGGCGTCGTTCTCGATGACGACCGGCGGGGCCGTGCGACCGAGCCGCTTCGTGAGGTCCGCGACGAGGGGCACGTCACGCCAGCCGACGTTGGGCGCGAACTTCACCACCCCCCTGGCGTGGTCGATGCTCCCGGGGGCGGCGACAGTGATCGTCACGGGGCGGATTCCCTTGGCCCGCAACGACTTCATCGTCGATGCGAGGAGATTCGCGACCTCGACGACGACCTCGTCGACCGACAGCGCGACGGTGTCGATGGGTCGGGTCGACTCCACGAGGACCTGACCGACGAGGTCGAGCGCTGTCACGCTGAGGTAGTCGACGTTGATCTCGAGCCCGATGCCGCAGACGTGCCGTCCGTCGAGATGGAGCGCCAGTCCGGGACGGCCCACCGAGCCGCCCCGTTCGAGCTCCCCCTCGGTGACGAGTCCCCGCTCCACCAGGTCGCTGATGAGGCTCGACATGGTCGCCTTCGACAGTCCGGTCTGGGCGGCGACTCGGGCGCGGGACTGGCCGCCGTGGTCCTTGAGGTGGCGCAGGATCAGGCCCAGGTTGCTCCGGCGCATGCTGGCCTGGTCCGCGCGAGCCGAGCCCGCCGTGACGCGGACGGTGTCCGCCGCGCCGCCCATCGGTGTCGCCACCTGACCTCCTCGTCCGACCCGCCTCGACCCACCCACGACTACCTGGGCCCGTCAGGCACCCCGGGCGCCCGTTCGACAGCGTAGGGCTCGTCGGACCCTTTGTTAGGACACCGCTCGAACTATCTTGCAGACCGTCAGGGAACTCCCATCCTCCGATCGTCGGTTTTCAGCAGATCGTTCACCCCCGGCCCGTATGCCGCGGGCGCGGCTCGCGCGTCGGTGCGCGTGGTGGAATGACGCGCCATGAGCTCCCTTCGCCTGAGCACCCTCACCCTGCCGACCGCCGTCCTCGGGCCGGAGAATCCGCTGCCGCCGCTCAGGTCCGGTGCCGACCTCCATGCCGACGTCGAGGTCGGTCACGGGATCGACGAGGAGATGCGGGCCAACCTCCGCTACGGTCACGTCCCCTCGATCGCGCCCTACCTGCTGCAGGACGACTACGGTCGCGAACGGGTCCCCACCGGGCACCCGGTCGCGATCCTCGAGAACGAGCACCTTCGGGCGACCTTCCTCCTCAACGCCGGTGGGCGGCTCTGGTCGTTGTGGCACGAGGGAACCGGTCGCGAGCTGCTCTACAGCAACGCCGTCGTCCAGCCGGGCAACCTCGCCCTGCGGGACGCCTGGTTCGCCGGCGGCGTGGAGTGGAACCTTGGGACGATCGGCCACACGCCCCTGACCTGCGCTCCCCTGCACGCCGCCCGGGTCGACCTCCCGGACGGGACGCCGGTGCTGCGGATGTGGGAGCTCGAACGGGTCCGTGAGGTCGTCTACCAGCTCGACGCCTGGCTGCCGGACGACGCGACGCGCCTCGTGGTGGCGGTGCGGATCACGAACCCGCACGACCACGACGTCCCGATGTACTGGTGGTCCAACATGGCGGTGCCGGAGTCCGAGGACGTCCGGGTCGTTGCACCCGCAGACGCCGCCTGGACGTTCGCCTACGGCTCGTCCGTGGACCACGTCCCGATGCCCGTCCTCGACGGCGTCGACCGGAGCTACTCCGCCCGGAGCACGTCCGCCGCCGACTACTTCTTCGACCTCGAGCGCACTCCACGCCCCTGGGTCGCAGCCCTGGACGCTTCGGGTTCGGGACTCGTGCAGTCCTCGACGCGGGAGCTGCAGGGGCGCAAGCTCTTCCTCTGGGGCACCGGTCCCGGCGGACGGCACTGGCAGGAGTGGCTGTCCCCCGCCGGCGGCGCCTACCTCGAGATCCAGGCGGGCCTGGCGCGCACCCAGCTCGAGCACCTGCCGATGCCGGCGCGGGCACAGTGGTCCTGGGTCGAGGCCTACGGCCTCCTGGAGGTCGATCCGCTCCTGGTCCACGGCAGGTGGGCGGCGGCCCGCTCAGCGGTCGCCGCGGCGGTGCAGGCTGCGACGCCGCAGGAGTGGTTGGCCCGGTTGCACTCCGAGGCAACGGGACTCGCCGACGTGGCGCCCGCCGAGATCCTCCAGCACGGGTCGGGGTGGGGTGCGCTGGAGCGGATCCGACGCGAGCGGGCCGGGGACCGCAGCCTCGACCTGCCGGGCACACCCTTCGTCGACGGCGCCCTCGGCGACGAGCAGGCGCCTTGGGTGCGGCTGCTCGAGGACGGCGTCCTGCCGGCCACGGACGTCATAGCCCCCCCGGCCTCCTACCAGACCACCCCGGTCTGGAAGGCCCTGCTCGCGGGGTCGACGGACTGGCTCGGGCTCCTCTGCCTGGGGGTGGCAGCGTGGCAGGCCGGGGAGCTGGTGGAGGCCGAATCGGCGTGGGAGGCGTCGCTGCTCGCGACTCCGTCGGCATGGGCCTGGCGCAACCTCGCGGTCGCCCGGCAGGCTCGGGGCGACGGGAGGGGCGCGCTCACGGCATACGCAAGGGCGGCTGAGCTCGCCCCGGGCGTCCTGCCGCTCGTCGTCGAACGACTGGAGGCCCTGCTCGCCGCGGGTGATCCTGGGGCCGTGATCGACCTCGTCGGGTCGCTGCCGCCGAGCCAACGGAGCGCCCCGCGGGTCGGCTTCGCCGAGCTGCGCGCCGCCGTCGCTCTCCGCGACATACCGCGGGCGTCGGCCCTGTTGCACGACGGACTCGAGCTGCCGGGCCTGCGCGAGGGCGCCCGCGACCTCGAGCAGCTCTGGTGGGACTACGCCTCGGCGCGGTTGGCCAGCGAGCGGGGAGGTGAGGTGGACGACGCCATCCGCGAGGAAGCGCGACGGGTCGCACCGCTGCCGTGGGAGCTCGACTTCCGGATGGAGGAGGACAGCCAGCAGTAGCCAGCCGACCCGGGCTACCCCCAGACCTCGGCGGCGGTCTCGACGACGAGCCGCAGCTTGGCCCGCTCCTCCTCGAGGGTCAGCACGTTGCCCTCGACCGTCGAGGAGAAGCCGCACTGGGGTGACAGGCACAGCTGCTCGAGCGGCAGGTAGCGCGCGGCCTCGTCGATCCTCCGCTTGAGGGTGTCCTTGTCCTCGAGCCGGCCGTTCTTCGTCGTCACGAGCCCCAGCACCACGAGCTTGCCGGCGGGCACGAAACGCAGCGGCTCGAAACCCCCCGATCGCTCGTCGTCGTACTCGAGGAAGAAACCGTCGACCTCGAGCCCGGAGAACAGCGCCTCGGCGACGAAGTCGTAACCGCCCTCGGCGGCCCACGACGAACGGAAGTTCCCTCGGCACAGGTGGGTCGTCACCCGCATCGTCTCGGGTCGGCCGGCGATGGCGGCGTTGACGTTGCGGATGTACTGCTCGTGCTGGTGCTCGGGGTCGCCACCCTGGGCGGCGACGAGCTCGCGCTGCTTCGGGTCGTTGAGGTAGGCGAGGCTCGTGTCGTCGAGCTGGAGGTAGGTGCACCCGAGGTCGGCGAGGCGGGAGACCTCCTCGGCGTAGGCGCCGGTGAGGTCGGCCCAGAAGGGCTCGAGGTCGGGATAGACCTTCTCGTCGATCGAGGCCCGGCCGCCGCGGTAGTGGACCATGTTGGGAGACGGGATCGTCAGCTTCGGCGTGAGACCCGGCGCGGACGTCGCCGCTTCCTCACGCAGGAAACGAAAGGCGTCGCCGAAGATGGTGTCCCCCAACGAGATCCGCTCCTTGACGCTGAGAGCCGGCGACTCGAAGTCGAGGTCTCCCTCGGCGTTGCGGAAATGGACCTGGAGCTTCTCGTCGGTGCTCGAGACGCCGTCGAGGGCATAGATGAAGTCCATGTGCCACGAGGTCCGCCGGAACTCGCCGTCGGTGACCGTCTGGAGACCCGCCTCCGACTGGAGGGCGAGCACGTCGCGGATCGCGTCGTCCTCGGCCGCCCGGAGCTCCTCGCCGTCGATCACGCCGGCGGCCCGGTCGGCCCTCGCGGCCAGCAGGGCCGGCGGGCGCAGCAGGCTCCCGACGTGGTCGGCACGGAACGGGGGGATGTCGAGTCTGCTCATCGTGGACTTCCTCAGGACGGACTGATGCGGAGCATGAACCGGTCGGCGCCCTTGCCCCTGGTGACGACCTTCTCGATCACCATCATGACGCGGTACTCGAGACCGTACTTCGCCGGGAACAACGCACTCAGGCGGGCGAACTCACCGGGATCCTGCGCCGGGTCGACGATGGCCGCCGAGCCGTCGACGGGAGTCGCTCCCGGCTGCAGCTGTCCCCGACGGCCGCTGGGGACGACCTGGACGTGCGGGTCGCGACGCAGCCGTTTGACCTTCCCGCTGCCGGCCGGGGTCGTCACCACCAGGTCGGCACCGTCACCGGCGATCCACACGGTGGTGGGCACCGGTGTGCCGTCTTTGCGGAACGTCGTGAGAGCGACGAAGCGCTCCTGCGCCAGTGGGGTGAAGCGCTCGGCATCGGACATGAGACTCGACGACTCCCTCGGGTGGATGACGACAACGGCCGTGTGGTCACCTCCCATTGTGTCGAGTGATGGGCAGCATCCGCACGGCCCCCAAGCCGACCTCGTGCACGGTCCCGGCAACAGACCGAGACAAGGCGAAGTCCCATGGGTAGTCTCAGTGTTACTACTCTGAGGGCGATGACGACATCCCGAGGAACGACACGATGAGGAGGGCCCGCATGACCCCGGCACTGCACCGGTCGTCGAGGCGGGCCGTGACCCTCCCGAGCCACGCGCTGCCCGATGGCCGAGCGAAAGTTGGTGTCCTCCCGGATGGCACGCGTCACCTCGTCCCGGTCGGCGAGGTCTGGACCGACGGCACGCACGTCTGCTGTCACCTCTGCGGCCGCTGGTTCCGCTCGGTGACCGTCCACCTGCGCAGTCACGGCTGGACGGTGGCGCGCTACCGAGAGCAGCTCGGGCTGGAGCAGTCGGCTCCCTTGGAGGGCCTCTGCACCCGTGACCGCCGGGCGCGCGCCCTCGAGAGCAGGCAGCGCACGGAGCCGGCCGTCGTCCTGGGCATCGCCACCGGACGCGAGCTGGCCCGGTCCGGCGAGCTCGCGGCATACGCGGCGACGTCGGCCCGCGGCCGGGCACACTCCCCCCAGCGCCTGGCGAAGACGCACGCCGCCCTGGCGGCCGTCTCGCCCGCGAACCAGGCCGCCGCCAACCGTCGCCGTGGGGTCGAGCAGATCGTCGCCGCCGGGCACCAGGCGGCCGACCGACTGGGCTACGACACGATCGCCGACTTCGTCGTCGACCGGGTCTCTCGAGGCGTCAGTCTCGCGTCCGCCAGCCGCGAGGCGCGGCTGGGCAAGGACTGGCTGCAGCGCCACCTCGCCGTCGTGGCGCCGGACGTTGCCGCCACCCTCGACACGTGGCGGCTCCCGGCAGCCGAGGCCCGCCTCGCGCGCCTCGTCGAGGTGCGCGGCCACGACGGTGTCGAGGCCTACCTGCAGACGCGTCACCGGGAGGACGGCCTCACCGTCCGGGCCATGTCGCTCGAGCTGGGGGTCGCGCGCAGCACGATCGAGACGTCACTGCTCCGGTACGGAATGCACCGGGTGGGGAACGGCGCGACCGGCGCGACGGCGGCTTCGGACGCAGGCGCCTGAGCCGCGCCCGGCGGCCGGTGGCCGCGACCCGTCTCCTACGCTGATCCGGTGACGATCCCGACCCCGCTCTCCCTCGCGGAGTGGGTGGTCCTCGCCGTCGTGGACGAGGGCCCGACCCACGGCTTCGCCGTCGCGCAGCTCACCGGCGAGCAGGGCCAGCTCGGGCGGGTCTGGCAGATCCCGCGACCGATCGTCTACCGCGCCCTCCAGCGGCTCGAGGCCTCCGGCCTGATCTCCGCCGAGGGGACCGAAGCGGGCCGCGGCCCCCGCCGGCAGGTGTATGCCGTGACGTCGACCGGGCACCGACGTGTCCTGCTCTGGTTGCGGACACCGGTGGACCACGTCCGTGACGTGCGGTCGCACCTGCTGCTGAAGCTGGCTCTGCTCGACCGTCGCGGCAAACCCGTCGCCAACCTCGTGGCGGCACAACGCCTTCGGTTCGTCCCCATCGCCTCGGCCCTCGATCGTCCGGCGCCGACCGAGGCGCAGGGATTCGAGGCGACCCTCGTGTCGTGGCGCCGCTCGACGACGCGCGCCACGCTGGCCTTCCTCGACGAGATGGCCGCGGGTGGCCCGTGACCGACGACGCCCTGCCCCTCCCCCAGCAGCACGAGCGCGAGCGTCATACAGATGACGACGACTACGTCCCGGACCCGCGGCGTTGGCGGATCCTCGGGGTCACGCTCGTCGTCGGCTTCATGTCGTTGCTCGACGTCTCGATCGTCAACGTCGCGATCCCGTCGATGCAGTCCGGCCTCGGCACGACCGCGGGGACGATCCAGTGGGTGGTGTCGGGCTATGCCCTGACCTTCGGGCTCACCCTCGTCGCCGGCGGACGGCTCGGCGACGCCTACGGTCGACGACGGCTGATGCTCATCGGCCTGGTGGGTTTCATCCTCTCGAGCGCGGCCGTCGGCCTCGCCCCGAGCGCCGCCCTCGTCGTCATCGCCCGTCTGGTCCAGGGCGCCACGGCCGGCCTCCTGACACCGCAGAACTCCGGGCTCATCCAGCAGCTCTTCCGGGGGGCCGAGCGGGGAAGGGCGTTCGGGCTGTTCGGCTTCACGGTGTCCGTGTCGTCGGCGGCCGGCCCGGTCATCGGCGGACTGATCATCGGTCTCGCCGGCGAGCAGAACGGGTGGCGCTACCTCTTCCTCATCAACGTGCCGATCGGCATCGCCGGGATGGTCGCGGTCGCGCGGCTGCTTCCCCGCAAGGTGCTGACCGGGGCCGTCGACACCAGCATCGACGTGCTCGGGGCCATCCTGCTCGGCGGCGTGGTCCTCTGCCTGCTCTACCCGGTCGTGAGCGTCGAGGGCGGTCACAGCCTGACCCTGCTCGTGCTGCTCGGCGTCCCGCTCTTCGCGATGGCCTTCCTTCGGTGGGAACGCCGTTTGACCCGCACCGGGCACGCGCCCCTGCTCGACCTCGCCCTCCTGCGTGGCCTCCCTGGCTACCTCAACGGGCTGGGCGTCGGCGCCCTCTACTTCACCGGGTTCACCGGGCTGGTCCTCGTGCTCTCGGTCTATCTCCAGGAGGGTCTCGGCCTCTCGCCCCTGTCGGCCGGCCTGCTCGTCACCCCGTTCGCCGCGGGGTCGGCCGTGAGCGCAGCGCTCGCCGGCCGGGTCGTGACGACGATCGGGCGCCGGCTCACCGTCGGCGCGCTCGTGGTGATCATCGTCGGCGTCACCCTCGTCGCCGTCCTCGCACCGGGCCACCCCGCCGCCTCCCTCTGGGTCGTCCTCGTCCCGACCCTCCTGATCGCCGGGATCGGCGGCGGCGCGGTCGTCTCCCCCAACATCACCCTGACCCTCGCCGCGGTTCCGCCGGTGATGGGTGGCGCCGTCGGCGGCGCCCTCCAGACGAGCCAACGGATCGGTGCCTCGATCGGAGCCGCACTGCTGATGACCGTCTACCAGCTGGTCAGCCACCGGGTCTCCCCCGAGCAGGGTCTGCGCGCCGCGCTGGTGACCGGGGTCGTCGTCCTGCTGCTGGCCCTCCTGATGGCGATCCGCGCCCTGCGTCAGCAGGGTGAGATGGCGACCGCCTGACCCACCCGCCGAGGCCTACCCACGCCGAGGTCGTATGCCGCGTCCGCCGAGGCGGGTCCCCAGCTGCGCCGCTCAGTGCTTCTCGCAGGCGATCCCGTCGCCATCCCGGTCGCTTCCCGAGTTCGTCTGGTAGACAGCGGAGTTGACGGCGAAGTTCGTCACCCCGGGCTTCCCGCCCGAGACGTGGTCCACCGCACCCGGCATACCGACGCCGTGGGGGTAGACCGCGTTCAACTCGGTGCAGTTGGCGAAGTCCTGGGCGGCCGGGGGTGGCGGCTCGGCAGCCAGCGGTACCGGTGCCGCGGCTGCCTTGTCCGCCGCCACCTTGTCCGACGCCGCCTTGTCCGACGCCGCCTTGTCCGACGCCGCCTTGTCCGCCGCCGCCTTGTCCGCCGCCGCCTTGTCCGCCGCCGCCTTGGCGACAGCATCCGCCGCCGCCTTGTCCGCCGCCGCCTTGGCGGCAACGGCAGCGTCCGCCGCTGCCTCGTCCGCCGCCGAAGGGGTCGCTCTCGTCGAGGAGATCGCGGTGGTCTGCGCGACCGGACCCGCAGCCGAGAGTGCGCCGGCCCCGCAGCCGCCGAGCACGAGGATGGCCAGCAGGCATACCGGGATCGCCTCCCTCGGGGCCCGGGCGTTCGACGTGCGGGTCAACGGCGCTGTCGGCATGCGCCGCAGTCTGGGGTGAGGCAGCCGCTCCTGTCCCGGCTTTGACGGTTATTCGCACGGTTGCCGTGCCGCGCTCGGGACACGAGTCCAGGTCGCTTGACACGGCCCGAGATCCGGCGCATAGTCCTCAGACGTCTGTTGGATACATCAGAGGAGTACTCGTGGCCAAGGTAGCGGTGCTGCACACCAGCTTCGTGTTCGTGACCGTGGAACCGGTCATCGCCGACCTCATCGGTGAGCTGATCCCCGATGCGGAGCTGTTGCATTTCGTGGACTCGGACGTCCTCGCGACCGTCGTTCGTGAGCAGTCGATCTCGGCCAGCAGCGAGAGCCGGATGGTGCACCTGGCCCAGGCCGCAGAGGCCGCCGGAGCCGACATCATCTTCTCCGCGTGCTCCTCCCTCGGCCCCACCCTCGATGCGGCCCGTCGTGCGGTGCACGTCCCCGTCGTGAAGATCGACGAGGCGATGGCCATCACCGCCGCGGCCTACGACCGGATCGGTGTGCTGGCCACCGTGCCCACGACCCTCGGACCGACGAGCGACCTCATCGCGGCTCGGGCGCAGGACGCCGGACGCTCCCCCGAGATCACCCAGCGGCTCTGCCCGGGAGCCTTCGACACCCTGATGGGCGGCGACCGACCGGGACACGACCAGATGGTCTCCGAGCAGGCGACCGACCTCGCGCGCGAGGTCGACGTCATCGTCCTGGCGCAGGCCTCGATGCAGCGGCTCGTCGGGCGGCTCGAGCAGGAGACTGGCCTCACGGTCCTCTCCAGCCCCAGGATGGGCGTCGAGCTCCTGGCTCGCACGCTCCGCGAGCACAGCGCATGACCATGACGGCCGTGACGACCTTCGAGGCGTTGAGCGCCGACCAGCCGCCCGCGCTCGTCGTGCCGGATGCCCTGCAGCTCATCGCGTCCGCCACCGCGGGCGCCGGCAAGGTCGTCGTGGTCCTCGATGACGACCCCACCGGCAGCCAGGTCGTCCACGACCTGCCGGTCCTGACCGGCTGGGACGACGCCGATCTGCGCTGGGCCCTGACGCACCCGGGAGGAGGCGTCTTCATCCTCACCAACACCCGCAGCCTCGGGGGGGCCGCGACCCGGAGCCTGGTGGAGGACCTGGACGACCGGGTGCACCGGATCGGGGACGAGGTCGGCGTCGATGTCGTCGTCATCAGCCGCAGCGACTCCACCCTCCGGGGCCACTTCCCCCTCGAGACCGACGTCCTCGCCGAGGGTGCGCTGCGACGTGGTCGGCCCTACGATGCGACCCTTCTCGTGCCGGCATACCTCGACGCCGGGCGGGTGACGGTCGACGACATCCACTACGCCCGCACTCCCGAAGGCTTCGTCCCTGTCGGAGGCACCGACTATGCGACCGATGACGCGTTCGGCTACTCGAGCTCATCGCTGCCGGACTGGGTCGTGGAGAAGGTGGGCGCTCCGACACGGGTCGGCAGCCTGTCCCTGCGCGACATCAGGGTCGGCGGGGTCGCGCGGGTGACCGAGCTCCTGCTGGGGTCCAGGGACGGCACCGTCGTCGTCGTCAACGCGCTCGAGGAGGCCGACCTCGAGGTCGTCGCACTCGGGCTCGCCGCCGCCGAGGCAACGGGCTGGCGCGCCCTGTACCGCACCGGTCCCAGCTTCGTCCCGGTCAGGGTCGGTATGCCGCGCCGCCCGCCGCTGCAACATCACGAGGTGTTCGGTGGTCACCCCCGAGCCGGTCACGGCCTGGTCGTCGTCGGCTCCCACGTCGAGCTGACGACCCGTCAGGTGGAGCGGCTGCGGGAGCTGCCGGACCTGACCACCGTCGAGCTGGCGGTCTCGGCGCTCACCTCCGCAGACGGCGCGCGCGCCGAGATCGAAAGGTGCCGCGACGCGCTGCTCGCCGGGTCCGCCCGCGGCGATGTGCTGCTCGTGACCAGCCGGCAGCGCATCGTCCTTCGCGCCGGCGAGTCGAGTCTCGAGTTCTCCCAACGGGTCTCGTCGGCACTGGTCGAGCTGACCCAGGGCCTCGTCGGGGCGGTCGAGCTCGCTTGGGTCATCGGCAAAGGGGGTATCACCTCCCACGACATCGCGATGCACGGCTTGGGTATCAGGCGCGCCCTCGTCCTCGGCCAGCTCTTCCCGGGCATCGTGTCGGTGTGGCGCAACGAGCCCGCGACCGACGCCGCGACCGACGACGCCGCCGACGACGCCGCCGAGCGACCCGCGTCCCCCGGCCCGCTGTCCGGACTTCCCTATGTCGTTTTCGCCGGCAACGTCGGCGACGAGACGACGCTGCGCGACGCGGTCCTCACCCTGAGGGGCTCCACGCGTGCGTGACCACCGCACCCGGAGTGGCCTCCGGGCCGACCTTCGGCCCGTCGTCCCACCACGTCGTCCGTCCCCAAGACCTGTCCATCGCCGCGTCGCACCGTGACCCGGCCCGAGTGCTCCACCACCTGTTTCACCGACATCACCACCAACCCCCACTCCTAGGAGTCGTCATGCGCAGCGTTGCCTTCGGCGGAGCCATCGCCCTCAGCCTCACCCTCACCGTCACCGCCTGCAGCTCGGGTGCCTCGAGCCCCGGGACCGGACTGGCCGCGAACGCCACGGCCGGGGCTGCGGGCGGAAGTGCGAACAACGTCAGTGGGGACACCTACGTCTTCCTGCCGAAGTCGCTCAACAACCCCTACTGGGTCGCTGCCCGCAAGGGCATGGAGGCAGAGGCGACCAAGCTGGGGGTCAAGGCGCAGTTCCTCGGCCCCGACACCGATGACGCCGCCGCCCAGGTGTCGATCTTCGAGTCCATCCTGGCCAAGAAGCCTGCCGGGATCGCCGTGTCCCCCAACGACCCCGGGAGCGTCAAGAGCATCATCGACCAGGCCCGCGCCGCCGGGATCCCCGTCATCGCCTGGGACGGACCGGTGCCCGACAGCAAGGTGCAGGGCTACATCGGCACCGACAACAAGACCGCCGGAGAACGCCAGGCCGACGCCCTGGTCGCCGCGATGGGAGAGACCGGCAAGGTCGCCATCGTGATCGGGTCGCTCAGCGCCACCAACCTCAACCAGCGCCTCGAGGGGCTGAAGGCCGGTCTCGCCAAGCACCCTGGCATCCAGATCGTCGCCACGGAGGAGTCCGGGGAGTCGATCGCCGACGCCCAGGGCAAGGCGGAGACCATCCTCCAGGCCCACCCCGACCTTACCGGCTTCGTCGGCATCGGCGGATCGGACCTGCCCGGCATCGCCGGGGCCCTGAAGTCGGCGAACCTCTGCGGGAAGATCAAGGCCGTCGGGTTCGACGTCGTCCCCCAGGGCGTGCAGGGCATGAAGGACGGCTGCGTCAATGCGCTGATCTCGCAGAAGCCCTACGCGATGACCGCCCAGGCCCTCGACATCCTCGTCGGGGCGCACACGAACAAGCCGGTCCAGCAGGACGGGTTCAACGTCGACACCGGAGTCGAGGTCGTGACCCCGGCCACGCTGGACCAGTTCCAGAGCACCGCGCCGCACTGATGCCCCGACCCATTCCGGTGCAGCCGTCGGGCGAGTCCCGAGCTGCGGAGAGGCACGGTGCCCCGTGACGTCACCCCTGATCAGGATGCAGGGCATCGTCAAGAACTACCCCGGCGTCCAGGCGCTGCGCGGGGTCGACCTCAGCGTCGACCCCGGGCAGGTCATGGGTCTCGTCGGCGAGAACGGTGCCGGCAAGTCCACCCTGCTCAAGGTGCTCGCCGGCGCGGCGAGCGCCGACGCCGGCAGCATCGAGGTGGCCGGCGAGGCGACCGTGCTGCGCAACCCCCGGGACTCCCAGGCCGCCGGGATCGCGGTGATCTACCAGGAGCTGATGCTCGCGGAGCACCTCAGCATCGCGGAGAACGTCTTCGCCGGACGCGAGCCGACCCGCTTCGGCGCCGTCGACTTCGGGTCGATGAACCGGGCCACGGCCATGCTGCTGGCCGAGCTGGGCGTCGATGCCGAGCCGACCACACAGGTCGGCCGGCTCAACCTCGCCCGGCGTCAGATGGTCGAGATCGCCAAGGCGCTGTCCCTCGACGCGCGACTGATCGTGATGGACGAGCCCACCTCGTCGCTGACCGAGGACGAGGTGGAGAAGCTGCTCGCCCTGGTCCATCGGCTACGAGAGCGGGGGGTCGCCGTCGTCTACGTCTCGCACCGCATGCGGGAGGTCTTTGCGGTCTCGGACGCCATCACGGTGATGCGTGACGGGGCGGTCGTCGGGGTGCATCCCGTCGGCGACGTGACCCCCGGTCGGGTCGTCAACATGATGGTGGGCAGGGACCTCGTGGACATGTACGGCAGCCGGGTGGTGGACCTGCCCGAGGGGGGTATGCCGGGTCTGTCGGTCCGCGGTCTGCACGCCGGTCCGCGCGTCGTCGACATCAGCTTCGACGTGGGTGCCGGTGAGATCGTCGGCGTCGCCGGCCTCGTCGGCGCAGGGCGGACCGAGACCGCACTGGCGATCTTCGGGCAGACCCGCCCGACGGCTGGCACCGTCCACGTCGGGGACCGTGAGGTCCGCCCCCGTAACCCTCGGGAGGCGATCGAGTGCGGCATCGCCTACGTCCCGGAGGACCGCAAGCAGCAGGGCCTCTTCCTCGGACTCCCGATCCGCACGAACATGTCGTCGGCGTGCCTCGACGAGGTGTCGACCCGCGGGCTGATGTCACGGCGCCGGGACTCCGCCATGGCGACCCGGCTCGCGTCCGACCTCACCGTCAAGGCGGCGTCCGTCGAGACGGCCGTGGGGACACTCAGCGGGGGCAACCAGCAGAAGGTCGTTCTCGCGCCACAAGGTGCTCATCCTCGACGAGCCGACCCGCGGTGTCGACGTCGGCGCCAAGGCCGAGATCTACCGCCTCGTGCGTGAGGTGGCGGCCGAGGGTGTGGCCGTGGTGGTCATCTCCTCGGAGCTGCCCGAGGTGCTCGGGATCGCCGATCGCGTGCTCGTGATGCGTGAGGGCCACCTGGTCGGCGAGCTCGCCGGTGTGGTCGCCGACGAGCAGCAGGTGATGGCGCTCGCGACCGGAGTGCACGACTCAACGAACGACCGACCAGGAGACGACGATGTCTGACACCACCACGACCGAAGCACCAGCCGCCAACGCGGACCGATCCCCCCGGGTTGCCGCGGCCTCCCGGGTGCGGGGGGTCCTTGCCGCCCGAGAGGCCGGCCTCGCGGGCGTCCTCGTCCTTCTCGTGGTCTTCCTGGCCCTGCGGTCGCCCTACTTCCTGACCTCGGGCAACCTCATCGTCGTCGGCCGCCAGGCGTCCCTGTCGTTGCTCATCGCGGTCGGCATGACGTTCGTCATCCTCGCGGGCGGCATCGACCTCTCGGTGGGCTCCACGGTGGCGCTGGTCAGCATCCTCACGGGTGAGTTCATGGTCAACCTCACCCTGCCACCGCTCCTGGCGGCCGGGCTGGCCCTGGTCTGCGGCGTGCTCGTGGGGCTCGTCAACGGCGTCATCGTCGCGACCACGGCCATCCCTCCGTTCGTCGTCACGCTCGGGATGCTGGCGGTCGCCCGGGGGCTGGCGTTGGGCATCACGCAGGGCCAGACGATCAGCGGGCTGCCGGCCCCGTTCCTCGTCCTCGGGCAGGGGTCGCTCGCCGGGATCCCCATCCCCATCTGGATCGCGGCCGGGGTCGCAGTCGTGGCCCACCTCGTGCTCAGCCGGACCCGGTTCGGCCGCAACGTGTTCTTCGTCGGCTCCAACGAGCAGGCCGCAGTCCTCTCCGGCATCCGTGTCCGGCGCACCAAGATCATCATCTTCGCGATCGCTGCCGGGCTGGCCGGGCTCGAGGCGGTCATCGAGACCGCCCGGCTGAGCGTCGGTCAACCGTCGGCGGGCAACGGCTACGAGCTCGTGGCCATCGGTGCGGTCGTCATCGGCGGGGCCAGCCTGTTCGGTGGTGAGGGGAGCATCCTCGGCACGGTCCTCGGCACCCTGCTCCTGGCGCTCATCCAGAACGGGCTCATCCTGCTGGGCATCTCCGCCTACTGGCAGCAGGTGTTCAGCGGTGTCATCATCGTTGCGGCGGTAGCCCTCAACATCTGGCGACAGAGACGGCGGCGCGGTTGATGGGCGACGCTACCTTCGATCGACACACCTCAGAACCCACCGAGGAGAACCATGACGGCTCGGCGCTCGCTGGCCGAGGGACTGGCGCAGCAGCTGCTCAACGACATCCTCGAGGGCCGCTACCTCACCAACGTCCCCCTGCCCAGCGAGACCGACCTCGCCGAGAGCACCGGCGTGAGCCGGTTGACGGTCCGCGAGGCGATCAAGGAGCTGGCGAGCAAGGACGTCGTCCGGGTCGAGCAGGGGCGGGGGACCTTCGTGAACCCTCCGACGAGCTGGTCGGTGCTCGACCCCGTGCTCCTCATCGCCCGCTCCGCGCACCACACGGACCGACTGGCCCTGCCGCGCCAGCTCATCGAGGCCCGACGCGTGGTGGAGGTGGCGGTGGCGGAGCTGGCGGCAGAACGACGGACGCACGCGGACCTGGAGGAGATGCAGCGGCAGCTCGATCTGATGCGGACCACGGCCTCGACCAGCGATGTCAGGGGCTTCGTGGCGGCCGACATCGCCTTCCACCAGCGGGTCCTCGATGCGGCGGGCAACAACTTCATCACCGCGCTCTTCGACCCCCTCTCGCGCATCATGCAGCTCACGCGACACCAGACGTCGGCGCACGCGCCCGTGCGCGCGCACGCCATCGAGCACCACCAGCTCATCCTCCATGCCGTGCGTCGCGGGAGCTCGACCAAGGCCGGCCGGGCCATGCGCAACCACATGGACCAGACCGAGAAGGACATGGACACCTACGTGCTGGACCCCGGCGCCTCGATCCTGGCCATCCGGGCCGGGGACGACGACCTGCCGCAGCGGCGTCGGGCCGGCTCCTCCGGTGCCCGCACCAGCTGAACCGGTCCCCACCCGGCCCACCGTTAACCTCCCCGCCGCCGACCCCTCGGTGCGCGGCCCCCTCCCGACCCCTCTCGACCTTAAGGACATCCCCATGAAGATCGTCGTCACCGGAGCGCACGGCAAAGTCGGTCGCGCCGCCACCCAGGCCCTTCTCGACGCGGGGCACGACGTGCTCGCCACCGACCTCACCCGTCCGGGTTTCGAGCGCAAACCGGACGGCAGCGCCGACTACCGGATGGCGGACCTCACCGATGCCGGCGACGCCTTCGCGGTCATCCGCGGCGCGGACGTCGTCGTGCACACGGCCGCCATCCCCGAGCCCACTGGCAATCCTCCTCACGTCGTGTTCCAGACCAACATCATGGCCACCTTCAACGTCATCGAGGCGGCCATCCGCTTCGGGGTCAAGCGCTTCGTCAACATCTCGAGCGAGACGGTGCCGGGGTTCTTCTTCCCCGAGCGTCCCTTCCTGCCCGACTACGCGCCGGTGGACGAGCTCCACCCTGCGCACCCCCAGGACCCTTACGCCCTGACCAAGCTCTTCGGGGAGCAGCTCATGGACGCCGCCGTCCAGCGTTCCGACATCCGCGCCATCTCGCTGCGGCCGAGCTGGGTGCAGTTCGAGGGCAACTACGAGCAGAACCTCGGACCGCAGATCCGTGACGCAGCGGTCCTCAGCCCCAACCTGTGGAGCTACATCGACGCCTACGACCTTGCGGACGCCATCGTGCTGGCGGCCGAGTCGGACCTCCCGGGGCACGAGGTCTTCTACATCGCCTCACCCGACAACGTCGGGGGTCGGGACTTCGCCGCCATCCTCACGGAGTACTACGGCGACCAGATCGAGCTGCGGCCGCTCGACCGCACCGACGCCTCGGGCATCAGCTCCCGCAAGGCCATGGACGTGCTGGGGTGGTCGCCCAAGCGCTCCTGGCGCGACTACCTGGACGAGCAGGGCCGGGCGCTCCCGCAGGGCTGATCCCTGGCGAGCACGAGGGACGCCGGGCAGTGCCACCGGGGTGTCCGGTCGTCAGGACGACCGGGCGCCACCGGCGGCGCCCCGTCGGCGCAGCAGGTGGTCGAAGAGCTCACTGTCGTCATGAGCGGCCAGGCCGGCGTCCGCTGCGTCGTCGAACACCCCTGCTGCCGCAGCCACGACGGACATCGGCAGGCCAGTGGCGGCGGCCTCGGCGAGCACCAGGTGGAGGTCCTTGACGAAGAGTCCGACCGCACTGCGGACCGGACCGCCGGTGGGTGCGACCATCCGTTCGCCGCGGTCGTCGAGCATGAAGGACGCCGCCGCTCCCCGCCGCACCGTCTCCCACGCCAGCTGGGGGTCGATGCCGAGCGACTCCGCCAGGGTGAGCGCTTCCGCGGCGGCGGCGATGTGGACACCGCACAGGACCTGGTTGACCATCTTCATCGCCTGCCCCTGCCCTGGGGTCGTGCCCACCGTGACAACCTCCCCCAGGGCGCCGAGCACCTCCCGGTCGACCGGTTCAGCTCCGGCGGCCATGATGAGCAACGTCCCCTGCACGGCCCGCGACACTCCACCGCTGACCGGTGCGTCGACCAGGCGCACGCCCTCGGGCAGCCGCCCGGAGAGCTTGCGCACCCAGGCCGGACCGAGCGTGCTGAGGACCACCACCGACGTGCCGGGCCGCAGGCCGGCGACGGCGCCGTCGGCGCCGAACATCGCGTTCTCCGCCTGCCCGGGAGAGGCCACCATGACCACGACCACGTCGGCGCCCGACGCCGCCGCCGCCGGAGTGGGCGCGGCGGTGACGGCCGGACCCAGCGCCGCCGCCCGGTCAGGGCTGGGGTCGAAGGCCTGCACCCGGTAGCCCGACCGGGTCAGCCGCAGTGACATGGGGGACCCCATCGCCCCGAGGCCCAGCCACCCGATCGTGCCAGCCGTGCCAGCCGTGCCAGCCGTGCCAGCCGTGCCAGCCGTGCCAGCCGTGCCAGCCGTGCCAGCCGTGCCAGCCGTGCCAGCCGTGCCAGCCGTGCCGGCCGGCGACTCGTCCTGCTGCACTTCCCTGCTCCTCACTTCGATGCCGCTCAGATTCGATGCCGCTCAGATCGGCGACTCCTCCGGTGACTCACACCGCGGCATACCCGAGGATCGACTTCACCTCGAGGAACTCGCCGAAGGCGTAGTCGCTCCACTCCCGGCCGTTGCCGCTCTTCTTGTAGCCGCCGAACGGAGCCCCCGGGTCGAGCTGGGCGGCGTTGACCGAGATCGAGCCGGCCCGCAGCCGCGAGGCCACCCGGCGCGCCTCGTCGATGTCTCGACCGGAGACGTAGCCCGCGAGCCCGTATTCCGTGTCGTTGCCGATCGCGATGGCCTGCTCGACGTCGTCGTAGCCGATGACGACCAGCACCGGTCCGAAGATCTCGGTCCGTGCGATGTCCATGTCGTTGGTAACCCCGGTGAAGACGGTGGGGCGCACGTAGTAGCCGGTCGAGAGGTCGGCCGGGCGTCCGGTGCCGCCGATGACCGCCGTGGCGCCCTCCTCGAGGCCTCGGCCGATGAGCCCCTGGATCTTGTCGAACTGCGACGCGTTGACCACCGGCCCGAGCATCGCCCCGGATGCGGGGCCGCCGACCGTGAGCTTCGGCGCCACGGCCATGATCGCGGCCACCACCTCGTCCATCCGCTGCTGCGGCACGAGCATCCGGGTCGGGGCGTTGCAGCTCTGCCCGGAGTTGCTCATCATCTGCAGGATCCCGGTGCCGACGTTCTTGGCGAGATCCTCGTCGTCGAGCAGGATGTTGGGGCTCTTGCCACCGAGCTCCTGCGCGACCCGCTTGACCGAGGGGGCGGCGTTGCGGGCCACCTCGATGCCGGCGCGGGTGGACCCCGTGAACGAGATCATGTCGATGTCGGGGTGCGCGGCGAGGGCGGCGCCGACTCCGGCGCCGTCACCGTTGACGAGGTTGAAGACCCCCGCAGGAACGCCCGCGGCATCCATGATCTCGGCCAGGATGGCCGCGCTGAACGGCGCCTGCTCCGACGGCTTGAGGACCATCGTGCAACCGCACGCCATCGCCGGGGCGACCTTGCACAGCACCTGGTTGAGCGGCCAGTTCCACGGCGTGATGAATCCGCACACCCCGATCGGCTCCTTGACGATCCGCGAGGTGCCGCGGTCCTCGGCGAAGGAGTAGCCGGGGAGGGAGGCGGCTGCAGTCATCAGGTGGGCGAGCCCGATGGGCACCTGGACCCTGGCGGAGAGCTTGTCCGGCGCCCCCATCTCCGCGGTCACCGCTGCGGCGAGGTCGGGCATCCGCCGCTGGTACTCGGCAATGACCGCGTCGAGCACCGTGACGCGCCGCGCCACCGAGGTCTGCGACCACGACTCGAACGCCGCCCGAGCGGCAGCGACGGCCTTGTCGACGTCTGCGGCGCTGCCGATGGCCACGTGCCCGGACACCTTCTCGGTCGCCGGGTCGACGACGTCGAGGAGGGAGAGCAGGGCCGGCTCCACCCACTCGCCGTCGATGTAGAACCTCGTGATCTCGCGCATGGGGGGTCCTTGCCGTCCGTGGCAGCGCCTCGTCGCGGCTGCCGTCGGCCCTCAATCTAGGCGACCGGCGTAGATCACGTCCTCGGCCACGTCGCGCAGCTTGCGATTGCTGTTCTGGCTCGCCCCGCGCAGTGCGAGGAAGGCCGCCTCGTCCGTGATCCGGCGCTGGCTCATCACGATGCCGATGGCGATCCCGATCCGCCGGTTGCTCTGCAGCGCGACCTTGAGGTTCGTGACCTGCTCGTCGAGGTCGTGGACCAGGTCGAGCACCGCACCCATCAACGGCTCCGCGTCCTGGCGACCCCGGATGGCGTCCTGCCGGTCCGCCCAGGTCGGCGCAGCGGGATCGCCTCGCGTGGTGCCGAGATCGTCCTCGCGGGTGTCCACGGAACTCTCTTCGCGGTATGTCGTCATGCTGGCGTTCTCCCGTGTCGTCCCGTGTCGTTGCGCGGCGGTCGGCGACGCGTCACTCCCAGCAGCCGCCCCACAACGCCAAATCCTGCCAAACTCGCCGCCGATGCGCACCCGTGGTGCGCGATGTGATGTCTCGCCTTCCGGATTGCGCGTACATTGGCCGAAGCGGACGAGGGACGGACGGACAGTGGAGAAGGCCCAAGTGCTCGCCCGACTCACCCGTGCGGTGGCTTTCGACGAACGGACCCGTTCGCTCCCCTACCGGCTGTGTGCCGCCGGGGTCTCCCTCCTCGGGGGTGACGGTGGCGCGTTGACCCTCGCCTACACCGAACCCCAGCGCCTGACCCTGTGCTCCACCACGGACGCGGCGGCGCGGTTGGAAGACCTCCAGGAGGTCCTCGGCGAGGGTCCGGGCGCGGACGCTTCACGCCGCGGCTCGATGATGAGCGCCATTGTCTCAAAAGGCCGCTCGGCGGTCTGGCCGGTGTTCGTCGAGGCGGCGTTCGCGGCGGTCGGCGAGGTGTCCGTCCACGCCTTCCCGATGTCGTCGGGCGCCTCCGTCATCGGTGTCTTCACGGTCTACCAGCTGCCTCCTCGGCTGCTGACGGAGAACGCCGACATCGCGTCCTTCGTGGCGAACTCCATCGGCGCGGCCATCCTCAGCGATCCCGCGAGCGACACGCCGGAGGGACTCGGGTCGTGGGCCTCCCGGGCGTTGGTCCACCAGGCGACCGGCATGGTCATGGCCCAGCTCGGGATCCACAGCGACGACGCGATGGCCCTGTTGCGAGCCCACGCCTTCGCCGACAACGTGTCGCTCACCGAGATGGCCCGCAGCGTCAACGAGCTGACGTTCGACTTCTCGCGCGACGACGGCGCCCGACCCTGATGACCTCCAAGACCGCGGCCCAGTCGCTGGCCGACGCGATGGCCATCTGCGTCTCGGTCGACGACGTCGCCGGAGTGCTCGTCGCCCTCCTGGACGAATGCGCCAGCGCCCTCTCGGCCGACACGGTCGGGGTCCTGGTCACCACCGATCACGGGGAGCTCGAGCTCCTCAGCAGCACCTCCCACGATGCTGCCCACCTCGAGCTCTTTCAGATCCAGCAGAACCGGGGTCCCTGCCTCGAGGTCCTCAGCACCGACGACGAGATCGCCGCCGCCTCGGCGGAGGAGATCGTCAGGCGATGGGACGATGTCGGTCAGGTCGTCGTCGACGCGGGTTTCCACTCCGTGCACGCTGTCCCGATGCGGTGGCACGGGGAGACCTTCGGGGTGCTCAGCACCTTCGCCACCGTCGAACGGAGCCTCAGCGCCGAGGAGGCTCGCCTCCAGCAGGCCTTCGCCAACGTCGCCAGCCTCGCCATCGTCACGACATCGCAGTTCACCTCCGCAGAGCTCCGGGAGCGAGTGGAGGCGGCACTGCTCGGGCGGGAGGTGATCGAGCAGGCGAAGGGCGTCCTCCGATACCGCGAGGGGCTGTCGTATGCCGCGGCATACGGGGATCTGCTGGGACGGGCTCAGCGAGCAGGACACTCCCTCACCGAAGTGGCCGAGGACATCCTCCGCAGCGTGCAGCCCGGGTCCGCAGCACGCTGACGTCGTCCCGGTCGATCGCGGGTGGCGGTCGAGCGGGTCAGGCCGGTCGAGGCGGCGGGGCAGGTCGGAGGGGTCGGACCGGTCGAGCCGTTCGAGGGGCACGGGCAGGCCGTGCCGGCCCCAGCGTCCCGGTGTCGACGACCTCAGCGGCGACCTCCCGCAGTCGACGGTTGGACTCCTGGCTGGCGACCCGCAGCAGCCCGAAGGCCTGCTCGCGGGTCAGCTTCGAGCTGCTCATGAGTACCCCGATCGCCGTCCCGATCTCCCGGCTCGTGGCGAGCGCCTTCTCGAGGTTCTCGACCTTCGCACGGCTGATCGCCAGCGATGCCTGGGTCGCGAGGAACAGCCCCGTGAGGAACGCATCCTCGTCGAACGCGCCCACGGTCCGGGAGTAGATGTTGAGGCCGTCGAGCGACTCGGTGCTTCCGGTGTGCAGGCGGAAGGAGAGCATCGAGGACACCCCGAGCTCGTCGGAGACCCGGGGACCGTACTCTGGCCAGCGTTCGTCGACGGCGATGTCCCGCGGGGTGTAGATCGCGTCGTCGACCACCGCGTCCACGCAGGGGCCGGAGCCCAGCTCGTACTGCAGGTCGTCGCCGTGCCGTGAGAGGTCGTCGGAGGCCGCCGTCGTCGTGAACTGACCTCGGCGGTACGTCGTGATGCTGGCCGAGTCCGCGCCGGGGACCCGGCTCCGGGCCTGCTGCACCACCTGCTCCACGGCCGACGACGCGCCGCCGGCGTTGACCGAGGCCACGATGTCCACGAAACGCGCCGCGAGATCGGAGAGCGGCTGCTGAGTTTTCGCGTCGACCTTCATGAAGGGGCCTCCTTCGAGCGGGACCCGACGGCAGTGGTTGAGCCGAAACGTCCTGAGACGCAACTATCGCAGATCGGACGTGTGACCCCCGCCCTCAGCGGGTACCGGCACACCTCAGCGGGGTCTCCTTGGGAGTGGGGGGTGGTCCCGTCGGCCAGTTCGGGACCGGTTCAAACCGAGAGCCCTCCCGATCCGGTCGGTGTCGAGCGAGCCTGTCGCAGGCCGAGCCTGCATCGGCAGGGCCCGGATCGGCGGGGTCCGGTTCGGTGGTCGGCCGCAGGGGTACCCCCAGGCATGACCTGATTCGGATACACCCTCATGACCGAGCAGAGTGGCCCCAAGGATCTCGTCCGGTTCGCCCAGCTGGCCGAGGGCACCGGCTTCTCCTTCGCGGTGTCCAGCGACCACTACTCACCCTGGCTCGCGGCCCAGGGGCACGCCCCGTATGCGTGGAGCGTGCTCGGCGGGGCGGTGGCCCAGGCCACGAGCGAGATGGAGCTGATGACCTACGTCACCTGTCCGACGATGCGCTACCACCCCGCCGTCGTGGCCCAGAAGGCGGCCACGATGCAGCTGCTGTCCGACGGCCGGTTCACCCTCGGGCTCGGGGCCGGGGAGAGCCCCAACGAGCACGTCATCGGTGGCGGCTGGCCGGGGGTCGACACTCGTCAGGCGATGCTGGCGGAGGCGATCGAGATCATCCGGGCCCTCCCCACGGGCGATCTCGTCACGCACCGCGGCGACTACTTCGAGGTCGACTCCGCGCGCATCTGGGACCTTCCCGACGGCGGTGTGCCGATCGCCGTCGCCGCAGGGGGGCCCAAGGCGGTGGCGACGTTCGGGCCGCTGGCCGACCACCTCGTCGCGACGGAGCCGGACGCCGACCTGGTGAGCGCCTGGAACGGCCTCGCGGACCGGCCGAAGATCGGTGCGGGGGCCAGGGCCATCGGTCAGCTGCCGATCAGCTGGGACCCGTCCAGCACCGAGGACGCCGTGGCGAGGGCGCACGAGCAGTTCCGGTGGTTCGGTGGTGGCTGGGCGGTCAATGCCGACCTACCCACGACCGCAGGCTTCGACGGCGCCACGAAGTTCATCACCCCGAAGGACGTCGCGGACTCGATCCCGTGCGGACCCGACCTCGACGCCGTGGTGGAGGCGGTCCGGCCGTTCTGGGAGGCCGGCTTCACCGACATCGCGCTCGTCCAGATCGGCGGCGACACCACCGACCGCTTCCTGCAGGAGGCGGCCGCACCGCTGCTCGAGAAGCTCCGGGCGGCCGCACCGGGCGCCTAAGCGTCCCGCAGCCTCGGCTCGAGCCGGATGATCACCGATTTCGTAGCGGGACAGTTGCTTCCGACGGCGCTGGAGTCGAGCGGCACGAGGACGTTGGTCTCGGGGTAGTAGGCGGCGGCGCAGCCGCGCGGGGTGTCGTAGGAGACGACCCGGAAGTCGGGGGCCGTCCGCTCCGACCCGTCGGTCCACTCGCTGACGAGGTCGACCAGCTGGCCGTCGTGAACCCCCAGCCCCACGATGTCGTCGGGGTGGACGAACACGACGCGCCGCCCGTTCTTGATTCCCCGGTAACGATCGTCCAGCCCGTAGATGGTCGTGTTGAACTGGTCGTGGCTGCGCAGCGTCTGCAGCAGCAGCCGTCCCTCCGGGACCTGCAGGACGTCGGTGGGGCACACGGTGAACATGGCCCGCTCGGTGGCCGTCTTGAAGGTCCGCGAGTCACGCGGCGGGTGCGGGAGGACGAAGCCGCCGGGGCGGTCGACCTTCTCGGCATACGCCTCGCAACCGGGCACCACGCGCGAGATCGCGTGGCGGATGGTCGTGTAGTCGGCGCGGAACTCCTCCCAGGGGATCTGGCCGACCCCCGGGACGGTGGTCGCCGCGATGCCGCAGATGATGTCGACCTCCGAGCGGCAGTGCTCGCTGGGCGGCTGCAGGGGTCCGTGGGAGGCGTGGACCGACGACATCGAGTCCTCGACGGTGACCCGCTGGACGACGCCACCGGTGAGATCGCGCTCGCTGCGCCCGAGGGCGGGCAGGATCAGGGCGGTCTCGCCGCAGATGACGTGCGACCGATTGAGCTTGGTCGACACCTGGACCGTCAGGCGGGCCGAGCTCATCGCCGCCTCGGTGACCGCGGTGTCCGGGGTCGCCCCGACGAAGTTGCCGCCCATCCCGATGAAGACGCTCGCCTCACCGTCGCGCAGCGCCCGGATCGAGTTGATCGTGTCGAGCCCGTGCTCACGCTTCGGCTCGAAGTGGAACTCGTCCCGGAGCGCGTCGAGGAAGCTGTCGGGCATCTGCTCCCAGATGCCCATCGTGCGGTCGCCCTGGACGTTGGAGTGCCCACGCACCGGACAGAGGCCGGCCCCGGGCTTGCCGATGTTGCCCTGCGCGAACGAGAGGTTGGCGATCTCCTTGATCGTCGCGACGGAGTTGCGGTGCTGGGTGATCCCCATCGCCCAACAGATCACCGTCTTCTTCGACTCGACGAACATCTGTGCACCAGAACGGATGTCGTCCATCGTGAGGTCTGTGGCACGGAGCACGAGGTCCCAGTCGAGGCCGCGCAGGCCCTCCGCCCAAGCGGCGAAGCCCGAGGTGTGGCGCTCGATGAACTCGAGGTCGAGGACGCTGCCCGGCAACCCGGCAGCGGCCGCCTCGTCCTCGGCCTCCAGCAGCAGCGCGCCGATGGCCTGGAACAGCGCGAGGTCGCCGTTGACGCGGACGGGAAGGTGGAGGTCGGCGAGCGCGGTACCCACCCCGGTCAGTCCACGAGGGGTCTGCGGGTTGTCGAATCGGATGAGGCCCGCCTCGCGCAGCGGGTTGATCGCGAGGATCTTGGCACCGTTCTGCTTGGCCATCTCGAGCGCGGTGAGCATGCGTGGGTGGTTGGTGCCGGGGTTCTGGCCGGCGATGACGATCAGCTCGGCGTCGTGGATGTCGTCGAGGCTGACGCTGCCCTTGCCGATACCGATCACCTCGGCGAGCGCGAGCGACGTCGACTCGTGGCACATGTTGGAGCAGTCCGGGAGGTTGTTGGTGCCGAACGCCCGGGCGAGCAGCTGGTAGGTGAACGCCGCCTCGTTGGAGGTCTTGCCCGAGGTGTAGAAGACCGCGCGATCGGGGGTGTCGAGCGAGCGCAGGGTCGTGCCGATCAGGTCGAAGGCCTCGTCCCAGGCGATCGGCGTGTAGTGGGTCGCGCCGGCGCGCCGGACCATCGGCTGGGTGATCCGGCCCTGCTTCCCCAGCCAGTAGTCGGTGTGCTGCCCCAGCTCCTCGATGCTGTGCTGCCGGAAGAACTCCGGCTCGACGTGCCGGGTCGTCGCCTCCTCGGAGACTGCCTTCGCGCCGTTCTCGCAGAACTCCGCCGTATGCCGCTTGCTCGGGTCGGGGTCCGGCCAGGCACACCCCTGGCAGTCGAAGCCGTCCGCCTGGTTGAGCTTGAGCAGCGCCTGCGCGGTCCGCACCGGCCCCATCGAGGTGATGGCCCGTTTCATCGACACCGCCACCGCCGGGATGCCGGCCGCGGCCGACTTGGGTGGGGTGACCTCGAGGTCATCCTCGTCGATCTCGTGGATCTCTGCGGGAATCTGCCGTCCGACCAGCTGCACCATAACGGTCTTTCTACCCCACGGATATGTCAGCCACACTGCCAGGGGGGCTCCCGTCCGGATCCCCCGGATCCGATCGAGCGTGTCACACTCGACACCCGTCGCGCCCAGCAGGAACGCGCGAGGCGGCGCCTGCCAGAGCCGCTGCCGACGTGAGACGGAGACCGTGTCCCCCACCGCGACCTACCTCGTCATCGGGCTGTCGCTCCTGCTCGCGGTCGTCCTGCCGACGGCCCTGACCCGGTTCCCCGTGTCGGCCCCGATGGTGCTCGTCGGCGTCGGGATGCTCATCGGCCTGACCCCGGTGGCCGACGGTCTCGACGCCGATCCGGTGGTCCACCGCGAAGTGGTCCAGCACTTCACCGAGATCACGCTCCTCGTGGCGCTGATGGGGGTCGGGTTGGCGCTCGACCGACCGCTCACCTTCCGGGACCGCGCGTCCTGGCGGCACTGGTCACCGGCGTGGCGGCTGCTCTTCGTCGCGATGCCGCTGACCATCGCCGCCGTCGCCCTGCTCGGGTGGTGGGCCGCCGGGTTGGGTCCCGCCGCGGCCCTGCTGCTCGGGGCCGCGCTCGCGCCCACCGACCCCGTCCTCGCGGCCGACGTCCAGGTGGACGGCCCCCAGGTCGGCAGCGACGCGGACATCGACGAGGAGGACGAGGTGCGCTTCGCCCTGACCTCGGAGGCGGGGCTCAACGACGGGCTCGCCTTCCCCTTCGTGCACGCGGCGATCCTTCTGGCCGGCGCCGGTTCGGTCGCCACGTGGGGGCTGGGCTGGGTCGGCAAGGACCTCGTCCTCGAGTCCGTCCTGGGCGTCGTGACCGGCGTCGTCGTCGGCAAGGTGCTCGCGGCGGTGGCGTTCCGGGCACCGCGGGCGTCGCTGCGGGTCGCCGAGCGGGGCGATCCCCTGCTCGCCCTCGCGGCGCTGCTCACGGCATACGGGCTGAGCGAGCTGGTCGGTGGCTATGGCTTCCTGGCCGTGTTCGTCTGCGCGATGACCGTGCGGGCCACCGACCGCACCCACGGTTATCACGAGGCGATGCACGGGGTCGTCGAGCGGCTCGAGCGGCTGCTGACCCTCCTCGTCCTGCTCGTGCTCGGGGTCGCCGCCACCCGTGGGGTGTTCGACCACCTCGACGGGCGAGGCGTCGCCCTCGGGCTGGCCCTGGTGTTCGTCATCCGGCCCCTCAGCGGCTGGCTCGCGCTGTCAGTCGCCCGTCGCCGCGAGGGGCCAGGCAGCCTCGGCCCCCGGGAGGCCGTCGTCACGGCCTTCTTCGGCGTCCGGGGCGTCGGCTCGATCTACTACCTCGCCTATGCCACCGGTCAGGCGAGCTTCCCCGAGGTGCGATGGCTCTGGTCCACGGTCGCCTTCACGATCGTGCTGTCGGTGTTCGTCCACGGCGTGGCGGCCACCCCGGCGCTGGCCTGGCTCGAACGCCGGCGGGACGCCGCGGCCCAGGTCGCCACGTCCTGACCCGGGTGCGCTGCCTCGTTCCAAGCACACGTTTTGTCAAGTCCTCGGCGTCAGGGCGGCCAAGGACTTGATAAAACGGGTGTCCGGAACGAGGGTGGGGGGGCGCCGACTACCGGTCGGTCGTCGCCGTGATGGCCGCGTTGATCAGGGCGAGCAGGCTGAGGGCCTGGGGCAGGTTGCCCAGGTGCGCGCCGGTCTGCGGATCGAGCATCTCGGCGAGCAGCCCGACGTCGTTGACCGACGGCAGCAGGGCGTCCATGAGGTCGTGCGCCTCCTCCTCGCGGCCGACGAGGTGGAGGGCTGACACCATCCAGAACGAGCAGGCGACGAAGGTCTCCTCCTCGTCGGCCGCCCCGGTGAACCGGTAGAGGTGGGGCCCGACGCCGAGCTCGCGCTGGACCGCGGTGAGGGTCGAGCTCATCCGCTCGCCGCGGTCGAAGCCGCTGATCGCGTGCAGCAGGATCGAGGCGTCGAGGTCGGGGGTGCCCGGATACCAGACGTAGGCGCCGACCTCCGCAGACCAGGCGTTGGCGTCGACCCAGGCGCGGATGTGCTCGGCCTCGGCGCGCCACCGCGACGGGTCACCGGGGATCTGGCCGAGCTCCGCCAGGTGCACGGCGTTGGTCAGGGCGTGCCAGCAGCCCAGCTTGGAGGTCGTGTAGTGCTGCGGCTCCTCCAGCTCCCACATGCCGGAGTCCTTGCTCCGCCAGGCGTCACAGGCCATGTCGGCGACGTAGGCGAGCATCCGTCCCGTGTCCGCATCGAGGACGTTGCCGTGGTCGACGTAGAGCTGGACGATGCTGAACAGGTCACCGAAGACTCCGAGCTGCAGCTGGTCGGAGGCCCGGTTGCCGCTGACCACCGGACCGATCCCCCGCCACCCCGGGACGTCGTGCTCCTCGACGTCGTTCGGCGGCAGCGACCCGTCGAGGCGATAGAGGATGCGCGGCTCCGGTCCGTGCCGGCGGATGGTCGCCAGCAGCCAGCTGATGGCGGCGTGGGTCTCCTCCCGCAGCCCGAACCGGAACAGTGCCGTGAGCGTGTATGCCGTGTCGCGCACCCACGCATACCGGTAGTCCCAGTTCTTGCCTCCCCGCACCGACTCGGGCAACGACGTCGTCGGCGCCGCGACGACGCCGCCGGAGGGGGCGTAGATGAGCAGCTTCAGCGCGAGGGCGGACCGTCGGACGGCCGGCTCCCAGTCGCCGTCGTAGTCGAAGGTCGAGCTCCAGGCCTGCCAGCTCGCGATGGTGCGGCCGACCCCTTCGTCCACCGCCTCGGGCGTGGGCACGAACAGGGGCTCGCCCTCGGTGGCGACGAGGCCGAGGAGGTGGCGCGAGCCGGGAGCGGTGGTGAAGGACGCGTGGATCCGGTCGTCGGTGATCGTGACGTCGTCCTCGTGGAGGGTGCGGACCGCCATCGTCAGCCCGCCGAGGCGCAGCACCATCCCGACCGAGGTCTCCTGCACCCAGGGGGACGCCGTGTTGAGCCGGGTGCCGGGCGCGACCACACCCTCGAGCCCGACACTCCCCTCGAGGCCGTCGATGCGGCGACCGAGCTCGGCCCAGGGCAGCCGCCCGGCCACGCCGGTGTTGAGCGAGTCGGTGACCCGGGCCCGCCCGGTCGCGGTGGTGAAGGTCGTCGTCAGGACGTTGGTCTCGGGCACGTACTGCCGCTCCACGGTGAACGCGGCCGTCGGCCGGAGGGCGATGAAGCCCCCGTGATCGGCGTCCAGCACGGCGGCGAAGGCCGGCGGGGAGTCCATGTCGGGCAGCGGCAGCCAGTCGATCCGCCCGTCGCGGGCGATCAGCGCGATCGTGCGACCGTCACCGATCGCGGCATACGACTCGAGGTCGGCGTAGCCGTCCGGGTCCCTGAGGGCTCGCGGTGCGCGGGCGCCCCGGTCGTCCCCCGGCATCTCGGCGGTCGACGCATGAACGGACGGGTCGGAGGGCATGGGTCAGTTCTCTCACGGGACCGACGGCCCGCGGACACCGAGTGCCTGAGAAACCGAGAAGGGACGCACCATGACGACGTTCGGATTCTTCCTCTCCTGCGAGGAGTTCTCGCCCGCCGAGATCCTCGAGCAGGCGCGGCTCGCTGAAGAGGCCGGCTTCGACGCGCTCTGGATCAGCGACCACTACCACCCGTGGACGCGGGCCCAGGGCGAGAGCGCCCTCGTCTGGTCAATGATCGGTGCCATCTCGCAGGTCTGCGACCTGCCGGTGACGACGGCCGTCACCTGCCCGACCGTGCGGATCCACCCGGCGATCATCGCCCAGGCGGCGGCCACGAGCGCGGTGCTCCTCGGCGAGGGAAGTTCCGCCTCGGGCTGGGCAGCGGTGAGGCGCTCAACGAGCACATCCTGGGCGACGCCTGGCCGCCGGCACCGGTGCGCCTGGCCATGCTCGAGGAGGCGATCGACGTCATCCGCCAGCTCTGGACCGGTGACGACATCACCCACCACGGCGAGTTCTACACCGTCGAGAACGCCCGGATCTGGACCCTCCCCGAGACGCCGCCCGAGATCCTGATGTCCGGGTTCGGACCGATCGCCACTGATCTCGCGGCCCGGATCGCGGACGGCTACGTCAACACCACGCCCGACAAGGAGCTGGTCGAGCGCTTCCGCGCCAAGGCGAAGGCGGGGGCGGTGACGCAGGCCGGCTTCAAGGTCGCGTGGGCGCCCGACGAGGACGAGGGCGTCCGTCTCGCCCACGAGATCTGGCCGAATGCCGGGCTGCCCGGCGAGCTGTCCCAGGTCCTGCCGACGGTGGAGCACTTCGAGCAGGCGTCCACCCTCGTGACCCGGGAGAAGATCGCCGAAGGAGCGACGGCGGGCTGCTCGCCCGAGGCGCACGTCGCGGCATACCGGCCCTTCCTCGACGCCGGCTTCGACGAGATCTATGTTGCCAACATGGGTCCCCACTACGCCGACATGATCCGCGCCTACGGCACGGACGTCCTCCCGGTGCTGCGCGGGTGAGCGAGGCACTCGAGTCAGTGAGCGCTCGGCTCCGGCACGAGCAGCAGACCACGCTCGCGCTCGTCGTGGCCATGGAGGCGGACATGCAGGCGGTGGTCGAGTCCTCGGCCGACTCGAACGCCGACGACGAGCACGACCCGGAGGGCGCGACGATCGCCTTCGAGCGGTCCCGCCTCGCCACGCTGATCACGGCATCGCGCAAGCGGCTCGACGAGATCACCGCCGCCCTCGAGCGGGTCGAGACCGGGGAGCACGGGCGCTGCGCGGTCTGTGGAAAGCAGATCAGTGCGGCGCGCCTCGAGGCGCGACCGTTTGCGCAGCTGTGCCTCGACTGCGCGGCCGCCGCCTCGTGACGGGTCGCGCGCGGGGGATGGGGCCGTCGTGGTCGTCCTTCGTCGGCTCGAGCATCGTCGGCGAGCCCGTGCCCCGTGACCACCAACAGTCGGACGCCGAGTTCCGGCGGCGGCGCTGGGTCGCCGCCCTCACGCTCGTCATCGGGTCCGGCCTGCTCGGGTGGTCGCTGCGCCTGCCGCCGGGTGACCCTCTGTTCTACCTGGCCACGGCGCTGCTCGCAGGGTGCTGGGTCGTCGGGGCCCTGCTGTCCGGTCCCCTGCACCTGGGATACATCCGGCGGCACCGCTCGATCCGACAGCACAGCGCGGACGGGCTGGTGCGACCGTGGTTCGCGGCCCTGCTGCTCGGCCTGACGGTGGTGACGCTCTTCGTGCTGGGGGCGCTGGTCGTGCGTCAGGTCCCGCCGCTCCGGGCGGCCGTGAACGCCGTCCTCGACCACGCGCGGCTGGGTTCGTTCGCCGTGGTGGCCGTCATCGCCGTCGTCAACGGCCTGGCCGAGGAGCTCTTCTTCCGCGGGGCGCTCTTCGCTGCCATCGGGCGTCGTCAGCCCGTCCTCGTCTCGACGGCGGTCTACACCCTGACCACCGTGACGTCGGGCAACGCGATGCTCGTGTTCGCGGCGCTCGTCCTCGGGCTCCTCGTGGCGCTCCAGCGCCGGATGACGGGCGGCCTGCTGGCGCCGATGATCACCCATCTGACCTGGTCCCTCGGCATGCTCTTCCTGCTGCCGCCGATCCTCGGCTAGGTTGCCCGCAGCCCATCGCGGGTACCTGTCCATGCCTTGCCACACCTTGACTCCCCGGAGGAATCCCGTGCCCAGCGTGTCCCGGACGTTCACCGTCACCCCCTCGCCGTCCACCGTGCTCGACTACCTCCAGGACTTCTCGCACGCCGAGGAGTGGGACCCGGGGACCGAGTCCTGCACCCGCGAGGGCGCCGGTCCGATCGGTGTCGGCACGACCTGGCACAACGTCTCGAAGATCGCCGGTGTGACCACCGAGCTGACCTACACGTTGAAGGAGGTCTCGCACGACCGGGTGGTCCTCGTCGGCGAGAACGACTCGGCCACCTCGACGGACACGATCGTCGTCGTGGCGTCCGGCGCAGGCGGGAGCGAGATCACCTACACCGCGGACCTCGAGATGCACGGGCTCGCCGTGCTGGCGGCGCCGGCCATGAAGCTCGTCTTCGAGAAGGTCGCGACCGACACGGAGAAGCAGATGACCGAGGTCCTCAACCGGCTGCCCGGTCACTGAGCAGCCGTGTCTCCCAACGCTGTCGGCATTTGGGCGACGGAGCACCGGTGAGGATCCTCGTCACGGGAGCCCGGGGCTACATCGGCTCGCGCCTGGTCCCCGAGCTGCTCTCACGAGGGCACGACGTCGTGGCGACGCATACGGGCGAGCTGTCCTGCGACTACCCGTGGGCGGGCGAGGTGGAGTGGCGACAGATGAACGCCCTCGACCTCCCTGACGTCGTCGCGGCCGTCCGGGGCGTCGACGCCGCGGTCTACCTCATCCACGGGCTCGACGCGGAGGACTTCCGGCGCACCGACAGGGAAGCGGCGGAGAACATGCGCGACGCCGTGAACATCGAGGGCGTGGGCCGCGTGGTCTACCTCTCGGGGATCATCCCGGACGTCCCCCGTGACGACCTGTCGGAGCACCTCGTGTCGCGGCTGGAGGTCGAGGAGGCCCTGGCCGAGTCCGCCGCCTCCACCCTGACGTTGCGGGCGGCCATCGTCATCGGCTCGGCCTCCACGAGCTTCGAGATCGTCCGCCAGATCTCCGAGCGGATCCCCCTCGTCCAGACCATCCCGAGCTGGATGCAGAACACCAGGGTCCAACCCGTCTCGGTCAGCGACGCCGTGGTGCTCCTCGCCGACGCGGTGGAGGCCCCGGAGGTCACCGGCAAGGTCGACCTGGCCGGTCCGGACCGGCTGACCTATCCCGAGCTCCTGCAGCTGTATGCCGACGTGGCCCACCTGACACGGGTGCGGATCCCCATCCCCGGTTTTCCGGACGACATCGTCGGCTGGCTGGCCGGTCAGCTCACCGACGTGCCGACCCCGACGGTCGAGTCCCTGATGGCCAGCCTCCGCCACGACATGGTCGCCTCGGAGGACGTGCGCGAGCGGCTCGGTGACCCGGGGCGCGAGATGACCGGGCTGCGGCAGGCCGTGGAGCGCTCGCTCCTGCGCTTCGGCGAGGGTGCCGACGGGGCGTCGATCGGCGCAGACCCCTGCGCCCCCTCCATCGGCGACCCGGAATGGACCCGCACCCGCTAGTCGACCCGGGGACGCTGGCCCGTCGGCGGCCGCTGAGCCGGGCGGACGTGGCCCTCTCGACGGCAGATCCCGGCGCCGGGCCGGGTGGCCCTGCGCCGGGATCGGTGGCGACCCTTTTGGTCACCGTCGCGGTGCGGTGCGGTGAAGTGTCAGTGCGCCCCGAGCAGGCGGGTGACCTCGCTGTCGAGGTAGCGCCGGTGACCACCGAGGGTGCGCCGTGCGGTGAGCTTGCCCTCCTTGGCCCAGCGGGTGACCGTCTTCGGGTCGACGTGGAACCGTGAGGCCACCTCGCGCGGCGTCAGGAGCTGCTCGTGTTGGATCTCGTGCTGCATCATGTCTAGTCTCTCCCCAGAGTCATCGGGTGCGCCGGGTGTCCCCCACCGCGGCTGTCTACGAGAGGACTCTACGCGGCTTTTGCCATTCCTTTACTGTTTCTTGGCAAATGTCTGCCCAAAATCTGTGGTCTCGATCACTAAAAATCGTCCGCACCGTCGATCTGCGACTCTTTGCCCCATTTTAGCGGCATTTCCGTTGGGCGAGACGCTCCGCGGTCGACCCGTGCCCGCCGACCCGGGCGGCGCGCCCACGGTTCCTCCCGTGGACGCGCGCCCGATGGGCATCGCGACGATCAGCCGACCGTCGGGTGTCCGTTGCACTCGATGAGACCGATGGAGGGGTGACCGGGTACCGCGACGACGTCCGTCGGGCCCTTCTTCCCGTCGTGGTCGATGTCCGTCTGGTTGTCACCACGACGGACCGACATCGACATGGTGCCGGACACGAGCCCGGCGGGAGCCGTGACGGTCGTGTCGAGCGTCGCGATGCCGTTCTGGTTGGTCCAGAACGGTCCGACCGGGAACGCCTGGGCCGGATCGCAGATGCCGTTCCCGTAGACCACGGTGAAGTAGGCGCGGTTCGGCTTGAGGCCGGAGTAGAGGCCGGTGACCCTGATGCTGGTCCCGGACTGGGCGAACGAGCTGGCTCCGAGGAGGTTGTGGGAGAAGACGGCCCGAGCTGTGGAGGGGGTGTCGGCGTTGGCAGTTCCTGTCGATCCGGCCAAGATCAACGGGACTGCTACGGCGGCGACCATGATTCTGCGCATGATGGTGCTCCTGTGTGATGGGTCCCCTGGGTCGGTGGTCCTGCACCCCGAGCGCCCCCAGGCGCCTGCCGAACAGCGCGGGGAGGCCGATCGGGATGCGGCCTGCCACCCCACGTGTTCCTCCGGACGGATCCCATGCCTCACCTCCTCCGTCGCGAAACCCCAATTGGAGCAATTCGGACTAATGGTATGCCGTGGCAGGAGTCGGGCAACGTGCGGAACGGCAGGGAGATCTCTGGGCACAGCCTGTGAGCCGAGGGCAGCCCTGGCGCTGCCGACGCACGACAAAGCCCCTCCGCGACGGCGGAGGGGCTGGGTCGTAGGAGGGGCTGAGTCGTAAGAGGTGCTGAGCTGCGGTGTCCGGAGGGGGACTTGAACCCCCACGCCCGTTAGGGCACTAGCACCTCAAGCTAGCGCGTCTGCCATTCCGCCACCCGGACAGGGTGTGCATCAGGGCCTCGTGGAAGGCCCCCTGCTGCGCCGGAAACGGTAGCACGCAGCAGCCGCTATCCACGAAACGGCGGGTCCCACCCGTCACACCCGTCGCAGCACGTCGGTCCCGTGCTCGCGCAGCTCCGTCACGGACGCGACCCCGCTCAGGCCGAGGGTCAGGTCGAGCTCGCCGATGATGTTCTCGAGCACGGCTCGGACGCCGGCCTGCCCGGCGAGGGCCAGTCCGTAGATGTGTGGCCTGCCCACCGCGACAGCCGTGGCGCCGAGGGCGACCGCCTTGACGACGTCGGCGCCGGAGCGGATGCCGCTGTCGAAGACCACGGGCGCCCGCCCCGCCACCGCCGCCACGACGTCGACCAGCGCATCGAGCGCGGCGACGGACCCGTCGACCTGCCGGCCCCCGTGGTTGGACACGACGATCCCCGCGACGCCGAGGTCGAGGGCCCGACGCGCGTCGTCGGGGTGGAGGATTCCCTTCAGCAGCACCGGAAGTCGAGTCCGTCCGGGCAGGGTCGCGATGTCGTCCCACGTCAGCGATGGCTTGGAGTAGATCTCGAGGAAGGTCTCGACGGCGGCGCGCGGCATCGGCGAGCGGAGGTTGTCGAGGAAGCCGCCCGGGGTCTCGCGCGCCATCGACGCGAGGGTGCGCAGCGCACCGAGCGTGACTGCGGCAGAGGGCTTCTCGCCCCCGGACGCCCTCGCCACCCGCTCCCGGACGATCTCGAGGAAGCGGGGGTCGGAGGTGTACTGCGCGATACCGACCCCGCGCGCGAACGGCAGCGACCCGAGGTTGAGGTCCTGCGGCCGCCAGCCCAGCATCGTCGTGTCGAGCGTGACGACGAGGGCCTCGGCGCCCATCGCCTCGGCCCGGCCGACGAGGCTGTCGACGAGCTGCTCGTCCGTGCTCCAGTAGAGCTGGTACCACCGCGGCGAGTCGCCCATCGCCGCCGCCGTCGCCTCCATCGGCGCGCTGCCCTGGTTGGAGAAGATGTAGGGGACCCCGAGCTCGGCCGCCGCGGCCCCGATGAGGACGTCCGCGTCGCGGGCCACGAGACCCGCGGCCCCCACCGGCGCCACGAGCACCGGCGCCGGCAGGGTGCGTCCGAGCAGCTCCACCGAGAGGTCCCGCTGCGAGACGTCGCGCAGCATCCGCGGGACGATCGCCCACCGGTCGAAGGCGGCTCGGTTGGCTCGCATCGTCGCGCCGTCGCCCGCTCCCCCGGCGACGTAGGCCCACGCCCGCGCCGACATCGCCGCGCGCGCCCGTGCCTCGAGCTCCGTCGGGTCAGTGGGGACCAGCGGCCGCCGGCCGAGCACCCCGGCCCGATAGATGGAGTTCTGCCGCAGTCGCCCGACGCCGATCGTCACGCTGGCACGCTACCGCCCACTCTTTCCGCGGCATACGGGCTCGGGCGCTCTGCCCTCAAGTACGCGCTTTTCGGGTCCTGGGCTCGCTGGCCCTGCGACACTGCCGAGGTGTCCGGCATCGTGCTCAGCTCCCGCACCGGTCGCGGCATCGTCACCGCCGCGGTGCTCGGGTCGGGGATGGCGATGCTGGACGGGACCGTCGTCAACGTCGCCCTCGTGCGGATCGGCGCGGACCTGCACGCCAGCCTGACCGACCTGCAGTGGATCACCAACGGCTACCTGCTCACGATGGCGGCCCTCATCCTGCTCGGCGGCTCGCTCGGTGACCGCTACGGCCGGCGGCGGGTCTTCCTGGTCGGGGTCGTGTGGTTCGCCGTGGCGTCGGCAGCCTGTGGCCTCGCCCAGACCCCCGGTCAGCTGATCGTCGCCCGGGTCGTGCAGGGCATCGGCGCCGCGCTCCTCACACCGGGCAGCCTGGCGATGATCGAGGCGTCGATCCGTCCGCTCGACCGGGCGAAGGCGATCGGCTCGTGGTCGGGTCTCGGTGGCATCGCGTCGGCGGCCGGGCCGTTCGTCGGCGGCTGGCTCGTCCAGTACGCGAGCTGGCGCTGGGCCTTCCTCCTCAACATCCCCCTCGGTGCGCTGACGGTGTGGATGACTCTCGCCAGCGTCCCGGAGACGCGCGACGAGGAGGCGGTCCACGGCTTCGACACCGCGGGCGCGGTCCTCGCGACGCTCGCGCTCGCGGTGACGACCTACGGCCTGGTGCAGTCCGAGGCACTGGGCATGTTCCGCACGGTGGGAGTCATCGTGGCCGGCCTGCTGGTCGGGGCGTTGTTCGTCGTGGTCGAGGACCGCACCCGTCACCCGATGGTGCCCCCGAGCCTGTTCGCCAGCCGGCAGTTCAGCGGCGCCAACCTGATGACCCTGCTGACGTATGCCGCCCTCGGCGCCGTGATGTTCTTCCTCACCCTCCAGCTGCAGACCGTGCTGCGCTACGGCCCGCTCGCGGCCGGTCTCTCGACGCTCCCGCTGACGGTCCTCATGCTGTTCCTCGCCTCGCGCGGTGGCGCCCTCGCGACGCGGATCGGGCCACGGATCCCGATGACGGTCGGCCCGCTCGTCTGCGGGGTCGGGGTCGCCCTCCTCGCGGGGCTCGGTGCCGGCGACTCCTATTGGCTCGGGGTGTTCCCCGGCATCACCGTCTTCGGCCTCGGTCTCTGCCTGCTCGTCGCCCCGCTGACCGCGACCGTGCTCGGCGCCGCCCCCGACCGGTATGCCGGTGTGGCCAGTGGAGTCAACAACGCCGTCGCCCGCGCCGGGAGCCTGCTCGCCGTCGCCGCGCTGCCGGCGATCGTGGGCCTGTCCGGCGCTGACTACCAACGCCCCGTGGCGTTCTCCCGCGCCTACGGCACCGCGATGTGGATCTGCGCGGCTCTGCTCGCCGTCGGCGGCGCCATCTCGTGGGCGCTGATCCGCGACGACCGCGCCGCCGCGCCGCCGACCTGACGCGCACTCGACTCGGAGTCGAGCCCGCTCGACTCGGAGTCGGGCCCGAGCGGGATAGCGTGACCCCATGGCCACGAGCGTCTACCTCGCGTCCGCGGAGGGCCTCTCGGGCAAGTCGGCCGTCGCCCTCGGACTGCTCGACCAGCTCAGTCGACGGGTGGGGCGGGTCGGGATCTTCCGACCGATCGTGCGCACCGACGACCCCAGCGCCGACTACGTGCTCGATCTCCTGCTCTCACGCCTCGGGAACGGCCTCACGGCACGCAGCGCCTCGGGGGTGGGCTACGACGCGGTGCACGCCGACCCCGAGGCCGCGATGTCCACCATCGTCGACCGCTTCCACACGGTGGCCCAGGACCACGAGGCGATGCTCGTGATCGGCTCGGACTACACCGACGTCACCTCGCCGACCGAGTTCTCCTACAACGCGATCATCGCCGCCAACCTCGATGCGCCGATGATCCTCGTCGTCACGGGGGCGGGGCGGTCACCCGAGCAGGTCCGGACCGCCGTCGAGGTCGTCGCGGACGAGGCCCGTGCCCACCACGCCGCGGTGCTCGCCGTCGTCGCCAACCGCGTCGCACCGGCGCAGCTCGCGGCGACCCTCGCCGTTCTGGCCCGGACCTCCACCGGCGCCGCACCGGCATACGCCATCCCCTCCGACCCCATCCTCGACTCCCCCACCGTCCGCGAGCTGATGGCCGCCGTCGACGGAGCCCTGCTCTACGGCGACGAGTCGCTGCTCGACCGTGAGGCGCTGGCCCTGGTCGTCGCCGCGATGACGATGCCCAACGTCCTCGACCGGCTCCTCGAGGGCTGCATCGTCGTGGCGCCGGCCGACCGCGGTGACGTCCTCCTCGGCCTGCTCCTCGCCCACCGCTCCAAGACCTTCCCCAGCCCGGCGGCGATCGTCCTCAACGGCGGGTTCGACCTCCCCGGGCCGATCTCGCGCCTCATCGAGGGGCTCGACGTCCACGTGCCGGTCATCACCTGTGACTCGGGCACGATGGAGACCACCGCCAGGCTGGCCGCCGTGACGAGCCGGCTCACCCGGTCGGCGACCCGCAAGATCGAGACCGCCCTCGCCCTCGTGGAGCAGCACCTCGACGTGGCCGCCCTGCTCGACCGGCTCGACGTCACGCCGAGCACCGTCGTCACGCCGCTGATGTTCGAGCACCGGCTGCTCGACCGGGCCCGCGAGGCCGACCGCCACATCGTCCTGCCCGAGGGCGAGGAGGACCGGATCCTGCGAGCGGCGGACCAGCTGCTGCGCCGTCGCGTCGTCCGGCTCACCCTCCTCGGTGACCCGTCGGTCATCCGCACCCGCGCCGACCAGCTCGGCCTCGACGTCTCCGCGGCTGCTCTCATCGACCCCCAGGACGAGGCGCTGCGCGCACGCTTCGCCAGGGAGTATGCCGCGCTGCGGGCGTCCAAGGGCGTCACCCTCGAGCAGGCCCGCGACGTCGTGCTCGACGTCAGCTACTTCGGCACGATGATGGTGCTCGACGGTCTTGCCGACGGGATGGTCTCAGGATCGGTCCACACGACCGCGCACACGATCCGGCCCGCCCTCGAGGTGGTGCGGACGACGCCGGGCACCACGATCGTCTCGTCCGTCTTCCTGATGTGCCTCGCCGACCGGGTCCTGGTCTACGGCGACTGCGCCGTCAACCCCGACCCCACGGCCGAGCAGCTCGCCGACATCGCCATCTCCTCGGCGGCCACCGCACGGCAGTTCGACATCGACCCGCGGATCGCCATGCTGTCCTACTCGACAGGGGTGTCCGGCACCGGCGCAGACGTCGACAAGGTCCGCACCGCAACGGAACTCGTCCGCAGACGGGCGCCGCAGCTGTCGGTCGAGGGACCCATCCAGTACGACGCCGCGGTCGACCAGGCCGTCGCCGCGACCAAGCTCAAGGACAGCCCCGTCGCCGGCCGGGCCACGGTCTTCATCTTCCCGGACCTCAACACCGGCAACAACACCTACAAGGCGGTGCAACGCAGCGCCGGCGCCGTCGCCATCGGCCCGGTGCTGCAGGGCCTGCGCAAGCCGGTCAACGACCTCAGCCGCGGAGCGCTGGTGCGCGACATCGTCAACACCATCGCCATCACGGCGATCCAGGCCGCGGCCACGTCAGATCTCGAGGACCACCAATCCCCGACGACGACAGCGGTATCCCACGCATGAGCACCCTCGTCCTCGTCATCAATGCCGGGTCCTCATCGCTGAAGTACCAGCTCATCGACGCCGACACCAGCGCGACGCTGGCCGCCGGACTGGTCAATCGGATCGGGCGCACGGGCGACGACCTCGGCGACAACGCGACCCACACCGGGAGCGACGGGCAGACGCACCGGCGCCGCGCACCGTGCGCCGACGCGGCAGCGGCCTTCGACGTGCTCGTCGACGCCTTCCGCGACCACGGTCCGGACCTGGTCGAGAGCGAGCTGGCCGCGGTCGGCCACCGGGTGGTCCAGGGCGGTGACCGGTTCAGCGCTCCGACCCTCGTCACCGACGCCGTGCGGGAGGCCATCGCCGACCTCGTGCCCCTCGCGCCGCTGCACAACCCGGCCCACCTCGACGGCATCCGCGGCGCGACCGAGCACTTCCCCCACACCCCGCAGATCGCCGTCTTCGACACGGCGTTCCACCAGACCCTGCCGCCGCACGCCTACACCTATGCCGTGCCCAAGCTCTGGCGCGAGGTCCACGGCGTGCGCCGCTACGGCTTCCACGGCACGTCCTACGCCTACGTCTCCCGGCGGACCGCCGTCGTCCTCGACCGGCCGGTCGCCGAGACCAACCTCGTCGTCCTCCACCTCGGTGCCGGTGCGAGCGCGGCCGCGATCGAGGGCGGTCGGAGCATCGACACCTCGATGGGCCTCACACCCCTCGAGGGACTCGTCATGGGGCAGCGCTCTGGCGACCTCGACCCCTCCGTCCCCGGCCACCTGGCCCGGGCCGGCATCAGCGTCGAGGACTTCGACCGGGGGGTCACGAAAGAGAGCGGGCTGCTGGCGCTCATCGGCGACAGCGACTTCCGGGTCCTGACCGACCGCGTGGACGCCGGCGACGACGAGGCGCGGCTGGCGCTCGAGATCACGGCATACCGGATCCGCAAGTACATCGGCGCGTATGCCGCCGTGCTGGGCCGCGTCGACGCCGTCGTCTTCACGGCCGGGGTCGGGGAGCACAGCCCGGAGATACGAGCCGCCGCCCTGGACGGCGTCGGCGGCCTCGGCGGGCGGACCCTCGAGCTGGATCCGGTCGCCAACGCGGCCGCAACCTCCGGGGAGCACCGGATCTCGACCGGTGACAGCGAGGTCGCGGTCCTCGTCGTCCCGACCAACGAGGAGCTCGAGATCGCCCGTCAGGTGGTCGAGCTCCTCGGCCGAGGGTGAGGGCCGGCGCCCCGCTCAGGACTCGGAGATGGGCATGATCAGCGCCCGACCCAGGGTGTGGGTGAAGAGGTTGAAGCCGAGAATGGTCGGCGTGGCGTCGGCCGGGACCTCGAGCGACTCCACGTCGACCGCGTGCACGACGATGAAGTAGCGGTGCGGTCCGTGGCCGGCCGGTGACGCCGCGCCGAGGAACTGCCGCACTCCCCCGTCGTGCTTGAGCTGGACCGCGCCGTCGGGCAGTCCGCTGCCCGCCTCGTCGCCGGCGCCGGTGGCGAGCTCGGTGACCGAGACGGGGATGTTGAAGACCGCCCAGTGCCAGAAGCCGGCGGCGGTGGGGGCGTCGGGGTCGTAGACCGTGACGGCGAAGCTCTTCGTCGCCTCGGGGAATCCGGACCAGCTCAGCTGCGGCGAGATGTCCTTGCCGCCGGCTCCGAAGATGCCGCTCAGCTGGTCGTTGGGCAGCTGTTGACCCTCGACCACGTCGGTGGAGGTGACGGTGAACGACGGGACCTGCGGCAGGGCCGCATACGGGTCGTAGGAGTGGTCGGGCACGGGAGCTCCTTGAGGTCGGGGACGTGGCTTCGCACGCTACCCCTCACCACGAAGGCGCCGATGAGGTGGGGCGGCCGGGCCGTGTTCGCCCGATCGGATCGATGACCCGCTCCGGCGACCGGCCGCCCCACCAGTTGTTCGGGGCCGCCCAAGGAGCGGATTGGGTGCGTCGCCCGTTCGTCCGAGGTGCGTCTGGCCCATCGTCGCGGGACCTAGGCTGACGGCCGTGACGTTCTTCCGGGACCTCGTCGTCCTCCTGCGCTTCGCCGGGTTCCGGAGGCTCCTCGGGGTGCGCCTGGTCTCCCAGCTGTCCGACGGGATCTTCCAGGCGGCACTGGCGTCCACGGTGCTCTTCTCCCCCGAGCGAGCGCCCACGGCCGGAGCGATCGCGGCGGCGTTCGCCACCATCCTGCTGCCCTTCACGGTCCTCGGACCCTTCGTCGGGGTGTTCCTCGACCGTTGGTCGAGGCGCCGGATCCTGTTGCTGAGCAACGCTATCCGCACCGTGCTGCTCCTCGGAATCGCTGTCCTCGTGCAGCGCGACAACGTCAGTCCGCTGTTCTACCTGCTCGTCCTCACCGCCTTCTCCGTCAACCGCTTCCAGCTCGCGGGCCTCTCCGCCGGGCAGCCGCACGTCGTCTCCCGCGACCGGCTCGTCACGGCCAACGCGGTCGCACCGACCGCCGGCAGCCTGGCCTACCTCGTGGGGCTCGGGATCGGGGGCGGCGTGGACGGCCTCACCGGCAGCAACGCGATCGTGCTGCTGCTCGGGGCCCTCGTCTACGCCCTCTCCGCGCTGGCGGCCACCCGGCTCCCGCCGCTCGGCCCGTCCCTCGACGAGGTCACCGCAGAGGTCCGCGACGCGGTCGGGAACGTCTACCGCGGGCTGCTCGACGCCGCCCGCCACCTGCCACCGCTGGCGCGGCTGGGTCTCGGCGTCGTCACCGCGACACGACTCCCCTACGCCCTGATGATCGTCGCGACGGTCCTGCTCTACCGCAACCAGTTCGGTGGTCCGGGCGCCGCTGGGCTCGCGGGTCTCGGGCTGGCTGTCGGGGCCTCAGGGGTCGGCTTCGGGATCGCGGCGGTCATCACGCCGTCGCTCGTCCGGCGCTGGGGCACCGCCCGCTGGTTGGTGGCCGTCGCCCTGCTCGGCGCCGTCGTGCAGGTCGTCCCGGCGGCGCTGTTCGTCCCCTGGGCGGTGGTTGTCTCCGCGCTCGGCCTCGGCATCACCACCCAGTCGGTGAAGATCTGCGTCGACACGACCATCCAACGGGTCGTCGGCGACATCTACCTCGGGCGGGTGTTCAGCATCTACGACGTCGCGCTCAACGCCGTCTTCGTCCTCGCGACCGTCATCGCCGCCCTCGTCCTGCCCCCCACCGGCAAGTCGTATGCCGTGCTCGGGGCCGCCTCCCTCTGGTACCTCGGCCTCGCGCTCGTCATCGGCCGCCGGTGGTCGCGGGCTGCCGGCCCACGGCTCCCCCCACACCCCGCCCTCCCCTAGGCTGCCGGGCCCTCCCCTAGGCTCAGGTGGTGCTCGAGCAGCTGACCGCGACCCGCTACGTCACCCCCCTGCGGGAGGGCGGGTCGCTCCCGGGGATCGTCGAGGCCAGCGACGACGGCACCTACGTCCTGAAGTTCCGGGGCGCCGGGCAGGGCGTCAAGGTCCTCGTCGCGGAGATCATCGTC